>JAJPIY010000218.1 GCA_021324515.1 Planctomycetota bacterium
GCATGTACCTTAACGGCCGTCGCCCTCTTGCTCACCCAACTCGTGGGACAAAAACGCAACAGCGTACGCCAACGACTACGCGAATTCTACCAAGAAGCCGACGCCAAAAAAGGAGAACACCGGCGACAACTCGATGTCCGCCCATGCTTTGCCCCCCTTACTGCGTTGGCTGTTGCGTGACTGGCCCAACCGTCCAGTCGCCGTGGCTAGGGACGCCTCGACCCTGGGTGACCGCTTCGTCGTGACGGGACGGTGGTAGCATTGGCCGACCGCGGAAAGTAGCTTGAAAACCTACCCTTGAAAGGGGTTCACACCCTCCGCTCGCCATGCTACCGGAGGGTTCACACCCCCGCTCGCCATGTTACCGGGGGGTTCACCCCCCGCTCGCCATGTACAACCGGGGGGTTAACACCCCCCGCTCGCCTAGGTCTGGTGTCAATCTCTACCGCGTCTGGTATATATGCTTGAAGTCTGGGCAAACGGGTCCGCAACAGGAGCGGTCCTCGGCGGCGCCGCGGGGCAGTTTGGCGGCGGACAGGGCGTTTGCGGCCGGAGGCACGGTAGACGTATTTTGTTACGGCCGCAATCGTCCCAGCTGCGCGTGGGAACGAAAATGCGGTCGCCATGGGCGATCTGATAATTCGTGGACGTATCTCCCAATTGCACAATGTCGTTGTAGCAAATGGGCAGCACGACGCGGCAGCCGTCTGGCGGCGTCGGCCGGGATAGCGTGATGAATTTCCGCGAGGCTTTTTCGTTCAGGCCGCCGGCCGCCAAGATGGCATCGAGGACTGTCTCGCGTCCCTGAAGGGGGAAAGCGCCGGGCGCATTGACTTCGCCCAGAACGTAGTACACTTTGCTGACACGGGTTACCAGGCGCACTGTGACAGGCCCGGCATTCTTTTCCTGCGCTTCGATCTGAGCCTGCACGTCGGCTTCGATCTGCGGGATGGTTTTACCAGCCACCACGATCTGCCCATAGCGGCCCAGCTGAATGGTACCGTCGGGCAGCACCGTCTGGTCGCCTGGCAGACGAACCGGCGACTCAAAGTTGGCAGGCTGCACCAGTAATACGTCCCCTGGTTCGACCACGTAAGGCGGGGCGACGCGCTTATCCAATTCACGCGGCAAGGACAACGGATCAAGATAAGCCGAACGCAACGCCTTGGCTTCAGCAGTCAAGCGATGGCCGGTCGGCGTCAGGCCCAGGATATTGGAGCAGCCGGCGGAAAGGAAACCACAAACGCACAACACCGACAGGGGCGTCTTCCAATGCGCGCCTTGTCCCTGACCCAATCGCGACATTGGTGTGATCCTCCTCCACCTGAATCCCCGTCTCTTTGCGGAGATGGTTGCATTGCCGGCGCGATGCGCAGATCAAGGAGGCCGTCCTGGCTGTATGGTCATTATCGACCGGGGAAGGGCCGGGATACAGGAAAAAAGCGCGGCTAAGGAACGTTAGGAATGGCCAGACTGATGGCACGGCCAAGGAAAAAGCGCACCGCCTCTTCCGGGAGCATCACCAGCGGCTCCAGACGCACGACTGGCGCACGGACAGTGCCGGTGATACGCAGATGAACGACGGCAGCAGCCAACAGGGCGTTGGCTTCGTAAAGCACCAGGCGCGGGATAGCGCCGACCAGAGGAATGCGCGACCGGAGGGCGCTAGTCCGCGCCGGATGGAGGCAGTAAAGCCCGGTTTGGGCCGTCACTTCCAGGTTCAGGTTGCCGGCCAAGTTGATGGCGCCGAGGAGAAGCAGTTTGATGAAATCGCCCACTAGGGCGGCATGCTCAATGCGGAAGACGCCGCCGGCCAAGTGGCCTTTAAGCTCGCCCGACGAAAACGGGGCGGAGGCGGCGCCGGGACGCAGATAGGGCGTGATGTGCCGCAGCACCGGCATTTGCAAGACTTGTCCCTGCCGCATCTTCATCTGCACCAAGGCCGTCAAGTCGTGGAGCGAACGCATCTCGTTGCCGGCCAAATCGATGCGCCCGGATACGCGCCCGGAGGCGTAAGAACTGGTTTCCGGCACACTCCGCAGGAGCGTACCCAAGTCCACATCATAGAAGAGCACCAGACCGACCAAACGCAAGCCGTTGCCCCAGTTCAAGGCGCCCTCGAAGCATGCACGCCCTTGAGCGAGCCGAGCTTGGCTGTTGCGGATGGCCAATTCACCGCTGCCCTGCGACGGCGAAAAGCTAAATGTCAGCGGGATGCGCCATTCCGTGATTTCCAGGCCGTAGATCTGACCGCGGGCCAGCGTGATTCCGCCGTTGCCGTCCCAATCGCGGCCGAGGTTGCCCCGGAGGTTCATGTCCACCAGCCCTTTCACATGCGCTGCCGCCGCCGGTAGCGGCCCGAGCAAGCGCGCTGCCTCGACTTGTTGCAAATCGATTCGGAACCAACTACGGCTGTTGGGCCTAAGTCCAAAGGTGAACTGGCCGAGAAACAGACCGCTGGCTACATCGCCCGTAACGTTGTAAACGTCCAAGCTAGAGGCTGTCAGCCGGACGTCGCCCTGCAAGCTGGCGCCAAGAAAGGTGTCGCCCCAACTGATATTAACGATCTCAAATGAGCCATCGCCCAGCGGCGCCAAGTTCGGCCCGGTGTGCCGGTAATCTAAGAAGATGGAAAATCGGCCATTGAGGAGCGCCAGAGGCCCCGTGATGTTATAAAGGGGCCACAAGCGCGCCAGCTGAGCATTGCGAAGCTCAAAATGCCCGCTCCCACCTGGTTCATCGGCAACAAAAGCACAGGCCTGGAGCGTTGGCCAGGGATGTTCCAGCCCTTCACGGATATTCTGAGTCTGTTTCCTTAGAGGCCGTTCGCCCGATGAATCTTTCCTGTCTTCCTTCGCCGATGCTGGCAGATCGCCTTGCATGGTGAATGTGCCTCCTAACGTTTCGCCCTGGAGGACATACTGAGTCTTGCCGGCGCAAGAATGGATAGTGCCTTTCAATCGCTCGGCCGGGATGCCCTGCACGCGCAGCTGTGGAGCGGTCACCTCCACGTTGCTTGCCCAGGTGCGCGGCCGGCCTTCTTCGGTGGCAGACAATCGGCCTTTGACCGTACCGGAGACTTTGCCTTCCAGGCGCACCGGGAAAGCGGGCAATGCCTTGGCCATTGCTTGTATGTCAAGATAGCGAATGTCCAAATCAGCGCCGCCCGGCGCCCTGGCGCTAAGCGGCAGTCGCGCGGAGCCGGTCACGCTGCCGCCGTACAATTCCATCTTGATTTTATCCAATTTAAGATCGTTCTTATCCTTTGACCAACGGAATGAGAGGTCGTCTACAGCGAGGCGCTCCACAATAAGGTTGTGCGCGTGCAGCCGACCGTTGGCGTCGAACTGGAATGGCCTCAACGTTCCTTTCGCTGCCCCTTCCAGCTGAATACGGCCCTTGAGTTCAAAAGGTGGACGAAACGGCGGCGCCAGGCGATCGAGGGCCGTCAAATCGCCGCGGTCCAGATGTGCTTCGACCTGGAAGGGACAAGCCCCTCGGAGTTGCAATTCCCCTTGTCCGGTCAACGGCGCTCCTTCGACGTTTGTTTGGAATGTTGCCAGCCGCACTCGCCCCTGATCCACGCTTAGGCGGACGACGACATTGCGGAACGGCAGGTTGAAAATCTCGACGTGGGGGACATGCAAGTCCGCTGTCCCGCGCCAGCTCGCCGGATCGCTGAGTTTTTTCAGCGGCGCCTGCGCCTGCACCGTGCCCGATAGAACGCCAGCCAATGGTCCTTTTATCGAAGATACCCGGTCCACAAGCATAGCAAGTGGTATCGCGTCGAGTTGCAGCGCTGCCTGCACCTGGCCGCACGGCACAACTTCGATACGGGCATTGCCGGCAAATTTTCCCACGGATCGGGCGTTCTTGGCGTTGGGTATCTCCCCACAGAGGTTTTCCAGAACAAGGACGCCGCCGGCATAGCGCACCTTGGCCTCAACGTTGGTCAGCGCCAACCCAGCCACGTTAACAGTCGCCAGCCGGGCATTGCCGCGCAGCCGATATGCTTGCCAATCTCCCGCCGTATTGAGGGGAATGGAGGCGTGGACCTGAAACGTCAAGCGGCCGCTGATGCTATAAGGCAAGTCCCCTTTCAGCTTCTGCACCAGCTGTGCAAGGTCCACATTTTGCAGATGGAGATCCACATCGAGATAGGTCGGCCCTTCGCTGGGCTTGCTTGGCGGCTTAAGTTTGCCCAGCATTTGAGCGGCGATGTCGACGCCCTTGGCCAGGCCGTCCGCCGCTAACTTGATGCCGCGGCCGAGCAGGTCTACCACTTCGGCAGGCGCATTTGAGAAGACGTCCCCTGGATTTGTCGGCTTATTTCCCTGCAATGGGGCAAGTTCGCGGTCGCCGCTCGGATGCTTCCCGCGCACTTGCGTCTCGATCTTTTTTCCCTCAGCGGGGCTGCTCCGTTCCGGTTGGTGGAAGCGAAAACGTCCCTTCTCGGAGTGCAGAGTCAGCCGAACTGGTCTGTCCAGAGGAAATCCTCCCCAGCTTGCTTCGCAGACCAAGCCTTCTCCCGATCCTGCGGTCTCGACTTTGCCATTCCGAATGGTCACGACCAGATCGGCCGTTCCGGTCAATTGGCCGTCGATGTCGCTGGGCAGGTCCCAGCTGCGCGGCAAGTTGCGCAGGACCACGTCTTGCACGCGGACCTTGAAGGCCAAGCGCATCGGTCCTTCCTGAAAATTCAACTTGCCGCTGGCCCGGATCCAACCGCCGGCCGTCTTGCCGCACACCTTGTCCAGCTCGACGATTTCATCGGCGATGCTCACCTTGCCGTGGGCTTGCGTCACTTCCAGGTCGATCGACGGCACGCGCACATGCGCTGCCTGGGGCGAAATCTCGATACGATAATGCACTGCCGTTTTGTCGCCCAACGTTTCCATGTCCAGACGCACTTGCGCCGGCGTTGTTCCTTCGACCTGGACTTGTTGCCAGACCGATGGCGGCACAAAAGAGATGGCCTTCAGCTTCGCCAGGGTGACGGCGACGCCTTCGGTAGCGAGCGTGATGCTTACTCGACTGGCCGTGCGAGTCGCATTGCCCTGGATCTTCCAATTACCCCAAAACGGATCGCTTAGGGTTCCTTCCAGTGTCAAGCTGTGGTCACTTGGGACCAGGTCAGCGTAGACGCCGCGGAAAATCATCGGCGAGCGCTGTTGCTGGGCCAAGGTCAGTTCACCGTCGTCGAGGTGCAAGCTCGGCAGCTGGTCCGGTGTCGTCTGGTTCTGGGTCGGCAACTTGGTGAGCAGTCGGCCTTCTGCGTCGAAGCGCAAGAGAACACGGGCGCCCTGAAGGCGGAGGACGTGGGGAGATTGGCCGCACAACAGGCTCAGGACGGACAGATCCGCCGTCGCTGTGTCGATGCGCAGCCAGGGCTTATTAGTCTCTTCATCTTCGTAGACTTCTAAGCCGCGCACACAGCTGCTGCCGGTTAGGCCGATCTGAACGCTTTGAATGACGATCGATCCGCCGAGCATGGCCTGCAAACGTGCGGCGACTTGGCGAACAGCCGCTGTAGAGGCCAGATACAACCGCAGCGCGCCCAGACCGCCTGCCACGAGCAGAAGCAGGGCGATCAGGCCGATCTTCAATGTTTTGCGCAGCCAGGCAGTTCGCTTCATGCAGCTCTCCGTCGCGGGTGCGTTCTCGTACAGATGAAGCGCGGCCGTTCAGGCCGTAGCCGACAACTGGGCAAATGCTATACCCGATTTCTCCAGGGCCAGCCGATTTTTTCTGCCTCCCTTGGTGAGGAAGGGGCCGTCAGCCCTTCGCCGTTTACCGCGCCGGCAAGGACTGTCTGTATTGGCGCTGCGGACTGGTATCGACCGTGACGCGCCTCGTGCTTGAGCCAGGCTCGCCGCACGGCCTGTGCGGAGAGAACGAGAAGAACGGAAAATGCGGAGGATAACGCTTGCGTCGTTGATAACTCAGGCGGCACGGCGGGCCAGGGCCTCGACGCGATCGAGGCTTTGCCGCGCTCCCAGGGCGATAAGCGTGTCGCCCGGCCTGATGACGGCGTCGTGAGGCGGATTGGCAATGAGATGGCCTTGAGCATCTTTGATGGCCACGACGATGATGCCGTACTCCTGACGCAACCCACTGGCGTGCAGCGTGAGGCCGGCTAACTTGCTGCCGCTGTGAATCCGCGTCTCCTCGATTTGTAAATCGAGTTGTTCTGCGCCCGTGGCCAACTCGATAAAATCAACTACCGTGGGGCGCAACACCGCCATCGCCACTTTGGCGCCGCCGATGGCGTAGGGCGTGACCACTCGGTTGGCGCCCGCGCGGCGCAGCTTCTCCTCCGCCAGTTCGCCTTCGGCGCGAGCCACAATGAAGAGCTTGTCGTTGAGCAAGCGGGCGCTGAGGGTGATGAACAGATTATCGGCGTCGGAAGCGGCCACGGTAACGAGGGCGCGAGCGCGCTCAACGCCGGCATGACGCAAGACGGCATCAGAGGTGGCGTCGCCCTCCAGAGCGATGCCATGTGCCAAATCAAAATCGTGCAACAATTCGGCACGACGATCGATGACGACGAACGGCAAGCCACGGCGTGAGAATTCCTGGCAGACATGCCGTCCCATGCGGCCATAGCCACAGATGATCATATGATCCTTCAATTTCGCCAGGCTGCGTTCCATGCGCCGCCTCCCTAATACTTGTTGGACTTCGCCGTTGATAACAACGCGGACCAACTCGGTAACTGCGTAAAAAAACGTCAACACACCGACCAGCAGCAGGACGATCGTGAAAATACGTCCGGACGGCGTTAAAGGATGGACCTCTTCGTAGCCGACCGTAGTCAGCGTCACGACCGTCATGTAAAGCGCGTCCAGAAGCGTATAGCGATCGTCGAGGAGGTAATAGCCGGCCGTGCCGCCGATCATCAGGGCGGTTGGGATCAAGATGAGAATCAGGTAGCGGCGCGGCGGCACGTTCCTTCTCCCGTCCGAACCTATCCAAGCCGCCTGCTGGGGTGCGGCCTGGAGGAAACTCTACGGCTCCTGACAGAATCTCCCCTCTTCCCCGTGTGGGTGAGCGAGGAAAAAGTTCACAACGCTCTGTGCGGAATATGACTGCGCTGCCACAACTCCTGGCGTGCGGCCGATAAGGTCTGCATCAACTGATCGCGCTGTTGCTCCTTGGGGCAGCGCGCCTCCTGTCGCACCCAAGCAAGCGTCTGATCGAGAACGGCGAGCAACGGGGCCATCGTATCGGCGTCCGGACACAGCGGCCGATCCTTCCTCTGTACGTATACCGGCGAAGTATGAGCACGGCAGACGCCGTCGGCGCCCAGGCAGCGCGCTGCCAGCCAACCGCTGCCGGCAATCGGCACGTCGGTCGCGAGTGTTGTCGTCCACCTTTTCGTCCCCTCCGCTTGCACAGGGGAGTTGGCGGCAATAACCGCCCCGTTGTACACGCATTCCAGCCGAGCAAATGGCGTCACACTGTGGGCCTCGGCCTGGACATGCACGGGCTGTTCCTCGTCGGGCAAGGACAATACGGAGCCGATTTCCTGTCCGTTGACCGCCAGCGCCAGCAAGGGGCCGTCTGTCACGAAAGTCCGGCCGGTGCGGACAGCCTCGATCCAGGCACCATAACTAAATTCCTGGTTCGGCTCCAGATGAGCATACGTGCGCATTGCCCCCAGCGCTACGGCGTTGCTGTCCTTACCGCTGGCGCCTATCAGCGGCAGACGCTGGCCACAGGCGAGCAATCGATACCAATCGCTCAAAGAGTGGGACAGGCGGCAAACCTCGAAAGCGTCCATCTTGCCCAGCAGCAGGGCGGCGAGCGCTTCGCC
>JAJPIY010000011.1 GCA_021324515.1 Planctomycetota bacterium
AGGGCTGCAACCATAAGGGCTAACGGACAAAACTCCCTCCCCCCCTGGGGGGGAGGGCTGGGGTGGGGGGGTAAGTACAATGCAGACAAGGAGTTCTACCCCCCCCCACCCTAACCCTCCCCCACAGGGGGGGAGGGAACAAATACAACTCCCTCCCCCCTTGTGGGGGAGGGAACAAATACAATTCCCTCCCCCCTTGTGGGGGAGGGCTGGGGTGGGGGGGAAGTATAATGCAGACAAGGAGTTCTACCCCCCCACCCTAACCCTCCCCCACAGGGGGGGAGGGAAAAGTCCGCCAGTCCTTAGCCCTTGAAACGTTTTCCTTTGGGGTTATCATCGGAGTCATGACGCCTCCTCTTCCTGAATTTGAGCGTCCGCCTGTGGATGAAATGGTGATGGGGGTCCAATTTGACCCCTTAGCCAACCTCCGGGCGGCACACTTTGGGCTCTTCTGGACGCGCATCCAGCAAGAATATCCGCACACGGAAGATCAGGGGCCTCTGGTTCCCACAATCGAACCTTCTGAAATCCTTCAGCCGTCGCCACCCAGCGTGCCCATTCCTTTCGCCATCCCTCCCCTCTTTCGCTGTTGGTTTTTGAACGAGGGCAAGACAGAGCTGATCCAAGTGCAACGCGATCGATTTTTGAGGAATTGGCGTCGGGTTAAGGGGGACGAGCCTTACCCACGCTTCAGCCGTCTGGCCCACGATTTCCAGCGAGCTTGGCATGAATTTCTTACCTTCACTGGAGACCAAAAACTCGGTTCGGTAAAGGTCAACCAGTGCGAACTCACCTATATTAACTACATTGAAAAAGGTGCTGGTTGGAGCGAACTTGGGGAACTTCATGAGGTATTTCCTTTTCTTCGTCCCCGTGAACGGGAGGGCCTTCTCCCATCACCGGAAGCACTCAGCTGGCAAGCACGGTACAGATTGCCCGAAGGCCGAGGGCGTCTTCACGTAGAGATGTATCCCGTTTTCCGAGGACGAGAGATGAGACTCGCCCTCTCCTTGATCTTGACTGCAAGAGGCTCTCCCGCCGAGGATTCCCCAGAGCGAATTTTTGCATGGTTCGATTTATCTCATGAATGGATCGTTCGGGCCTTTACGGAATTGACGAGTCCTGCTGTCCATAAGCTGTGGGGAAAGAAGACATGAACCAACTTATGGAACTTGGTCTCACACATAGTCCTCCCCCTGTTTGGGAGCCAGCTTTTGCTGACAACTCTTGGCGATCACAAGCCCCGAGCCTGTATTCCAGTACTGCCTCGACGGAGACGATTGATCTGAGCGGAGATACAGCCATTTGGGTAGTCGAGGCAGCCAAAAAACTCGAGACATTAGGACGATTGCAGGTTGACTGGGATTCGTATGGCGGGCTGCCGTTAAGACCTGGAGCGAAGCGCCTTACTCTGCGGGTACTTGAATGGCTGCGGAAGGATGAATTGCCTGTACCAGCTGTAGTTTTAGGCCCGGCTGGCACTGTCCAATTAGAATGGCGCGCTAAGGGGAAAGAATTGGAGGTCGAGCTCCGTGATAATGAAACCATTGAGTATGTAAAGGTATCACCTACTGGCGAGATCGAGGAAGGAGAGGCTACATCCGATCTGTCAAGAAAGTTACATGACTTGACCAACTGGCTTCGTCATAGCTGACTTTTCCCCAGGATCTGTCCTATGGAATGTGAAGACGACCCGAACATCTCCGGCGATGTCGTCTTGTTTCGCCGTATTCCGCCGTGGCCTGACCGGGTAACCTGGGATGCGAACGGACAACCCCATTTCTCTTCTTGCAACTTCAAAGATAAAGAGAATGAGTTATCCGTTCACCTCGCCTCAGAAACAACTCCTGATGAAGTGTTGAGAGAACACGATGGATTCGGACTTGTTCAAATAACAGCGCAGCAAGTACGGGAGGCATGCGGCACGGGAATCAAACTTTGCCGCTGTAGGGAAGACCCCGCAAAGGGGCACGTGTTGATATGCGGGAGGATTAGTGGTGGCGCAGCCAAGAAACTTCAACGCGCCGCCAAATGGGTTGAAGGTCGATGGCCCACTCGTAATCCTCCCGAACTTCCTGTGGGCCTCTCCGAGTGAACTCGCCAGCCTCTGAAGGGGTCTGACATGGATCTTGCCGAGTTGATTGAGGCGCTTTCTTCTCCGGCTGTGTATCCTCAGCCTGTGGAGAAAGTAGAAGTCCGGCAGACGCATATTTCCGTGGTGTTTCTGGCAGGCGTCCACGTTTACAAGATCAAAAAGCCCGTCAATCCCGGCTTCCTCGATTTTAGCACGTTGGAAAAACGGCTCCACTTTTGCCGCGAGGAAGTCCGTCTCAACCGCCGGCTGGCCCCTGATGTGTATCTGGGCGTGGCGCCGGTGGTCCGCACGGCAGACGGCCTGCGCTGGGAAGCCGAGGGGGAGATCATCGAATGGGCGGTGAAGATGCGGCGCCTCCCCGAAGAGGCCACACTGCGCGAACGTCTGCGCCGCGGCGAGGTCGGCGTCGAGCTGATGGAAGTGCTGGCGGACCGGATCGCATCTTTCCATCGCACCGCTGACACAAATGAACGGATTGCGGCCTTTGGCCGCTTTGACGCGGTGGCCCGCCTCCTCCGCGATGTTCTCGCCCAGTCGATACCTCAAGTAGGAAAGACCATCCATCAAGCTGTTTTCGAGCGCCTGCGGAAGCTCACGGAAGGATCGCTGTTACGACTGCGTCCCCTCATCGAAGACCGCGCCGACCGGGGAATGCCACGCGATGCTCACGGCGACCTGCATCTGAGCCATATCTATTATTTCCCCGATAAAGAGCCGCCCGCCGACCTGGTTATCGTTGATTGCATCGAGTTCAACGAGCGCTTTCGCTTCATCGATCCAGTGGCCGACATGGCATTCACCGTCATGGCCTTCCTTTTCTACGGGCGGCGGGACTTGGCCTGCGCCTTCGCCGACGCCTACTTCCGCGCCGCTGCTGATGAGGAAGGACGGCAGCTGTTGCCGTTGTACACCGCGTATCGGGCGATGGTGCGCGGCGAGGTCGAGGGAATGTTAGCGATGGAAAAGGAAGTGCCGGGGCCGGAACGCACACTCGCTGAGAAGCGATCGCGGGCCTACTGGTTGCTGGCCCTGAGCGAATTAGAGGCGCCGGAGAAGAAACCCTGTCTGGTATTCATGGCGGGCCTCCCCGGCACAGGTAAGACGAGATTGGCCCAGTTGTTGGCTGAGCGCGCCGATTTTTGCCTGATTCGCTCCGATGTAGTCCGCAAAGAATTAGCCCGTTGTGCTAACGAAGATATCTATACTCCGGAGTGGAACACGCGCACATATGCCGAGTGTCTGCGCCGGGCCGAGCAGCTTCTCTTTGAGGGCCAACGCGTCCTTGTCGATGCCACGTTCCGCGAAGAGAAGCAGCGACGGCTTTTCCTGGAGGCGGCCATCCAGTGGGGCGTACCCACGGCCATGCTGCTGTGCCGTGCTGAGCCGGAAACCGTGCGCCGGCGATTGGAGCAACGGCGCGGCGATGCCTCCGACGCCGATTGGTCGATCTATTTACAGCTCGCCGCCAACTGGCAGGAACCCGATGCATTCACGCGACGATATTGTCACATCATTTCTACGGAAGGCGACCTTGAAGAAAGTCTCGCCCGCGCGCTGGAAGTGCTGCGCCGATTAGGACTCATTCAAGGATAATTGTAGGTTTACGCAATGTCCCAAAGGACAATGACAGAATCGTGTCCGCCAGCGGCCGCCGTCATGCCATCTGGCGCCAGCGCCAAGCAGTGAACACGGCCGATCTGCCAGTTGTACGTAGTCCGTTGACAACCTGTTGTTACGTCCCAGAGGCGTACCGTCTCATCCCAGCTGGCAGAAAAGAGGGTGCGGCCATCTGCTGCAAATACCAGTTGACGCACCGAAGCCGTGTGACCGGATAGCAGGGTTTTCGTTTTGCGGCGCAACACGTCCCAAAGACGGATTTCGCAATCATCGCCAGCGGAGGCAAGCGTTTGGCCGTCAGGAGAAAAGGCGAGACACCGGACCCAATCCCTGTGGCCGGTGAGGACGGCTTGTTCGCGGCCCCAGTTGGTGTCCCACAATTTGATCGTACAGTCGTGGCTGCCCGTAGCGAAAAAACCGCCATCGGGTGAAAACGCTAAGGCATCGATTGTATAGGGGTGGCACTTCGAGAAGCGTGTGCCAGCCTCTTCGTCTGGCCAATAGCGAAGAACGATGCCGTTACCTCCGCCAACCAAAAGTTGACCATCTGGCGCAAACGCCAGCGACCAGACCCCGCCTAGCGTTGCCGAGACGAACCGGGAATAGGCGCGAGTTCGTCTCACATGCCACATTCGCACTGTATCATCCCAGCTGCCCGAGGCGAATGTTTTGCCGTCCGAGGCAAAGGCCACCGCGCGCACCCAATCGCTATGTCCGATCAAAGTACGGCGTTGACGCCCTCGTTTCAGGTCCCAGAGCCGAACCGTCGTATCGTCGCTGCCGGAGACCAGAAACGACCCATCCGGCGAATACGCCAAACAGCGTACCGGCCCCGTGTGACCACGCAGAATCAACATGGCGGGCGCTCCTCGAACCCGGACTGGCGAGCAGGGCGTGTTAACGCCCTCGAACACGGACTGACGAGCAGGGCGTGTCAATGCCCTGGTTATACTGGGCACGGGGAGATTTGACAATTTTTCCCTTTCTCCCCCCACCCCAACCCTCCCCCACAAGGGGGGAGGGAGCAACAAGGCTCCCTCCCCCCTTGTGGGGGAGGGTTGGGGTGGGGGGAATTATGCCCAATTCAACCGTGCCCAGTATAGTTCCACCAGGGCGTTGACACGCTCCGCTCGCCGGGATCAATCCTGCGTGGTTTCAGCCAGGATTTTCTTGTAGGCCGCGCGTGCTTGCTCAAAGGCCTTTTCGGCGGCGGCTTGCTCTTCCTTGCGGATAGCGCGTTTCTTCTGCTTCCAGCATTGATCGACCGCCCTCAAGCACCATTCCACTGAACGCTTGCTTGCCCGGATCGGTTTGTCGCCGACCAGCACGAATACCGGATTGGTGTGGCTTGACGGGAAAATGCGCAAGGCTACCCAACTGCTTGCGTGAATCGGCACGCGGAACGTCACGTCTTGTTCCGAACCATCGGCGACGATCTCTTTGCGCGCGACCGCCTGGCCGTTGACCACGACTTCGACCGGCACTGTCCGGCTGTCGCCGCTACGGGC
>JAJPIY010000018.1 GCA_021324515.1 Planctomycetota bacterium
AACCATTCCCCCCACCCCAACCCTCCCCCACAAGGGGGGAGGGAGCCTTGTTGCTCCCTCCCCCCTTGTGGGGGAGGGTTGGGGTGGGGGGAAAGGGTGCCCAATTCAACCGTGCCCAGTATAACTATACTTTCCCCTCGCTGTCAGAGCAACCGATCCGAACCGCACACGCTATCCTGGCACTTGATCATTGCCGTCGGTATAATCATCTCCCAGAATCGTTCCGTTGTCGAGCCTCATGCTCCTCCAGGAATCAGGGAGAAGACAAGCTATGCCAAGCCCCTTTCCCGGTATGGACCCCTATCTTGAAGACGAAGCGCAGTGGCCGAGTTTCCACTACCAGTTCATGCAGAGCTTGCATCAAATTTTGCAGCCCAGCCTGATCGATCGCTACCGCGCGCGCATCAACCAGCGCCACTACGTCATTGAGCAAGCGTTGTTCACCTCGGTAGTGCGCGAAGAGCATCACGAGGATTACCTCGAGATCCGCCAGCGCTCCGATGGCCGGCTCGTCACGCTGGTCGAGGTAGTCAGCCCGGCCAACAAGCAGACATCGGCCGGTCGGACTGCTTATCTGGCCAAGCGCGACGAGGGCAAAAGCGTCAAAGCTAACCTCGTCGAGATCGATTTGGTGCTGCAAGGCCAGCCGACTTTGGAATATTCACGCGAGGGCCTGCCCGATTGGGACTACGCTATCACCGTGACGCGCGCGACGCAGCCGGATCGCTACGAGATCTACACGACCACTTTGCAGAAGCGCCTGCCGCGTTTCCGTTTGCCCTTGGCCTCCGACGACCGCGATACCGTACTCGACTTGCACACGGCCTTCACGCGCTGCTACGACCAGGGGGGCTTCGCGGCCAAGATCGATTATCGCAAAGATCCCAACACGCCGCTGAGTGACGAAGATCGCAAGTGGTTGCATGAACTGCTAAAACAGCAGAAATTGCGCTGACAGGTTCCTGGGCAGCAGAAGCGGAGGCGACGGCAAGTCCGCCGACCCTTAATTTATGGCCGAACCTCGTTCTCCTGCGCCTGCACTGCTTGTCATCGCCGTGTTCAGCCGGCACGAGGAGGCTTTCACCTGGGCGCAAGGGCGGCTGGAAGCGCTCTTCGGGCCGATCGGTCTGGCGAGTGAGCCGTATCTCTTCGATCAGACGACCTACTACGAAGCCAGCATGGGGCGCGATCTGCGCAAGTGTTTCCTCGCTTTCGAGCGACTCGTTCTACCGGATCGCTTGGCCGACATCAAGCGCCAAACCAACGCCCTTGAACACGAGCTAGCCGCCACCAGGCGCTATCCCGAAGTGCGGCCGCTCAATCTGGATCCGGGCTTGCTGGTCCTGGGCAAGTTGGTGTTGGCGACTACCAAAGACCAGGCCCATCGCATTTATCTGCGTGACGGCATTTTCGCCGAAGTCACGCTGCACTATCAGGCCGGTGTGTTTGAGCCGTGGCCGTGGACCTACGCCGATTATCGGCTGCCCTGTGTCCACGAATTTTTGCAGCAGGCCCGTGCGTATTATCGGCAACGGCTGCGGGAAAAGAGCGGCGGATGAATGGGCATTCCCTTGCTGCTGCGGCGGGCTGGTTGTTCGGCCTGCCGCTGGCAATTTCGGGCTTCTTGACGGCGCTGCTGATCCGTTGGGCGCCGCGTCTGGGACTAGTGGACTATCCCAGCGAGCGCAAGGTCCATACGCAACCGACACCGCGCGGCGGCGGTCTGGCCATCTTCGCCGCCGTATCGCTCGTGCCCCTCGCTGCGACGGAAATCTCCGTTATCCAATGGCTCCTTGCTACAGCGATTGTCCTCCTTGGTCTCCTCGATGACCTTTGGTCGCTTCGCTGGCAGCTGCGGTTGCAGATACAGTTGGGCGTTTCCATCCTCGCCGTGTTGTTTTGTCTTCCGTCGCTTCCGTGGTACCTTCGGGCAGCCGTCGTGGTGTGGATTACGGGCCTCATCAACGCCTTCAACATGCTCGACAACATGGACGCGCTGTCCGCCGGTGTTGCCTGGATCGCGGCGGGTTTCTTGGCTATCCTCTGCGGGCTGGCAGAGACGCCAACGGACTACGCCTGGGAGCAATACGTCGTCCTAATGGGGGCGTTAGCGGGCTTTTTGTGGTTCAATCGCCCGCCGGCGCGTATCTTCATGGGCGATGCCGGCAGTACGTTCGTCGGCTTCACGATCGGTCTAGGCAGCGTACAGGTGATTCTGCACGAGGGAGCGCCGCCGTGGTTATGGCTGGTGCCGCCGTGCATCTTGGCTGTGCCGTGTTACGATCTGCTATCTGTGGTCCTGCTGCGCTTGGCGCAGGGCCGCAGTCCATTCCACGCCGATAAGCAACACCTGTCGCATCGCCTGGTCAGCCGCGGCTTGTCAAGTTGGACGGCGGTGTGTGTGATTTACTTGTTGGCGCTAGCCAGTGGCGTAAGCGGTGTGCTACTTTATCTCGTAAGAGATGAGATCATGGCAGGCCTGATTGTTGGGCAACTGGCCCTTTGGTGGATCGCCCTCGCTGGGATGGAATTTGCCAAGGAGTATCGCCACGACACGCAAACACAAGATGCCGGAAAAACCGGCCCCTGAAGAGGTACAAGTCCTGGCGCCGAACGGCCCGGTGCTGCTGCGCCGCCTGTTGCTCGCGTTGGTGACAGCGTTGATCGTGGCTCGTCCGCTGGTCCTGGGTGAAGATCCAGGTCTGTTAGCCAACCTCGCCGATCCCTGGGGCATGGTGCTGACCCTGCTGTGGCTGGCGGCTGCTGCCGGCTGGGCCGCCTGGCGCTTCTGGCTGCGGCCCGCTTCGCAGGGAGCAGGAACCAGAGGACAGGGGGCTGAAAAGGCAACCGCCCCTTCTTCTTCGCTGACCTCGGACTCCTGGCCCCTGATCCCGGAAAATTGGTACGGCGGTCTGGTGCAGGTCTTTCTGCTGCTGACTGTCGCACTCGTTTTTGTCAGTGCAGAATGGGCGGCGGATTACAAGTTTCCGGCCCGACTGATCGCCTGGGAGTGGTTCGGTCTGTTCGTGTCCTTCTTGGTGGTCGGCCAGTTGGCGGTTACGCCACGTGAGCAGCACGGCCTGTTCACCGTGGTGCTGGCTGGCGCCGTCGCCTTGGCAGCCCAGGGCATTTACCAATATGGCATCGAGCTGCCGCGCAATCGCCAGCTGGCGGAGGATCCCGAAGCCTTCCGCGCCACCTGGGCTGAGGAAAATCCCGGACAAGACCTCAGCGAAAGTCTTTTGCAACAGCTGCGCCTGCGGGCGAAGGAAAACAATATCTTCGGCTCGTACGCTCACCCCAACAGCTACGCCGGCTTCCTCGTCCTGTGGCTGCCCGGTCTGATCGGCGCAGTCGTGGTCAGCCGGCGTATGCAGGATGTTCCTAAGCGGCGCGGGAGCACAATAACGGTGCTGGTCTCCTTGTGCGCCCTCTTGGGTTTGTCGGCCCTGTGGTTGACGCACAGCCGCGGCGGCCTTTTGGGGTTGGCGGCAGCCGCCATCGGAATGGGTCTGTTCCTTTATTGGCGGCTGCTGCGCACGCACGCTCTTGCCGTACTGGTTGGAGGAGGCGTGTTGCTCGGCCTGCTCTACGGCGGCTGGCGGAGCGGCCTGCTGACCTCGGGCATGGGCAAGAGCACCAATCCCATCGCCCAGCGGCTGGAATATTGGCAGACCACCTGGCAAATGATTCGAGAACGGCCGTGGCTGGGCGTCGGCCCCGGCAATTTCGGCGAACACTACCCACGGCTGATGCCCGCCCACTCGGAGGAGAAAATCAAAGATCCGCATAACTTCATTCTGGAAATGGCAGCGACGTGCGGCGTCTTTGCCCTGCTGGCATTGTTAGCGACACTAGCGGCGTTCTTTTATCCAGTGGTGCGTGAATTGGGGCATACGGCGAGCGGGGTTGCGTTAGCGCCCCGAGAAACCCCACTCGGGGAGCTAACGCAACCTCGCTCACCAGAGCAGCCCGTTCGCTGGGAGTTCTATCTCGGCGGCATGTTCGGCCTGGTGCTGGGTTTTGTCCTGCGCGTCAACACCGCGACGCCGAGCAGCCTTTTGGGAGAAACCTATGCGGCAGCGGTGCGTTCGGTGGTGTGGTTTGCAGCGTTCGCTCTCTTGGAGCGCCTGGTCTGGACAGATCGTGGCCGCACCTTGGCCCTGACGACGGGGATCGTGGCCCTGTTGCTCAACCTGTGTGTCTCCGGCGGCATCGGCTTTCCCTCGGTGGCCGGGCCGTTATGGGTTGCCGTCGCCCTGGCCCTTAATGCCGCCGTGCTACGGCCGATCTCCTGGCTCAGCCGCCTCGGCGCAGCGATGATTTTGCCCTTGCCGATCTTTCTTGGCCTCTTTCTCGGTTACGGCGTTTACGTTCTCTATCCGGTGCTGGCCAGTGACGGCCTGGTGCGCGAGGCGGTACAGGCCGTCGCTTACTTCCAAAAAGAAGCCAATAAGCCGCCGACGGAGCGATCTGCCGGCATCCGCGATCATCCCGATCGGTTCCTTCAGAAAGGTGTAATCCATCGGCTCGACCAGGCAGCGCAGCTGACGCCGGAGGATGCCCGTATCTACGTTCAGCTGGCTTGGTGGACCAATGTGCTCTGGGAATTGAGCCGGCAGAAAAGCCAACGGGAACTCCCCATCGCCGAGCGCGCCCTTCGCTACGGCGTCAAAGCCACGCAGCTTGATCCCCGTGGGGCCGCGGGATATTGGGTGCAGTATCAGATTCGCATGAGATACGCGAAAATCAACGAAGACGACGCGGAAACACTGCGCAAGATCCACGGCGATCCGGTTGTCATCAACGACCGCGAATACACCGCCCGCGAACAATACAAATTGGCCGCCCGGACCATAGAGCCCTATCTGCCCCATGATCCGCACGATACCGAGTTGCATTATGCGCTTTGGCGCGCCTGGTCCAAGGCCGGCGATAAAGACAAAGCACGCGAACACGCCCTCCAAGCGCTGCAACTCGATGCTCTTGTCCTTACGCCGATGCGCAAATTAACGGATTCACAGCGTAAACAACTCGACGAATGGCTTTCCCGAACCGGCCCCCCACAACGCCGGCAAGAATGATCCGGCCTCCATCTGGCGGCGGATGCGCCCTATTTAGGGCGCGTCTGCAAACGGCCCTGGTCGCCCTGCATCTACGGTTTCGCAAACAGATGGTTGTCGAGCTTCTCGACAATTTCCACTTTGATGACTTCCGCTTCCACGTACGGCTTGCCATCCCGTTCCACAGTGACCTTGTGCGGGACCATGATCCCCTCGACTTTCTTGTAGTCGTCGTACAGGGTCGTCGATGTGTACTCTTGGCCGCCTTGCATAACGTCCTTGCCGCGGGTCTCCATCTTGAGGAGCAAGCTCTTGTCTTTATCGAAAAACAGGTTCACGTCTCGGTAGCCCTTGCGCTCGACGCGGACGCCGATGGCCGGGCGGCTGCCGACTTTCCCTTCACCCAATGGCGACAATTTGTAGTCCTTGTCTTTCAGACAGACCAGTTGGGTAACGATGACGGTGGCGTGCATCTGTTCTTTCGCTTCGGCAAGCATCTCTTTGTTCATCTCCTCGGTCATGTTGCCGATCTTAATCCATCCCTTGTCAGCGGCGAAGACTTGGACAAAAGTGATCTCTTGGCCGTTGGCCTTGAAATGCACTTCGGCGCGAAGGCGGTCGGGCAGCTGGACGGAGGTTTCGGTGGTGAATTCGAGGGCGTCGCCCAGACCGTGGAACTTGCCTTTTTGCTTGGTGACGCTGGCCTGGTACTTCGACAAGTTGTCGGCGCCGCCGCTAGCCTTAATGGCCCGCTCGACAAGCTCGCGCAGTTTGGCGTCCTCATCGGCGCGGACGGGAACGAGCAGCGCCGCGAGACCGACAGCGCCCAAGGCACACAGAATTTTCCACATGGAAGACCTCCTGAGTCAAAGATGGCTTCCCTCCCGATGGGGAAGAGAAGATTATTTTAATACGTGGTGTGGGTCGTTGCGACCCTTTTCTGAGTCAGGCGGTTTTACTGTAGGCGGACGCGCACCACTTTGCGATTGCCCACACGGACGATCAGGCCGTCGGTCACCGTCACCACGGCGTTGACATCGGTGATTTTGTCGCGTTCGGGGCCGATGGTCACGCCGCCGCCTTGAATGAGCCGGCGCGCTTCGTTGTTGCTTGACGCCAACTGGAGGGCGACAAGCAGCTTCGACACGAGCATTTTTCCGTCGTGCAAATGTTCGGTCGAGAGGGCCACTTCTGGTATCTCGGAGGGGTCTTGGCGTTGGGTGTTGCGTTTGATCCACTCGGCGGCCGCCTCAGCCGCTGCCGCTTCGCCGTGATAGAAACGGACGATGTCGCCGGCCAGGGTCAGTTTCGCTTGGCGGGGATGCGTCGCCTTGGGATCGGTGAGCCGCGCGATCTCTTCTGGCGGGCGGTCGGTCAGCAAGGTGAACCACTGGGGCATCAACCCATCAGGGATGCTCATGGTCTTGGCGAATTGGTCGTAAGCCGGCTCACGGACGCCGATGTAATTGCCCAGGCTCTTGCCCATTTTCTGTTCGCCGTCGAGGCCGATCAGGATTGGCAAGGTAAGACAGACCTGCGGTTCCTGGCCCGCATCCTCTTGCAAACGGCGGCCGACCATCAGATTGAACAACTGTTCGCTGCCCCCCAGTTCCACGTCGGCGTGAATGGCTACGCTGTCCTGCCCTTGCATTAAGGGATATAAACACTCGTGCAAGTAGATGGGTATGGACGGCTCGGCGCGCAGGCGTTTGCTGAAGTCATCGCGCTCCAGCATGCGCTGCACGGTGATTTTGCTGGTCAAAGTCAGCACGTCGAGAAAGGTCATGCGGCTGAACCACTCGCTGTTGTAGTGTTTTTCGGCCTTGTCGATGGCGATGATGGTGCTGATCTGCCGGAGATAATCGGAGGCATTGGCTGCGACCTGCTCCGGTGTGAGCCGCGGGCGCGTTTCGACTCGGCCACTTGGATCGCCGACCAGGGCCGTGTAATTACCGATGATGAGCACGGCCTGATGGCCTAGCTCCTGAAACACACGCATCTTGCGCAACGGCACCGTATGGCCCAGATGCACGTCGCTGCCGGTCGGATCGATCCCATATTTGACGCGCAGCGGTTTGCCGGTCTGGACGCTACGTTCGAGCTTTTTGACCAACTCGGCCTCGGGCACCAGGTGCTCAACGCCGCGACGAATCTGTTCCAACTGTTCGGCGACGCCTTTCATGGGTGTTCTTCCTTGCTCAGCGATACATCTGAAAACGGCCGACGGCCTCGAAGGCTTGACGGTAGTGGACGATGTGCGGTCGGCGTTGTCCCTCCGGCCAACGGAGGGCCAACACGTCGAAGCGTGCTGCACAGGCGAGCAGATGGTGTTCGTGCAGATAATGAAGGGCCAGGCGTGTAAGCCGGTGCTGCTTGGCCTGGTCTACCGAGGCCGCAGGACGCTCGATGTCGTCGCTGCCGGTCGAGCGCACCTCGACAAAGACGAGGCATCGCCCATCTAGGGCGACAAGGTCCAACTCGCCGTAGGGGCAGACGTAATTGCGGGCCAGGATGCGGTAGCCGAGGCGGCGCAGAAAGCGGGCGGCGGCGCGCTCGGAACGGTCGCCGAACCAGCGCCGCCACCACGGTTTCCGGGTCGGAGAAGAGGGGGGCATAGCAGGTCCCCAAACTCGGTTATGACGCCTGCTGTTCAGCGGACTTGGTCGCCTTTTTCCCGACCGCGCCATTGTCGCCGGCCTTGCCTTTGCGCTCGCGCAGGCGCGTGGCCTTGCCGACGCGCTGGCGTAGATAGTACAGCTTGGCCCGGCGGACTTGGCCGGTACGCTTCACCTCGATTTTGGCGATCTTCGGCGAGTGCAGGGGAAACTGACGTTCCACGCCTTCGCCTTGGACGATGCGGCGCACCGTGAACATTTCGCGCATGCCTTCACCGCGGCGTGCGATGACTACGCCGTTGAAAATCTGGATGCGCTCCTTTTGCCCTTCAAGAATGCGCTGGTGTACATCCACCGTATCGCCCACCTCGAAGTGCGGGATTTCTTTTTTAAGAGCGCTCTCCTCCACTCGAGCGATCAGTCGGTTTTTCATGACTCTCCTCTTCTTTCTTCGTTGACGTTGGCGTGTTTTCTTCCAGGGGGCGGCGGCTGCGGAGCAGCGATTGCTCTTGGCGCCAGCGAGCGACGGCCCCATGATCGCCGCTGAGCAGCACGTCGGGCACGGCCATGCCGCGAAAGATCCGCGGCCGGGTGTACTGCGGATACTCCAGCCGGCCCGGAGTGTTGTGCGATTCCTCGGCCAAGCTCTGCGGATCGCCCAGCACCCCGGGTATGTAGCGTATTACTGTATCGATCACCACCATGGCCGGCACTTCGCCGCCATTACAAATGTAGTCGCCGATCGATAGTTCGCGCGGCCGTAAGCCCAGACGGATGCGCTCGTCAAAGCCCTCGTAACGGCCGCACAATAACAAGAGACGCCGCTGTTGCGATAGCTCTTTTACCAAGGCTTGCCGCAGCCGTTCCCCGCTCGGCGTCAACAGGACGAGCAAGCCCGGCTCATCGGCTTGGGCGCGAACCGCTTCGACGGCCTCGAACACCGGTCCCGGCATCAACACCATGCCAGGGCCGCCTCCGAAAGGACGATCATCGACGCTCTTGTGTTTGCCCTTGGCCCAGTCGCGGATGTTCCACAGGTGGATCTCGACTAAGCCTTTCTGGATCGCCAGCTTCAAAAGGCTCTGCGTCAGATAACCCTGGAAAATCTCAGGGAACAGAGTCAACACGTCAAATCGCATGGCATTCTGCCAGCCGGCTCATGTTTGGCCGTTTCGCCTCAAGCGGTCGGTGTCGGCGCCGTCGGGGCGGCCGTCGCCTGCTTTTGCACCTTCTTGCGATATTTCTTGATGAGCACCGCCACATGTTCCGACGGCTGAGCACCTACGCTGGTCCAGTAATCGACACGCTCGAGGTTTAGCTTCACGCGTTCCTCGGTGTTTTTGACCATCGGATCGTAGGAACCAAGCTCCTCAATGACGCGGCCGTCACGCGGTTGACGGGCGTCGATGGCCACAATGCGATAGTAGGGACGATGTTTACGTCCCATCTGCTTCATGCGAATACGAACAGCCACGGTTCTCCCTTTCAATCAATGAATTCTGGCGAGCGGGGTGTGTATTTCCTGGCGAGCGGGGTGTGGCAACACCCCGCTCGCCAGGAAATACACACCCCGCTCGCCAGGAAATACGCTACCTTCTCTTACGTTTCTTGCGCTCTCTGGCGCGCTCCTTGGGACTCTTGCGGTGTCCTGTGTCTCCTTTTTTAGTAAAGAGCTTCGCTCCTGGCTGGAACGCACCCATTTTGCTCATGTTGGTTACCATCTTGATGCGTTCCCAGATGCTCATGGTAGCCATCCGCCGCATGATCGTCCGCATCGCCTCAAATTGGGTGAGGAACTGCTTGATTTCATGCGGCTGGGTGCCGCTGCCGGCAGCGATCCGGCGGCGACGGTTGATGTCGATAATGTCCGGATTGCGCCGTTCCTCCTTGGTCATCGAATCGATCATGCCCTGGATGCGCCGGAACGCTATTTCCGGCTCCTCCCCCTCGGGAATCATTTCGCTCATACCAGGCATACTGCCGAGCAGTTCTTTCAGCGGTCCCATCTTCTTGAGCTGTTCGAACTGCTTGCGAAAGTCGTCGAGGGTGAAGTCTCCTTTCTCCAGCTTGCGCTGCTGCTCCAGTCGTTCCTCTTCCGTGAGTTTGGCCTGCACGTCGGCAACCCGGCGCACGAGATCCATAATGTCGCCTTGGCCGAGAATGCGTTGGGCCATGCCTTCGGGCCGAAATTCCTCCAGACGGTCGAGCTTTTCGCCGACGCCGATGAATTTGATCGGCACCTGGGCGACCGACTTGATCGACAAGGCAGCGCCCCCGCGGGCGTCGCCGTCCATTTTGGTGAGGATGACGCCGTTGAGATCGAGGGCTTCGTTGAACGCCTTGGCGCTGTTGACGGCGTCCTGGCCGGTCATGGCGTCGCATACGAAATAGACCTGATCGGGCCGGCATTGGCGATCGATTTGCCGCAGTTCCTCCATAGGCATTTCCGCGACATGTAGCCGGCCGGCGGTGTCCAGAAGGAGGGTGTCGAAAAGGTTTTTCTTGGCGTAGTCGAGAGAGCGGCGGCAGACATCAACGGCGTTGGCGGGCGGCGCTTCGCTGTAGACGGGCACATCGATCTGTTCGCCGAGGACTTTCAATTGCTCGATGGCGGCGGGGCGCTGCAAGTCGGCGGCAACCAACAGCGGTTTACGGCCCCGTTGGCGCAGCATCAGGGCCAATTTGCCGGCCGTGGTCGTTTTGCCTTGGCCTTGCAGACCGCAGAGCATTATGACCGTAGGCCGGTCCTTGGCGAAGTGGAAGCTGGTATCGACCGGCCCCATCAGGGCGACCAGCTCATCGTAGACGATCTTGAAAATCTGTTCGCTGGGGTCGAGGGTGCGCAGCACTTGCTGGCCAATGGCGCGCTCCGTAACGCGCTGGACGAAATCATTAGCGACGGTGTAGTTGACGTCGGCATCGAGCAGGGCCTTACGGACCTCTTGCATGGCCTCACGGATGTTGGCCTCCGTGATGCGTCCCCGGCCGCGTAGGCGCTTCAGGGCTTCGCCGAGATTGCGTTGAATGCCTTCAAACATATTTTCACCTCTCCTCTCTGGGGCGCACAAGAGGAGAAAATTCGCAGCGGGGGGCGTAGACCCTCTGAGACATACTCATCTCAGAGGGCCTACGCCCCCCGCTCCGAATGCTGAAATCACCTCGCCTCCTCGCATTATATAAAGCGAGAGGGACCGGTTGCAACGGCGTCTGCCTCAGGAAGGCGCCAGGGCCAGTTGGGCGGCGCGAGCGCGGGCGGCCTGAACAATTAATTCGGCGCAGACCTCTTCCCCCAACAGGCTCGAATTGAGGACCAAATCATAGTTGTGTACCTCGTTGGGATCGCAGTGAAAGTTGTTGGCCACGAACTCGCGGCGGCGTTCATCGCGCAGACGGACGCGCTCAGCCGCCTCCTCGAGGGACAGGCGCAGCCATTGACTCATGTAGGCGATACGTTCGCGTAAGGGGGCGATGACGCGGACGGTCAACGTCGTTTCGCGGGGCAGGACGCAGCCGGCCCCGCGGCCGATCAGCACGACCTGTCCTTGCGCTCCCAGCGCTAACACGACGCGGGCCAGGTTGACAATGGTGGGATGTTCGCTCAGGGCCTTCTGGTGGATCAACTGCTGCAAGCGTGCCTCGCCCCAATCGGCTGGAGTAGTCGGCGGTGCATCCAGCACGCCCTGTCTAGCGAGCGCTTCCTGGGCCATGTATTCGAGCAACTCCTGATCGTAGACTTGCCAACCGAGTTTGCGTCCGACCCGCCGGGCAATGGTGCCGCCGCGTGCGCCGGCTTCGCGGCTGAGGGCGATGGTCAACGCCGCGGGGCCCGAACGCGGGGGCGGCGGCGCGCCGCGGTCGCCCTGAAAACCGTGGTGCGGCGATTCCCGCGGTTCATCCGTGAGGGAAGGGGGGTGCATGATTTGGCTCTCCCATCACACCATTTCCTGATACTGCGCGCGCGAAAAGAGCACGACGCCGATCCCTAAAAAACCAAGGGTCAAGCCCAGCAGCACGGCCAAGGCGGTGGTCCCTTCCACCGGCAGGAAAACATCTGGCCTCTCCGGATGGATGCCGAAGGCGCTGGCCGCATCAAACATCATACAGCGCGTGTAGAAACCGATACTAATGCGCTTCAAATAACCAGGCATGTTGCCCAAAATCACTTCCAGAAAGAAAGCGTAAACAATGGCGGCCACAGCGGGTCGCCGGAACCAAGCTCCCAGGAGATAGAACAGCGACGAGAACGCCAAAGTCGCCGCCAACACCGCCGGCCAATACAATTCAAAAGCCAATCTCCCTGGTCGGCCGCCTGCCAAACACAACAAGCCGAATCCGCCCAGGCTCAGGCCCAGCGTCCACGGCAACAGGGCGACGAACTTGCCCAGGTAGATCGCCCAGCGCGGCAAGGGCCGGCTCAAAAGCCAGATCAAACAGTTGCTTTCGCGCTCGCCGCCCAGGGCCTCGGTAGCGAAGCTCAGATTGAACAGAGGCAACAAAAAGCTCAAAAACAATAAAAATACTCCCCAATGAGAAAAAATGGCGAAGCCAGAATATTCGACGACGCCCCGTACCGCCGCCGCCAACGCTGCCTGCACCCCCTGGCCGCCGGCCGAAGCGTCGGGCACGCTCATGACGATTTGCATGGCATCGGCCCATTGCAAGAAAGTCGGCCCCTGGCGGTACGGCCAGCGCCACGAGCGCATGCTCCAGGCGCCCTTCGCCGTGAAGATCGCCGCCAGCGCGGCGGCGAACGCCAGCAACCCCACGGCAATCCACACCATCTGCGACGCCCGCGCCTGCCGCTGCCAACTGAGCCATACCAGATAGCACCACGCCCGCATTCCAGACAAAGTGACAAGGTGAGCGGGGGGCGCAAGCCCTCCGCTCTCCGCGGGCATCCGGGGAGTTACGCCCCCTGCTCGCCCTAATGGTTGCCCCGTTTCCATGCAACACCACCTCTTCACGCCGAGCGACCGCGCAGCAGATAACCGAGCACGGCCTCGGTCGAATCGTCAAGCGTCTCCAGGCGCGCAATTTCGTACCATTCTTCGAGGACCAGGCGCGTCAATTCCTGGAAGAATCGTTGCGGGTTCCGCGCCCGCACCACCACCGGACCGACCGACTCATCGGGCGGGGGGTCCAGCAGTTCGACCCCAACCACATCGCGCAGTTTCAACAATGCCGCCGCCAAGCGGCGCTGCTCAGGCCCTTGCGTGTGCTGCGGTCCTCTCTTGACATCGATGCGAATCCGCAGCGGGTGGTGGTCAAGGCGATCGCGAATTTGGGCCACCGTGCCGACGGCAGCGATGCGGCCGTGAGCCATGATAGCGATGTGGTCGGTTAGTTTCTCCAGTTCCTCCAGTTCGTGGCTGGAAATAAGCAGACATTTGCCCCGAGCCGCCAGATCGCGGAAGAGGTGAAGGAACTCACAGCGGCCGACGGGATCAATGCCGCTAAGTGGTTCGTCGAGGACGAGCAGTTCGGGATCGTGCAGCAATGCCTGGGCCAGTTTGATGCGTTGCCGCATCCCCTTGGAGTAGCCGCGCAGGCAGCGCTCGGCCCGGCCGGCCATGCCGACGCGCTCCAGGGCGGCTTCGGTGCGTTTGCGAGCCTCGCGGCGTGGATAGCCGCACAGCCGGGCCATCGATTCGACAAACTGCCGCCCGGACATCTCCTCGTAGAAAGCATCCGTTTCCGGACAATAGCCGACATGTCGCCGTGCTGCCGTACTCCAGGCGTCGTGACCGTGGACCTGGATATGGCCCAGGTCGGGCCGCAGGCATCCTGTGATTAAGCGCAGGAGCGTGCTTTTGCCAGCCCCGTTGGCGCCCACCAGGCCCGTGATGCCCGAACGCAATTCCAAAGTCACCTGATTGACACCGATGACCGGACCATACCATTTGGAGACGCGCTGGCACAAAAGCAGAGGGGCATGGGGCAAGGGGTGAGGGGCCAGCAAAGCAGGCGTCGCCGACGGCAAAGGGAGCGATGCGGTCAAGGATTCCTTCACGCCGCGCCCCGCACCTCTGACCCCTACTTCACGATCTCCACGGCCCGAATCCGGCGAACCAAGTAGATCAGGCATAGCAGGCTTACTCCTCCCAGCACCAAGGCCGCATCACCCCACGGCGGCTGATACCCCAGGCGCCTTTCCGACCACTGGACATTCAAGCATAGGCCGCCGATCAAGGAGACGTCGTTCCACAGGTCGATTAGCTTCCAGAGCGGGCTGAACTGTAGGCCGTCGACCAGCGCGGACGCCAATAAACGACAGAAGAAAAACAGCGTGGTCCACATCATGACGAGCGGCACCGTCCGCCGCAGCCAGCTCGCCGTCGCCAACAGCAGCAGCGTCAATGTCACGGTCAGCACTATGCCGTAACCGAGAATACCCACGAGAAGATCGAACCGCTCGTAAAAGTAGTCCCACGATTCGAGCAGGCCCCACTGCACGTAGAGAAGAAGGGCCGGCAGCGTCGTCATCAGGTTGATGAACACCGCTACGGCCAGGCCCTTGCCCAGCAGATAATGCCAGCGCGCCAGCGGTTTGGACAAATAAAAAGGCAGACTGCCGAAGCGCAGGTCGTTGCCGATGAGGATGGAGCCAGCCAGGGCCAAGACGATCATGACCATGTAGCCCTGGTAGGAGAAGAAGTTGTAATACGTTTGTGCTCCGCCATCCAGCTTGAGCAGGCCGCGGAACAACTGGATCAGATGGCGTGGATTCATACGTCCCCAGCCGCCCATCTGCACTTCGGTTTCTCCCGCCTGCGTCTGCGCCCACGATAGCAGGTATTGGCCGAAGAAAAACAGCAAGAAGATGAGCAATCCAAGGACGTAAATGATCCAAAACATCCTTTTTTGGAACAAACTCATCAGCGCCACGCGCGCGATCGGCCAAACACTGGCGGCAGGAGGGCGAAAGGCGCCGCGCCACGGTCGATAGTGCAGCAACTCAGGCGCCGCCGCCTGACTCCGACTCTCGCCCATGACGCCCCTCCTCGTTCAAGACGCGATGAAACAACTCTTCGAGATCTTCATCGTCCGGCTGAATTCCGCGCAGCAGGACGTGATGATTGTCGGCCAGTGCGAAGAAGGCGCGGGTCACCCAGTTGGGTGGCACGGCCACGCGCAGCTCGCCTCGTCCATTGTCGTGAAGGATGCGCACGCCTTCAAGGCGTAACTCTTCGCAGAAGGCGGTGGCTTCGCCCTGAATTTGCAAACGGTAACGGTCATGACGACGGCGGCACAATTCAGCGACCCCCCCCTGTAACAGTAACTGGCCCTGGTGCAAAATCAGCACGGTATCGCAAACGCGCTCGACATCGCCGAGCAGGTGCGTAGATAGCAACATCGCTTTGCCGTGCTCGCGGCCCAGGGTCAGCAGCAGACGCAGCATGGCGTCGCGGCCGGCGGGGTCGAGACCGCTGGTCGGCTCATCGAGTAGCAGCACCGGGGGATCGTGGACCAACGCCTGGGCCAGTTTGAGGCGCTGTTTCATGCCGGTGGAATATTCTTCCAGGCGGCGGTAGCGAGCCTCCTCCAATTCCAGATACGTGAGCACTTCGTGAGCGCGGCGTTGGGCCTCGCGGCGCGGCATGCCATACAATTCGCCCGCCAGGGCGACATACTCAGCCCCCCGTAGGCCCGGGATGAGGGCGTCGGCCTCCGGCATGTAACCGATGGCCCGGCGCAGGGCTGCGCTGTCTTCGCCGAGGGCATGGCCCAGGACGCGCCCGCCGCCCGAAGAGGGCGGTAATAGGCCCAGCAGGATCTTGAGCAGTGTCGATTTGCCGGCCCCGTTGGGGCCCAGCAAACCGATCCGCCCGGGTGCCAACTGAAAACTCACGTCGCGCAACGCCTGGAAAGGGCCGTACCAGTGGGACAGGTGACGCAGGGCGATCATCGCCTGGTTGTCGTTCGCGGTGATCGGACCCATGATTACTCCTGGCGCAGGGAATTCGCAGCGTTGGCGCGCTGCTTCGCCGCTGCGTTGTTTCCAACGCACTACCAAGCAGCGTTAACCATTTTAGCAAAGGGAGCAAGGCCTCTGTTTGGAGAGGAACCACAAAGGTGGTGTTAGGGCAAGTCGTTTTCCACCAGCTGCCGAGCAAAGGAAGCGCCAAGAATGGTGCCCATTTTTCGCCCTCCCGTGGCTAGCCAAGTGCCTGTAGCGATGCGCCGAAAGAAAGGGCCGCGCGGTACGTAAGGGCGTTGGCCCCATAGGCGTTGGATCGGTTCAGTCAGGCCCATCTCGGCAGCCCGCCGCAAGGAGAGCCGATCGTGTTCTTCGCTATAGACACGCTCGGCGGTGCCGTCGCTGAAATACGTGGTTCCGCGATCGCGGACGAAAGCGAGGCACTGGCGATTCGCTTCCCCTTGCCGGATTCGCCCTTCACGCTCCCCAGCAAAAAGAAAGGCGGCGCCGGCTTTACCGTAGATTTCGAGTCCAGGGAGGAATTGCCCAGACCAGATGCCGGCGGCGATGTACACCCATCCCTGGTAGCGTTGGCCCCCCGCTTCCAGCCAACCATCGCCGACAGAGGTGACCTGCTGGCGAATCGGTTGCGGTTCCAGGATGGCTGAGGGGGAGATGAAGAGGAGCGATTCTCGCGTGCCGTCGTCGCGCCTCAGAGAAATGGGTTGGATCGGGTAGAGACGTTCCAGAAGCGGCAGGGCATAGTAGTAGTGCGGCCGCAGTGTCCGTGCGGCCCATTTCTCCTGAAATAGCCCCGCGGCCGCAGGCGAAGCCGCCCCGGGGCAGCCGCAATCGAAAACGACCGCCTCGATGCCTTTGCAGCGGGCATAAGCGGCGGCCAAAGAACCAAACAGACCGCCTCCCACAATCAAAAGAGTGGACATCCGCCCTTAATCCATCAGAAGGAGGAACGAGCCAGAAGCTTAAGCGACGACGCAGAGGAGAACCAGCCGTTTGATCCGTTGGTCGCGTGCGCTTCCGGCTCGTTTTCCGTCCTTTATCGATCGTACCAGTAGCTTGGCGGTTGTCCACTGGGTACGGCAGGAGAGTAACTGGTCGGTTGCAAATAGGGCGGCAGTTGCAATTGGGGCGTAGCAGGCGTGGTCGGCTGCGGCGCAGGGGGCTTCGGGGCCGGCGTAGTCGTGACGGGCGGCGGGGCGACGTGGGCCGGCGGCGTGGTTGCAGCCGGCAGCGGCACGGGGGCAGCCGGCGGCGAGATGGCGACGGCGGGCGGCGGGACGGCGGGGCCGCCGATGGTTGTCGGCGGCAACACTTGCGGCGGTGGCCAATAGGGATAGCCAGTCGGCGCCGGCGCCACGAAATGTGCTTCCAACGGCCAGTACAGATACCACGGCCCCGCCTGCGGCGCGGCGGGACCGGGGCCGCCCTTGATGTAGAAGCTGCCGCCTGCCTGAACGTTGAACGGCCAGCCCTCGGCATGGATGGGGCCGACGGCCCACGGCAACATCAGCAAGGCCACACCGAAAATTCGCTTCATGAATCGATCCTCCTGGGACAGAGCAACTCCTGCCGGCTAGCGGCAGGGCACTACCTTCCTGAACAAGCGCCGGAGGCGCGGACGCTTAAACATTCCCGCCATCGTCCGGTATGTCCACCAGAAAATCCGTAAAAAAGATGGGGAATTGGCAAGAGGAGCTGTCCTGTCAGGCAGAAGCGGCGCGGAAGAACGGATGTGCGCCTTCGGTGTAAAACTCCTGGTTCTCCCGCTCGGCGTGGCGCAGTGGGGAAAAACGGCGGCGCTCGGGATGCCTTCCACGAGCGCCGCTCAACCCCCGGTCTGGAATGAGAGTCGCTCTCGCTACGATTAGTACCAGTAATTTGGCGCTTGAGCATAACTGTAGCCGGCGCCGTATCCAGAATAACCGTAGCCATAGCCGGTGTTAGGGGCGTAGCCGGCATAGGGGTCTTGTCCGTAGTAGAAGTATCCAGCCTGTTGCACACCGGTTGCATTAGTCTTGGCCGGCGCCGGCTGAGGCGCTTTGAACGACGGCGCTGGGGCGGCTGGGGCGGCTGGCGCGGCTGGAGTTGCAGCGGTTGGTGCAGCAGGAGGGGGATAGCCATAAGCAAGCAGAGCATTCCACGGGGCCGGGCCGACATAGCCGAAGCCGCTGTGCGAAATGCAAGGTAACGGGTTGCAACCGCTGCTGAAGGTCCAGCAACGGCTCTTACAGGTACGTGTGAAGCTCATGTGCCGGCAGACGCTGCACTCGAAATGGCAGTCGGCCCATGCCGGCGCGGCCGTCACGGCCAATCCCAGGGCCGCAAGGCCCCCAAACAGTAAACGCTTCATTTGCCGATCCTCTGTTCATCAGTTTGACGAAGCCGGCCCGCGTCTCCCTGCGAGAACTGCCTGAGCCGGGGACAAAAAAACATTACCCATAAGCGTCTGGGTAGCCAGGGAAAACTCTGGCGGACAAAGGGAAAAATGCGCCGGAGCGGTGTTTTCCAGCGCATTGCCGCCGTTGTCGGCGTTTTGTGCGTTTTCGCTTCAAGCGGCCGTGAAAAATGCCCGATAACTCAAAATTGCTCTTTACAGCTGGGAATGAAGGTCAGTGGAAATCAACGCGCAGCTGCACCAGCTCCTGCCGGCCCACGTCGAACAAGACGGCGTCGCCTTGGGTAGATACTTCTCTCTGTGGCGTACCGAGCGCGTCGAGGAGCAGGGCGCGCTGTGGGGCGCGGACGCAGCGCAATTCAGCTTGGCCGCCAAACCCGCTAATTTCCAAAAGACGGGCCACGATGCCGGGCGCTCCATCGGGGGCGGGCCGCAGACTGGTCAGCATCAGGTTCGGTGCATCGAGATGGAATAGCCAGCCTTCGGCGCCGACGTGCGGCGGACCTTGGGGCAGCGCTATCACGGGCGTCGGCGTCGCCAGGCCCAGGGCGGTTTGCATCGGATAATCACGGTCCAGGCCCAAGGCCAGGTCAAACGTATAGGTCTGCTCACCCGGACATAAAAGCAAGATGTCGAGCATGCGTCCGCCGTGCCGCTGATGGAACGGCAGGCCGCCGGGAAAAATCACCGTGTTCTGCCGGCCCAGGCGGATCTCTAGAAACTCTGGCGTTTCTGGTCGAGATTGGGTGGTGAGAGAGGACAAGCCGTTGACACCGCGAAGCAGATGAGCGCGTTCGTCGCGCCAGGCGAAGCGCGCAGCGTAGTAGGCGTGCCAGGGATAGCCCTGCGGCGGCTGAGCGGGAAGGATGTCGATGTGCAGGTCGAGGACCGGCCGGCCCAGCCAGGCACGGAAGCGCTGGCGGAAGCGTGCCAACGGCTGGGCTTGCGAATCGAGCAGAACGCCTTCGCTGATGACTTCCCCAAGGGCCGGACCCTGCGACGTGGTGAGGACCTGCTCGGCGCGCATGGTACTTCCGGGGTTGAACACCAGCTGTTGGGCGAGCCGGCTGATGCGCGTGCGTTGGTCGCGGAAGGCACGCAGCCCGCCGGTCTGCGGATCGATCTCTGCCTCGAAAAATTCGTTGCGGACGAGGCGTTCCTCGGCCAGACGCATGCGCCGCGTCGGCGTGCCGGCGGGCAGTCCTTGGCGCGGCAGCCAGGCGAAACCCAGCGCCGGCACTTCCACGACAACGCGCGCGGTCTCGCCGTCGAGCTGGCCCGCCTTGAGTGGCCCTGCCAACGGAGGCAGCGAATGCATGCCCTCCAGTTCCAGCGCCACGCGGCGCTTGAAGCTGCACGGATTGAGTAGGAGAAAACCCGGATTGTCCGCCTGTCCGCGCACCGTCAACCGCTGCGCCAAACTCTCTGCAATACGTGCTTGTGCCTCGGCCAACTCCTTTTCCGGCAGAGCCCCTTCGCTCTCCAGCCGGTCCTCCAAGCGCGCCAGGTGTGTCACAAAATCGCCGTCTTGGACGGCGGGCAGCGAGCCGCTGAGGCTGTGTTGGAGCGCAGTCAGCGACCAAGCCGTATCCAGCTGGCGGCGGGCACGTAGGTGTCGAGCGAACATGCTGATCGGCTGCTCACCGCCCAAGCCAGGCCGCGTCACACTGGTCTGCGTCTCATAGGTGTAGGTTTCGCAAGGGCAGCGTTCGACGAGATAATCGCCGTGAAACTCATCCGCTTCCGCAGCAGAGGCGTAGTCGCCCGGCATGACATCGTTGAAGTAGTTTGTCAGGGTCGTCCAGCGGCCCAGCACCGGAGCAAGCCGGCTCAGCTCGACCCAGTCGTCGTACCACGGCGCCGCAGGTTTCGTGCGATGCACCAGCGCCAGCGTGGCAGCTTGGTCCTGCATGATGGTCTGGTGCAGATGGTAGGTCAAGTGAAAATAGGTTTGGGCGTTGTCGGCCTCTTGGGGGGCGCGCGTGAACGCCTCAACCGACTTGCCGTCCGGCGACGGCCAGCTGATAACCAGCGAGCGGTGCGACGGCAGCACGCCTTCGTCGAAAGCGACCAAGAGGGCGCGGCCAATGCCGACATTCTGCAACAGCAACGGCAGCTGCGGATAAAAGCCGAAGCGTTGGCGAGCGAAGACGCGCACCTCTTGTCCCAGTAACTCTTGATAAACCTGCCGACCCTTGAGTAAGTTCCACATTTGCGATTCGAGGGGCAGCAGGGGATCTTCGCGTTCCCGATACAATCCGCCGCAAACTTCTGCACTCTCGCTGTGTATCCGTTCGCGCAACATCGCCAGCCGTTCTGGCTGCTCTTGTGCCAGCTGTTCGAGCAGGGCCGAGCAGGCGACGAAATTCACTGGCAAGCCGCGCGTGAAGCTCTGCGGCCACGGGGCGCCCAAGTGGTCGTCCTTGAGCAAGCACAGATCGAGGAGGTGCAGCGTGACCGGATACAAAACCTCCCGCGCGGATAGGAGGCGGTCTGCGGCCGACTGTAAATGGCGCCGCGGCCCTTCGGGGTCGGTTTCGCCCAGCGCAGCCACAGCTGCCGACACCTCTGGCCAAAATTCGGACGACGCCAGGGGATTTTCGTGCGCCATCGCCTCAAACAGCGCCTCGATGTGCAGATGACCGAAGCCGATGCCGAAAAACGCGGCCAGTCGCTCCTTTTCCAAGTCGAGCAACGGCAGCGACGGCTGGGCCTGATCTCCCCAATGGCGCAACGCTTGGCATAAATTCTTCAGGGTCGTCTCTCGGTCCACCGTGGCGCGAAAGGCCAGCGCCCCGACGGCGCGAACGCGCTCGTCCCAGTCATCGGGCAGGACCAGCGGCGGGTTGTCCGGCACAGCGTAGATATGTCCGGCTGTCGGCTGCTCGTAGTCGTAAGGCGATGCCACTCGCGGCGGCGCCGAGGCCCCAATCAGGGCCGCGGGGTGCCAGAGGGCCGTATAACCGTTGAGGAAGGCGGCCACTTCTTCTTCGCCGAGATAAAGCGTGTTATGCGTCGGAACTCGATACGGACTCAGGAGGATCAATTCGCGCGCGTTCATGTTTTGGATTTAGCAAAGCCACGACGCAAAATCTAGGGGCCTCGGAATTGGGGCGAGCGGCCCTCTCCCTCCTGTTGATAGTTTTTTCTCAGCGCAACTTTCGTAATATTAACTTGTAAAGGGAAAAACGAACCGGGGGCGATTGTGGCTACGGGGGAGCCTGTGAGTAAGAAACAGAAACACAAACAGCGCCCGACCTCCACTTATTCGCCGGAAGATCTGCGTCAACGCATTGATCGTGCGCGCCACGAGGGCCGTTTTCAGCAAGCTCTGGAGCTGACCAAACAACTGCACAAGCATGAACCGACGCCGGCTACCCTCGAATTGCTCAAGGAAGTCTACCTCGGCCGTGCCCGCCAGTTGCGCAGTCAGGGGAAGACGTGCGATGCGCTCACCGTGCTTGAGGTGGCGTCGCGTTTGGAGGGCGCGTCGCCGGCCTGGCTGGAGAGTCTGGCCCAGGAAATGGCCCTGTGCGGCGAGATCCGAAGGACGTTGATACTGCTCGACAAGCTGTCGGAGCCAGCCAGCGTTCAGCGCATCCTTGCTCAGGTCGCCGATGCTGCTGTGCAACAAGGAGAGGCTGCTCGCGCTGCTCTGCCGCCGGCGCTGCAAGCTGACTTTGATCGCATCATCCTCGCTTTTGCCCAAGTCGAGTCCGGCCAGGATGAGGCGGCGCGGCAAACGTTGCAAGGCATCGGCCTGCGTTCGCCGTTTCTCGAATGGAAATTGCTGCTGCGTGGCTTGCAGGCGTATTGGCAGAACGATGACGAACGCGCCATTGAGAATTGGCAACGGCTGACGCCGGAGCGCTTGCCGGCGCGCTTGGCGGCGCCGTTTCGCTTCCGCATTGATGCCGCCTTCCGCGCCGCCCAGCCGCCGGCCACGCAAGCGATGCTGCAAAAACAGATTGATTGTTTACAAGGCTCGCCCCTGTTGCCCCAGCTGCGCAATCTGCAAGCGCTGCTGGCCCACAAAGACAAGATGGCGGCGGCGCTGCGCCAAGTCGAGACGCTGCTGCCGACGCTGCGCCAGCAAATGCCGCAACTGGTGCCGCGGCTGGCCGCTTGCTTCTACTGGCAAATCCTCGAAAGCACGCCGGAGGACATCTTGCGCTATCGGCGCGTTTTCGGCTCACCCCCGGATGATCCGAATTTCTACCGCTTACAAGCGATCGGCTACGAAAAGGCCGGCGAGTTGCATGTGGCCCATCACTACTGGCAGCAGTACGAGCAAGAGATCGCCGCTCATCCCCAGGAGTGGCCGGGCGATCAAGCCGCTCATGCGCGCGCTTTCATCTGGCAGCGTATGGGCCAGAATGCGGCCGCTGCTCTCGACCCCCGACGCCAACCGTCGCGGCGTTTGTTCGATTTGTTGGGCTTCGAGGAAGAAAAGCCCCCGCCCTTCAATCCTCCGGCGGAGAAATGCTTTGAAAAGAGCCTGGAGTTGGCCCCCGATCTGCTGGAAACCCACGAGGCCCTGCTCCGCTATTACCTGGCAACCGACCAGCCCGCCAAGGCGGAGAAGGCGGCGCAGCAACTGCTCCAGCATTTTCCCCATCATGTGGCCACGTTGGAACTGCTCAGCGATTTGTACCGCAAGCGTGGCGACTATGCGGCGGCCTTGGGATGGATCGAACAAGCCTTGAAGGAGAACGCGCTGGATCGCCGGCTCCGCCGCAAGACCAGCGATGCTCATCTGTTGCTGGCCCGTGCCTACGTCGAGTCCGATCACTTCGAAGAAGCCCGCCGGCATTTTCAGACCGCCCTGGATCTCAGCAGCGGTTCGGACAACCGCATGATCTTGGCCCACTGGGCTGCTTGCGAGTTCAAGGCCGGCGCCGCCGCCCGCGCCGAAGAATTGGTCCAGCAGGCCCAGGCTAACCCAGGCGAACCAACAGATGGGCCGCCGGTCCCCCCCGTAGGCGTCTCCTATCTGCTCTTGACCGAAGTGCTTCGGCTCAAGCTCGACCGGGCCCTCAAGAAACGTTTCCAAGAAGACCTCAAGAGGGGCTTGGCGACGCCCAATCAGGACGGCGCCGTCTTCCTGACGCGCATCCTGGCGGGATTACACCAAGGCGGCGTCACCTACTTTGGGAAAAAAAGTCATACGCAAAAGGTCTTATCGTACATCCACCAGGCCCGCGACCTCGATTTCCGCGAGACCCAGCTCGAAGAACTGTGCCGCAACCTGCTGGACATGGAAGCCTATCCGCAGGCGCGGCGTTTTGCCAATATAGGAGAACAGCGTTATCCAGAAAACCCGGTCTTCCCTTATTTATACGCCTTGGCCTGGATCCAACAGAGAAACCGAAACCTGCCGATGTGGGACGTAGTGCCCAGGCTCAAGCGCGCACGGTCGCTGGCGCAGGCCCAACCGCCCAACGAATGCCGTGATCATATGTTGGAAGACATTGACAAGCATCTGCACGAATTGAATCCGTTCGCTCTCGATTTTCTGAGCCGGATGTTCGGCTTCGACGGCGACGACGAGGACGACGACGGCGACGACGCAGACGACGATTGGTAAGGGCGCCGCCAATGGATGATCCGCATGTCGTACTGGATTTAGCGGCGGATGCTGATGACGAGGCGATCCGCCGTCGCTATCTGGAGTTGGTGCGCCAGTTTGCACCGGAGCATCATCCAGAAAAGTTCGCCGCCATTCGTGCCGCCTACGAACGCCTGCGCGATCGCAATGCCCGAGTGCGCTATCGTTTATTGGAGGCCGGCCGCAAGGAAACCATTGAATCGATTGTGGAGGAGATCACATGTCGGAGTTCCCGCCGCCGGGTCTCACTCAAGACGCTTCTGAGCATACTTCCCAAGCCTTGACGCCCGAAGTCGTGTCTGCCATTCTCGCCGATTTTCACGCTTGGTTGACGGCCCTAACAGCCCCAACGAATGAGGAGACAAGCCCGACTGCGGCCGCGCCTCGGGGACACACAAGCACGGTGGATCTGCACACCCTGCTGGGGCAATTGCTAGCGGTGCGGCAAGAAGTCAATCTGCAAACACGGGCAGTGCGGGCCCAGCAAGAACAGAACGCCCAGGCGCTCCAGCACTTGACGTCAGCCCTCGACGCTTTGGAACAAGGCCAGGCCCAGGCCGAGCAGATGCAACAGCAGGCCGTCGACCAGGCCGTCCGCCCGTTGCTGAAAACGCTCATCGACCTCTACGATGCTTTGGCGCTGGCCAGCCGCGAAATGCAGCGTCTGGGCGAGGCGCTGTTGGCCAAGGGGGGACAACAGAGCGCCGAGGCCGAGACGCCTTCTTTGCTGTCCCGGTTCTTCAGTTGGAAAAGGAAACACGAGCGCGAGCGCGA
>JAJPIY010000058.1 GCA_021324515.1 Planctomycetota bacterium
AAAACCAAATCCAAAATCCGAAAACAGGAAGGTCTGTTTTTTGGTGATTCCGTATTCCGGTTTTGGTATTCCTTCGGATTTCGGATTTCGGATTTCGGATTTGGTTTCTTCGGATTTCAGATTCATTTGCCTAGCACATTCAACACGGCCATGCTCATCGCCAACACGCCTGTCTTGAGCGTCGGCTCCGGTACCGGCGCGAACAGATCGGAGTGCAGCGACGGCAGTGGTTTAGCCCCTTCGCGTTCGGATTCGGCAACGCGCTGGGGATCAACGGTGCCCAGCCAAAACAAGCAGAGTGGCACCCGGTCGCGGCCATAACGGCTGAAATCTTCGCCGCCCATCACCGGCGGCCGGGCCGTCACTTTGTCTGCCCCTAGCACGTCTTTGAAGACAGCTGCCGTCTTGCGCGTCAGTTCGGGATCGTTGTAGAGCGCCGGCGTAAACTCGGCCGGGTTGACTTTGACCTCCGGCGGCGGTGCGCCGGCCCCCTGGGCTGCTGCTTCGGCGATACGTTTGATGCCGTCGAGCAGGTGTTTGCGCACCGAGTCTTTGGTGCTGCGCACCGTCAGCTGCATCCGTACTTCGCTGGGAATGATGTTGTGCTTGCTGCCGCCGTGGATCGAGCCGACTGTCACTACTGCCGGGTCCGTCGGATTGGTCTCGCGGCTGACCAGCGTTTGCAAATCGAGCACGATCCGCGCGGCCAGGACAATGGGATCGATAGTAGTATGGGGCGCGGCGCCGTGGCCACCTTTGCCGCGCACAAGAATGTCCACGGAATCGACGTTGGCCAGCGCCAGGCCTTCGGTATAGGCGACGCTGCCATAAGGCAGATTAGCAGCGCAGTGCAGAGCAAAGGCGTAGTCCGGTCGGGGAAACTTGGTGAACAGGCCCGCCTCTAGCATCATGCGGGCGCCGACGCCGATCTCTTCAGCCGGCTGACCGATGAAAACCAAGGTGCCTTTCCACCGTTCCTTCATGCCGGCCAAGACGCGGGCCGTGCCGACCCAGCAAGCCATATGCATGTCATGACCGCAAGCATGCATGACGCCGACCTCATTCTCGTTTCGGTCGCGCGTTCGCACCTTGCTGGCATAGGGCAGACCCGTCCGTTCGATGACCGGCAGGGCGTCCATGTCGGTGCGTACCATTACGGTAGGCCCATCGCCGTTTTTCAGCACGCCGACGACGCCGTAACCGCCGACACGTTCGGTCACCTCGAAACCGATCTCTTTCAGTTCTTGGGCCAAGCGCGCCGAGGTGCGCACCTCGTGCAAAGATAATTCCGGATGGGCGTGCAGGTGTTTGTACAGCGCTTCCAGCCGTTCATAATCTGCGGCCAGGCGCTGCTTGACCGCGTCGCTGCGTTCCTTGGCGCCCTCGCCCAGCGCTGACGCCGCCGGCTGTCCTAAAGCCAGCACGGCCAAGAGGATGCATGTTCTCATTTGCCAACTGTCCTTTTGTTGTGGTGGTTGCATGGCATGGTCCTTGCATAAAAAACCCGGTTAACCCAGCGGGGTTTCAGCCGTCCCCAACCGTTTTTTCCAGGATAATTTAGCGGATTTTGAGCGCGTTGAAAAAAATCTCGAATTTTTGCAAACGAATTACTCCGAGATGCGTATACTGAAAAGAGATGAGCCCCACCGTTTTCTCACTTTAAAGAAGCGGCTTAGGGAAAGCACGACGCAACCCCTCACCGTGAAGGAGGATATCATGCGTACCAGACGCTTGACGACTAAACAACGGCAAGAAATCTTTCATGCCTTGGTGGCGACGCAGGACCTCGGCGTCATGACTGTGCCGGAGTCTGTGCAGCATATCTGCAAACAGTTCGACATTACCGAAGCCCAGCTGCGGCAGATCGAGGACGAGGGCATCGAGAAGGAATGGCCTCCCCTCAACGAAGCCGCCCAGCCCACTCCCACGATTTTGGAATAGCCGACAACCCGATCTCAGCCTGAAGGGGAAGCCAAGGCCCTCGCGTACCCTTCAGGCTTAGTCTCTTCTTGGAGGTCCAGCCATGCCGCAGACCGCACCTTCGGAAAAAGCCGGCAAGCCGTCCTCTTCGCCGTTGGTTCCGCCGGAGGAGCGCTTTTGGCAGCGTTATTCGCCCCACGCCGAGCTGCCTCTCTCCAGCGCCGGTTCGCTTGTGCTGCACGTTCTTGCTTTCGGACTTTTGGGATTGATGGCCTGGCTGGGCGCCGCGTTGTTCCGCCATACCACCCGGTCGTTGCCAGTTGAGGTAGTGCGTCTGAGCGGCGGCGGCGGCAATCCCCGCGGCCAAGGCGATAGCGCCAACACTGGTGCGCCTATCGAGGCTGGCGCCCCATCCCCGGAAGCAGCGCCCGAAAAAAACCCCGCCGAAGAGCCGTCGCCTCCCAAGATCGAGGTTAATCCCAATGCATTGCAAAAACCACAGTTCGATGAGCCGCCGGGACGGCAAATTCAACAAACCGAGGAGTCCAACCGTGCTTTTGTGAGGCTGAGCCAACGGGCGGGACGAATCCAATTACCCGGCAGCCCGCCGTCCGGCTACGGCAAAGGCGGCACCGGCAGCGGCGGCGGCAGCGGTTCGGGGCAGGGCAGCGGCGTCGGCAGCGGTAGGGGCGAGGGAATGGCTAATCTCACCCAGCGCGAAAAACGACAACTCCGCTGGACAATGGGGTTCAACACCATCGACATGGCCGATTACGTCGCCCAACTCCGTGGATTGGGGGCCGTCCTTGCTATTCCCGTCCAAGAACATGGCGACGATTACGATTACAGGATCGTCCGCAACCTTTCGGTTGGGCACGCCAAGCTAATCAAGGAGGACATTCAAAAGGTCCAGCAAGAGATCCGCGGGATGATCCGCTGGTACGACAACGATCCACGCAATGCGGCCGGCATCTTGTCCGTTCTTGGCTTGCCTTTGCCAAACATAGCACGGGAAAAACTCCACTTCGTCGCCTGTATGCCGGCTGCGTTAGAGCAGAAGCTCTCGCGCTTGGAGCTTGATTACTTGGCCAAGCATTATCCGGGTCGGAGCGAAGACGACATCGAAGCGACGAAATTCCGAATTAAAGTCCTCCGCAATGGAAGATATGAGCCGGAGGTCGTGGAGTTGAAACTCAGGTAGAATAACTTCAACCTTGGCGAGCGGGGGGGCGTTAGCGTCCTGATGCAGGGAATTTACCCCTCCCGCTCGCCAAGGTTTGTGCATTCCATTACTTCTTTTGCGAGGCGGCGGCGGGAATCTTTACCAGCACGTAATCCGTGGCGCCCTCTGGACTGCGCACTTGCAAGAGCACCCCTTTCTCAGCCGCTGCCTTGGCCAGCGCGGCCCGCACGGCAGCAATGTTCTTGATCGGTTTTTTGTCCACCTTGACCAGCAACATGCCGCGGCGCAGGCCCGCGTCGGCCGCGGGGCTGTCCGGCTGTACTTGGGTGATGACCACGCCTTGCACGTCCTCCTTGTAACCAAATTGCTTGGCCAGCTCCGGTGTCAGTTCGGCCACCTCGACGCCGAGTTGGTCTAGCTCATCGGACTGCCTTTCGGCGTTCGGCCCTTGCAGTTTTCCCGTCGCCACACCAAACTCGGCCGGCTGTTCGGCAATGGTCACTTTTAGTTCCTTCTGTTCGCCGTCGCGCAGCACAGTCAGACTTACCGTCTGATTCAGCGGCAGGGCAGTGACCGCATTCTGCAACTCGCGGCTATTCTTGACCGGCTTGCCGTCCAGCGCCGTGATAATGTCGCCGTCCTTCAAACCAGCCTTGGCCGCCGGCGAACCCTCCCACACTTTGGCCACCAGCACGCCCGTTTGCTTGTCCAGGTCGAGGCGCGCGGCCACTTCGGGATCGAGGTCCTTGATCGAGATGCCCAGATACCCTCGATGTACGGTGCCCTCTTTGAGCAGCCGGGTTGTAATGTCGCGGGCCAGGTTCGAGGCGATGGCCAAGCCAACGCCCTGCCAGCCCCCCGAATGGCTTTTGATCGCCGAATTGACGCCAATCACTTCTCCCTGGAGATTGACCAGCGGGCCGCCGCTGTTGCCGGGATTGATAGCGGCGTCGGTTTGCAAAAAGTCCTCGTACATATTCAAGTGCAGGTTACGTCCTTTGGCGCTAACGATGCCCGCAGTGACCGTGCCCGTCAGGCCGAAGGGCGCGCCGACAGCCAAGACGCGATCGCCAATCTCCATCTTGTCGCTGTCGCCGAACTTCAGGTACGGCAACGGTTCCTTGGTCTGGATACGGACAATGGCCAAGTCGGTCTTGGGATCGCTCTTGATCTCCTTGGAGGTGAACTTGCGGCCGTCGCGCAGCTCCACCAGCACCTCATCGGCGCTCTCGACGACGTGATAATTGGTGACGATCACGCCTTGAGGATCAATAAGGAAACCGGAGCCGAAGCCGCGTTGCCGGGGCCATTCCGGCATCAGGAATGGCTGTTTCTCAAATTCCTCGAAGAACTTACGTATCTCTTCGGGGAGCTGGTCCTTCGGCAAACCGGGGAATTCTTTGAAGAACCTGCGCGTCTCCGAGCGAGGACCGTCTGCCCCTTGCGATTTGCTGTGAGCCACCGGCTTGAAACGCCGTTCGATGCTGACGACGGCAGGCAAGACGGTTTTAACTATGTCCCGATAGGAGGTCAACTCTTGCGGCAGAGGGGCAGGCGTCTTGAACTGTCCCTTGAGGAGGGGACCGCCGACAAGGACAACGCCGACCAAGACAATGGCGGCCAGGCAAATACTGACAATGCTTTTTCGTCTCATGGAAGTTCATCCTTTCTGAAATCAGCCTCTCCGCACGCCGGCGCGCAGCACGGACAGGAGGCGAGAGACCGGAAGTTGCGTTCCTCTACGAGGAAGAGGACCATTCCGACGGCCTGTCCGCTGGAGATGTGTCAGCGGCTGAGGTGCCGCGGGCCTCTTCTGTGTTATTTTACGCGGATTGCGGGGTCAGAGTTCACACCCGCCCGCTGCTACCGGCCTCTCGCACCAGTAAGAGACGCCCTGGCTGGTGCAAGAGACCGGCGCGGCGGATGGGGGAGGGAAATGCTTAGGACTAGCAGACTTTTCCCTCTCCCCCAAGGAGTGGGAAAAGTCCGGCACCTCTTACTTGTTTTCCGGAGCTTCCGCATTGCCGCGGACGACCCGGGTCATGCCGCCGTCAAAAGCGGCCAAGGCGTGATAGAGCGATATGTAGGCCGCTTGATCTTCCTCGGCGGCCGGCGCGAACAACAAGCCCTTCTCACGCATGTGTTGCACCAACTCATGCACGAACTTGGCTTTGGTCGGCTTCCAATCGCCGCTGAATTGATGACCGATGTTCGGATCTTGCAACGCGGTGATGGTATGGCCAACTTCTTTCAAGTAGCGTTTCGCCTCGATGTATTCGTCTGGTTTCAACACAGACACATTGTTTTCGAGGATGTCGCGCATCTTGCGATAATGGGCCTGCAAATCATTCAGAGTGGCGGGATCCGGATTATTACCGGAGTCCACGCTTCTGTAGGCGCGTTGCATTAGGGCGTTGAGCTGCTCGCGACTTTCCTTGAAGGCGCTGCCCAGGAGCGGTTCTGGCCAGTCCAGCGCGCCTTTGTTTTTGAGCAAGGCGACGTTGCCCGCGGCATCGCCGACTTTGACATTGATGTGCTTGGTGATCTCCTCCGCGAGCGGGATACGGGGGCCTTTGGCGCCGTCTCCTAGCTGGAGGATGAGATGGCGGAGCAGGGTGTTGAGGGCGCGGCCAGACCAAATGTCGGTGGGAGGCGGGCTGACGCGAGCGGCCGTCAACTCCCGCTCCAAGGTCCGCTGGCGGATCTTTTCCGGATCGGGCATGTGCTGACGTTCCCACTCGGCTTCCTCAATCAAGGCCCGCCGCGTTTCCAGAGACGAACGAATCGCCTCTTGCCGAGTCAGCTTGGCTTGCTGAATGGTTTGATAAAATTCGGCGTTGGCCCGAGTAATGTCCGCTGCTCCCTGGAGGTAGCCTTGATAGGGGTTCATCATCCACTGCACGTTGCCCAGGCCCCACCCGTAGCCGTAACCGGCGCCGTAAAGGGCGCCACTCATCAGAGCGGCGCCAGGCCCGCCGTAACCTCCGCTGTTGAGCAAACTGCCATAGCCCAAGCCGCCGCTCAAGCTGCCATAGCCCAAGCTGCCATAGCCCAAGCCGGCATTAAAGCCATAAAGGGCACCGTAGCCAGCACCGACACCTAAGCCGTAGCCGTAACCAGTCAGGGCGGCCAAAGGAGACAAGGCGGCCCCGTTCAGAAAACCGAAGACTTGGCCCGCCAACGGATTGACATAGGGATTGAGATTTGAGGGAAGCCCCGGAAACGTCGGGACCGGCTGGGCCTGGCCCACAACGCCGAGCGGCCCCAGAAGGGCAAAGACACCCAAAACTATCCCGAAAGACCTTTGCACTGGGACGTACATGGCAACCTCCCCAAGCTGTCCAAGTGAGAGTGGATCGTTGCGCCCCGTTCCGCTGTCTTATACCTGGAAACGCACAGATTACTCTAATCATCGCACTTTACCTCTCCGCAGGCAAGTAAAATAAATTATTAGCAAACGGCGTACCGTTCGTAAGTAAGCTAGAATAAACGTATCAACAGGTATTTGGAGTTCATCGGAGAGGTTGGCCAGCCCGCTCTTCGGATGGCGGCCCTAACTTGCGATTGCCGCCGCAAAAAAACTCCTTTGGGGGGAGCATTTTTTGGTTGATAGCAGAAGCTGGACGCTTTATTTTCGAGGATGGCGAAACTCGGACGGTTTGTCTTGCGTAAAATGACTTTAGGGGAAGGTTGGTCGCAATCCGGTCGCAATCTACTCGGCGCTTTTCCGAGCCTTGCTGAAACGGTCCTCAAGGAGTTGCGGAGAAAGTTACGAGCCATTGCACCGCCCTCTTGGTGGGACAGCGCAGATCTATAAATTAGCTACCAAACCTGCAATCGGTGGATTTCACAGGACAGAGCCATGGCCATGAGACGGACAACGAAGCGGACAAGTAAAGATACGGCTTGCAAACGCACCCTGGCTGTGCCTGAGACCATTGCGCCCGAAGCGGAAGTCGGGCCGGCCACGCGCCGTGAAACGCCGTGGAGCGAGCTGCCCGACGATTCCTTTGCCGCCGAAGAAGACGACGAGGACGCGGAGGAGACGGAGGAAGAGGACGAGGCCTCCGCCGCCGAGTTGGACGAGGAAGATACACACGCGCCGGATGACGCCCTTGGTCTGTACTTGCGGCAGATGGGCGCCATTCCGCTGCTTAGCCGCGAGCAAGAGCTGGCCTTGGCCGAACGGCTGGAGTTGAAGCGCCGCCGTTACCGTCATGCCGCCATGATGAACTGGCGCACGTTGGCCTGTATCGTGGACACGTTTGAACGGGTCCGCGCCGGCCAGCTGGCCCTCGATCCGACCATCGACGTGGTGACGACGCTGGGACTCAGCCGCGACCGCATCTTGCAGCGCATGCCGCACAATCTGCGGACCCTGCACAAACTTATCAATACTGCCGACGCCGATTTTCGGCGCTTGCGTTCTCTCTCTGGGGGTGCGTATTACCGCCTCCGCCGCGAACAATGGCGGCGGCTCCGCAAGGCGGTGCGCCTGGCCGAAGAGCTGTCGCCGCGCATCGACCTGCTCGATCGTTGGGTCGATGAGCTACGCGATCTGTCGCGGCAAATGAGTCAGCTGGAACGCAAGAGGGACGCCAAATCGCAACTGCGCCAACTTACCCTCGAAACACGCTCTTCGCCCAGCGACCTTGCCAAACTGGTGCGCGTTCTGGAGCACCGCCGGATCGAATATCAAAAGGCGCGCCGCGAATTGGCCGAGGGCAATCTGCGCCTCGTCGTATCGATCGCCAAACGCTATCGCAGCCGCGGCTTACCTTTCTCCGATCTCATCCAAGAAGGCAATCGCGGCCTGATGCGGGCGGTGGACAAGTACGAACATCGCCTGGGTTACAAGTTTGGCACCTACGCTACCTGGTGGATTCGCCAAGGCATCACCCGCGCCCTCGCCGATCATGCCCGTACTATCCGCGTGCCGTGCCACCAGGTCGGGACGTTGGCCGCAGTCGAGCGCGTCCGCGGCGAATTGTCGATTCAGCAGGGCCGCGAGCCGACGGTGGAAGAGATTGCCGCCGTCATCGGTGTGTCGCCGGAAGAGACGCAATCGCTGCGCATTGTGTCCCGGCACCCGGTCAGCTTGCATGAGCCGCTCGGCGGCGACGGCGAACGCGCCCTGGAGGATTTTCTCGATGATCCCGACGCCGCCAATCCCGGCCAGCAGGTCGATCAGCACTTGCTGCGCGAGCGCATTGCCGAGGTGCTGCGTTCGCTGACGCCGCGCGAGCGTGAAGTGATCGAACTGCGTTTTGGGCTTAAGGACGGCCAACCGCGGACGTTGGAAGAAGTGGCGCGGGCCTACGGTATTACCCGCGAGCGCATCCGTCAAATCGAAGCACGCGGTCTACTCAAGCTGCGCCAGCCCCTCCGCAGCCGACGCCTCGCCGAATTCGCCGAAACCGAGTAAACGATTTGTTTAGCCGCGAGCCGCAGGCGAGCGC
>JAJPIY010000243.1 GCA_021324515.1 Planctomycetota bacterium
CCATCTACCATTAAGGCAAGCAGAGGATGGCGAGCGTCGCTGGAGAGTTGCCGGAGAAAATCTGGCTTGTGGGGGGCGAGCGAATCAAGTGAGGGAAATTCCACCGGGGGTTCGGGCGTCTGTCCGACTACTGTCGATGCGGCAAGCAGCAAGACGGCGACCCCCCGGAAGAAAAGGGGAACGCGGACCATCAATTTCTCCTTTAGGAATCTCAGAACGGCCAGAGCGGCGCATACGGGCAGGGACGCATGCACCGGCGATCGAGCAGCCTTGTATTGCCCTTTTCTTTTCGGCTGGCCGCCTTCTGCGTCCCCACCCGGAATCGCCACCGCGGCGGCCGGCGCCACGCTCCGACCGCGCCATTGTCCGCGCACAAAGTATTTCTCGATTGATTGTTGCCCCATTCAGAACAAGGTTGCCGCGTACCGTCGGTGGCATCGGCACAGATGCCGTTTTTCTCCCAGCTGGCAACCCCGGCAAGGGAGGAAAAAGCGCGTTTCCCTGGAATGCGCTGGGGGCGTAGGAGAGTGGGAGGCAGTCCCTACAATAAAGAAAGCGGCGATGTCTCCCAGGGGGCCAATTTCAATTCAGAAGGCGTGTATGATCGAAGCTCATTTAAAGTATCCCATCTTGCTCTCCATCGCCGCAGCAGTGCTCACGCTTGTCCTCAAATCCGCGGCCTACTTCTTGACCAGTTCGGTCGGTTTGCTCTCCGATGCAGTGGAATCGTTGGTGAACATAATTGCGGCGGCGACGGCCTATTTATCGCTGCGCTATGCTGCTCGGCCGGTCGATGAGTCACACACCTATGGACATGAAAAGATCGAATTTTTCTCCAGCGGCCTGGAAGGCGTGCTGATCGTGGTGGCGGCGGCAGCCATCGCCTGGTACGCGGGCCAGCGCCTCCTCGTTCCGCAACCGCTGCGACCACTCGAACTTGGATTGGCGCTCTCTCTGATTGCTTCTTTGCTCAACGGCGTCGTCGCCGTGGTCCTTCTCCGCGCCGGCCGACGACATGGCTCTATTGTCCTGGAAGCGGATGGTTGGCACCTGCTCACCGATGTCTGGACCAGTGCCGCTGTGCTTGGAGGGCTAAGTCTGGTGTGGTTGACCGGCTTACAGCTGCTCGATCCCTTGATCGCCTTGGCTGTGGCCGTCAACATTCTCTGGACCGGCTTCCGCCTGATTCGCCGTTCCTTCGACGGCCTGATGGATCGCGCCTTGCCGCCGCAGGAGCAGGCCGCCGTACGCGCCGCCATCGAGCGGCACCTGGGCCCGAACATGGATTATCACGCCCTGCGCACGCGGCGGGCTGGACGCCGCCGTTTCGTCGATTTTCATCTATTGGTGCCGGGGCGGCTCACGGTCCAGGAAGCGCATACGCTGACCGGCTGGATCGAAGAATCCGTTCGCAGCGCCCTGCCGGATTTGGAAGTTACCGTCCACATTGAGCCGATCGAAGACCGGGCGTCGTGGCGCGACAGCGCCCTATTGCCGCTGGAAGAAGCGCGGCGCGCCCGCAGCGGGATGGACGCGCCTTCTCAGGGTCTATAATGCAAACTTCGGTCCTTTGCCAGCAGGAGAGGGAGCTTTCGTGAACGTGCTCGCATTTACCGCCTCGGTGAGTGTGGCGGCGTTAGCAGCCGGGTTTTTGGGCGCGCTGACCGGATTGGGCGGCGGCGTCGTGATCGTGCCTTTCTTGGTCTTCATGGGCGTGGACATCAAATACGCTATGGGCGCCTCGTTGGTCTCGGTCATCGCCACGTCCTCGGGAGCAGCAGCCTCCTATGTCAAAGAGGGCTACTCCAATATCCGTATCGGCATGTTCCTGGAAATCGCCACCACTCTCGGAGCGTTGACCGGCGCCTATCTGGCGCACCTTGTACCGACAAAGGCCCTCTTTGTTATCTTTGGAGTCGTCCTGTTGTTTTCAGCGTACCTGTCATTGCGGACCATGCCGCGCCAACACGGCACCGAGAAACCCGATCCCTTGGCAGTGCGGCTGCGCCTGGACGGCGCCTATCCCACTCCTGAGGGCAAACAACCCTATCACGTCCATCGCGTACCGCTAGGTTTCAGCCTGATGTACTTGGCCGGCTGCATGTCAGGACTGCTCGGCATCGGCTCCGGTGCGTTCAAGGTGCTGGCTATGGACCAGGCCATGCGCATTCCTTTCAAAGTCTCCACAACGACCAGCAATTTCATGATCGGCGTTACCGCCGCCGCCAGCGCCGGCGTCTATTTGCACTACGGCCAAATCGATCCTGCTCTGACCATGCCGGTCATGCTGGGCGTCCTGATCGGCTCGTTGCTAGGAGCGCACGTGCTGATGAAGGCGCAGACACGCATGCTGCGGCGCATCTTCAGCGCGGTCATTTTGGTCCTCGCCCTCCAAATGCTCTATAAGGGCTTTACGGAGTAACGAAGAAATGTCTCAACAATCATACCATTCCGGCCCCAGCGATGAGCGCGTTGAAGGAACGATTGCCAACCTGTTGCGCATCGGCGTGATCGTTTCCGCCCTCCTTGTCTTTTTCGGCGGCGTGCTTTACCTGATACAGGACGGCGGCCAACCGGCCCCGGACCTGAGCCAGTTCCAGCCGGGCCAGTTGCGTAGTCCAGCTTCCATCATAAAAGAGGTCGCCGTCCTGCGCCCCCTTGCCCTTATCATGCTCGGCTTGCTTGTGCTTATCGCCACGCCTGTGGTACGGGTGCTCTTCTCAGTCATCGCCTTCGCTCTTCAACGCGACTATCTGTATGTCTTTTTCACCCTCCTTGTCCTCGCTATTCTGTTGTACAGTCTATTTAGCGGTTATCTGACTGGCCGCGGTGCTGTAGGAGTTCGGTTTTCTTCCCCACGGCTCCTGGCCCTGGTAGTGAATTGGGAATATCATGGCAGCTAATGCTTTTGCTTAACGCCCGTCTCGCCCCAGAGGGAACTTAACAAACGGAGGTGACAAATGGCTCGAGCACTAAAGGAGATAGGGACGCTATGCCTGGCCTTGGGGCTGGTGGGCATCGCCGGGGGGCAGCCCCAGCAATCGATTCAGCCGTCGATTCTGGGGCCCATCCTCTCCAATCCGAGCGTGCAGAAAGAACTGAAACTGAGCGACGAGCAAATCAGCAAGCTCAAGGACGCTCTCAACAAGGTGATGGAGAAACATCGGGACGACTTCGCCAAGCTCGTGCAGATGTCTCCCGAAGAGCAGCAGAAGAAGATGCGGGCCATCATCGACGACAGTCACAAGGCCATGGCCGGCGTCCTCGACGGCAAGCAGATGAAGCGCTTGCGGCAGATCGAGTGGCAGATAGCGGGCGTCAGTGCTCTGCAAGATCCGGACCTGCAAAAAGAACTGAAACTGAGCGACGAGCAGAAGAAGAAACTGGACGGCCTCTTCAGCGACGCGAACAAGAAAGTTCAACAGCTCCTCCAAAGTCGAGAAACATCGCAAGAAAAATATCGGGCCGTTTTCAAGGACCTCGAAGAGAAGGCCAACGGCGTGTTGAACGAGGAACAGCAAAAGAACCTCAAAGAACTAAAAGGGCCTCTGTTCCCGTTTTCACAACCAAAGAGCGACCGCTAAGCGCTCCACTTTAATCCTCCCCCACAAGGAGAGGGGAAAAGTCCGCTCGTCCTCAGATATGGATGGCGCGGCGTCCGACGGCCAGCGCTGCTTCGCGCACGGCTTCTGACAGCGTTGGATGGGCGTGGCAGATGCGTGCGATGTCCTCGGCGCTGCCGGCAAATTCCATCACGGTGGCGCATTCGGCAATCAATTCGGAAGCGCGCGGACCGAAGATGTGAACACCCAGGACACGATCTGTCTGCGCATCGGCGAGGATCTTGACCATTCCCTCGGTCTCGTCCATGCAGCGGGCACGCGGATTGGCCGTGAAAGGAAATTTGCCCACACGATAATCGCGCCCGCTGGACTTGACTTGCTCTTCGGTCAAGCCGACGCTGGCAACCTCCGGCCAAGTGTAGACGACGCTCGGCACCGTATCGTAATTGACTTGGGTTTTCATGCCGGCCAGCCGCTCGATGCAGGCGATGGCGTCCTCTTCGGCTTTATGCGCCAGCATGGGGCCTCCAATGAGATCGCCAATGGCGAAAATTCCCTTGACATTGGTCTGGAAGTTTTCATCCACCAGGACACGGCCGCTCCGCTCCTCGGTTTGCACCCCGACTTCGTGCAATCCCAATCCCGTGGTGAACGGTCGGCGTCCGATGGCGACGAGCACCTTATCGCCCTGGAAGCGCACGTCCTTGCCTTGGTGTTGCGCATCGACGACAATCTGTCCGCCCTGGGTGCCGGCGCCCGTGACTTTCGTTTCCAGCTGGATGGCCAAGCCTTGCTTAAGCAGCGAGCGATACAACAACGCGGCTATTTCGCCATCGCTTTGCGGCAGAATACGCGGCATAAATTCCAGGACCGTCACCTTCGCGCCCAGCCTGGCCCACACCGATCCAAGCTCCAGTCCGATGTAGCCGCCGCCGACCACGATGAGGGATTGGGGTACACGCTCGAATGCCAACGCCTCGGTGGAGCTGACAATGGCGGTGCCGTCCACGGGCAGCGCGGGCAAGCTGGCGGGTTCGCTGCCTGTGGCCAAGATAATATGCTGCGCTTCGAGAATGATCTCCGCGGCATTGGCGCTAGTAACGGCGACCTTGCCTTCGCCCATCAACCGGCCCGTCCCAACATAACAAGCGACTTTGTTTTTTTTGAGCAGGAAAGCAACGCCGTCTGTAAGGCTTTTAACAACGCGGTCCTTGCGGGCGAGCATGGCAGGGAGGTCGAGGCGGATGGGGCCGGCATGAATCCCGTGCTTTTCCAGGTGCGTTTTCGCCTGAACGTATAACTCACTAGAATCGAGCAATGCCTTGCTGGGGATGCAGCCGATGTTGAGACAGGTGCCTCCCAGCGTGGCACGTTTTTCGATACAGGCCGCTCTCATACCCAGCTGCGCCGCGCGGATAGCCGCCACGTAACCTCCTGGGCCAGACCCGATCACCAACACGTCGTAACGCTCGGTCATGTCCGTCCTGTTGCCTCTCCCAGAAAAACCTTTGCCTTCGTTGTAGGACACTTACCGTGATTTTTCCAGCGGAGTGAAATGCCGAAGCCCTACCAACTCGCCGCGCAAGCAGAAATGGCCCATCAGCCCGCGACGCAAGTAAGGAGTCATTCCCTTAGATGCTGCGTGCTGAGGACATAAGGAAGGTGTTTGCTATACTTGGCACGGGTAATATCGGGGCAGTTTTTCTCCCCTTCCAGCCCTCCCCCAGGGGGAAGAGGGCAAAAGCCTTTCCCTCCTCCTTGAGAGGAGGGTTGGCGTGGGGGGAGAGTTGTGCCCAATTCAGCGGGGAGCCGTATGGCCCTTCAGGCGGCCCGCCGCGGACCCAAGGCCAGGTTGGCGACACGCTTCTCGGCGGCAAGCATCCGCCGTTCGGCCTGGACGATCTGTCGCTCGACGCGCGCCAGTTGGCGTTGGAGTTGCCTCTGTCGCGCTTGCAAGGCGGCTAATTCGGCTTCTCGTCTCAGTGCGTCCATCTTTGCCTCCCATGAAGAATAATCTTGGGGACTCAACGGAGACCTAACCTCTTGGGTTCATCGGTAAACTGCCGATCGGGCTTCAAGGCCAACGCTCCGTCTCCTCTTCTTCTTCTGCCCTGTTGTCCTTACAACCAGCACTTTCCGCATCTTGTCTTCTGCTCCGACATCTCGGATGCTCTTGTTGAATCCCAGCCAATCCCTACACTACAGAGTGACCTTATCGCCCTTTCGCTGTTTCTGAGGTTTGATACTGTCATGCATGCCTTCTCTTTAGAAGAGCTGAACCAACAGATTGCGCAGCGAGAGCAGGAACTGGAAGCGCTGCGCCGTGAACTGGAATCTCGACGAGACCAATTCACCGCGTTGAAGCGCCGCAAGGATGAGCTTCTGGAGCAACTTCGGCAGGTAGAGGCAGACATCGCCGCTTTGACGTCCGCCCCGCTGGGTCCTTCTCCGAGCAGGTTGCCCAAGGAGCGGCCCACGTTGCCTGATGTGATTTTGGCCGCCCTGCGCGATGCCGGCAAAGCCATGACTGCCCGACAGCTGAGCGAGGAGGTGCTTCGGCGCGGCTTCCCGCTGACCGGCCGTAATCCCGCCAAGTCTGTCGATTCCCGGCTCCGAGAAATGAAGCGAAAGGGCCTCGTCCAGCGTGCGTCTGGCCAGCCCGGTTATATCCTGACTCCTTCGGCCCTTCGTGCCGAGGCAGGGAGTTCCCCAACCATCGCGCCAGTCCCCAAGGAAGGACGCAAGGCCGCCAGGCAGGCCGGACAGCAACCTTCGGCCAAGCCAGCCAAACCCAAAAAACAAGAGCGACGATCCTCGTTACGCGACGTGCTGACCAACGTACTCAAGAACAGCCGCAAACCCCTCTCTGGCAACGAGTTGGTCGATTTGGTCCTGGCATCGGGTTACCAAACCAAGAGCACAAACCTGGTGAAAACAATATGGTCCCTCCTGGCTCAGATGGATAACGTGGAACACATACGAGGAAAGGGCTACCAACTTAAGAAAGCATAATGCGGTTCGTCAGCATCGCTCATAGCGGTTACCGGGCAGACGCCGCACGGCTTTTTTCATTTCCAGCATCATCAGCGCTCCGCTGATCTGGGGTACGGGCAAATTCAGGCGCTGTACCAGTTGATCCATGTGACATGCCTCGGTCAGGGTTTCCCAGATGCGCTGCTGGATTTGGTCCAGTCCCGGCGGCGGTCCCACGGGGGCGGGCGGCGAAGCGGGGACGGGTGCGGTTGCGGTTTTTTTGGCGGCTGTGGCCATTGCCGAGACGCCGTGCAGCTCTTCGAGGATGTCTTCGACGCTACGGCAGAGTACGGCGCCCTTGCGGATCAGGTCGTTGGCGCCGCCGCTGGTGGCGGCTTCCACCGAGCCGGGCACTGCCATGACGGTGCGTCCCTGCTCGGCAGCGTGCTTGGCCGTGAGGAGTGCGCCGCTTTACTCGGCGGCTTCGACAATGACCACTACCTTCGCCAGCCCACTGATGATGCGGTTGCGTACAGGAAACAGCCCGGCCAACGGTTCCTGGTCCATCTTGGATTCGCTGAGTACAGCCCCAGAGGCCTCGACTTGGCGAGCCAGGTCGGCATGTTCGGGGGGATAGATGCGCGACAGACCGCCTGCTAACACCGCCAAGGTGCGCCCCCCCGCTTCCAATGCCGCCCGATGCGCCGCGCCGTCGATACCGCGCGCCAACCCGCTGATGACCGTGATGCGGGCCCGGGCCAGACCCGCCGCCAGACGCGCAGCCATACGCCGGCCGTAGTCGGTACAGTATCGGGAACCGACGAGGGCGACGGCATTGGCATCAGCCGCTGTCAGGCTGCCGCGGACATACAGGAGATAGGGGCGATCATTTATGGCCGCCAAGGCGGGAGGGTACTCCGGGCTGCCCAAAGCGACCAGGCGGACGCCGTGCTTCTCTATGCGTTCCAGTTCCAAGGCGGTATCAGCGTGCTGCATCGCTTGTCGGATGCTCTGGGCCAGGCGCGGAGTGATAAAGGGGATTGTCGACAACTCCTCGACGCCGGCTTGCAGGACTGCAGCAGCCGAACCGAAGCGCTCCAGTAGGGCAGCCGTCAAACGGGGGCCAATGCCCGGCACCAGCGATAGGGCCAAGAGATCACGGACTTCGGGAGGCAGCAATTGGGACATGGCAACTCCCTATGGCCCCCGGCTTGCGGGGAAGAAGCAGGGCGTGCAGCAAGCCAGGAGCTATACTGGGCGCAGTTGAATGGGGCACAATTCCCCCCCACCCCAACCCTCCCCCACCAGGGGGGAGGGAGAAACAATTCCCCCCACCAGGGGGGAGGGAGAGCCATTCCCCCCCACCCCAACCCTCCCCCACAAGGGGGGAGGGAGAACCAAGGCTCCCTCCCCCACCAGGGGGGAGGGAGAAGCAAGGCTCCCTCCCCCACCAGGGGGGAGGGAGAGCCATTCCCCCCACCCCAACCCTCCCCCACCAGGGGGGAGGGAGAAACAATTCCCCCCACCAGGGGGGAGGGAGAGCCATTCCCCCCACCCCAACCCTCCCCCACCAGGGGGGAGGGAGAAGCAAGGCTCCCTCCCCCCTTGTGGGGGAGGGAGAACCAAGGCTCCCTCCCCCCTTGTGGGGGAGGGTTGGGGTGGGGGGGAAAGGGGAAAACATGTCAAATCTCCCCGTGCCCAGTATAGCTCAGGACGGCTCGCACGTCTTCTTCGGGCACATCGGCGAATAGGGCCGCTTCGCCGATCCGTTTGGGCAATACAAAATGGAGACGCCCCGCAACGGCTTTCTTGTCGCGGCGCATTGTCGTCAACAAGTCGTCTACTGGCCAGTCCAAGGGCGCGATCGGCAAAGCAAACGTTTGCAACAGCTGTCGCTGCCGCTCGGTGACCTCGGCGTCGATAAGACCGCGGCGCTGGGCCAAGCGGCTGGCGCAGATCATGCCGGCGGCCACGGCTTCGCCGTGCAGCCAAGCGCCGTAGCCGCCCACCGTCTCGAAAGCGTGGGCGAAGGTATGACCGTAGTTCAGCACGGCCCGCAACCCCGTTTGGTCGCGCTCGTCTTGTTCCACCACGTTCGCCTTGAGACGACAACTGCGGGCCACTATGTGACGGAGGCACTGGGCATCGCGCGCCAAGATCGCCGCCGCGTGCTGTTCCAGGTAGGCGAACAATTCCGCGTCGAGGATGACGCCGTATTTCACTACTTCGGCCAACCCACTACGATATTCCCGATCCGGCAAAGTGCTTAAAAAAGCCGTGTCGATCCAGACGCCGATCGGCTGATGGAAGGCGCCGATGAGGTTCTTGCCGCGCGGATGATTGATGCCGACTTTGCCGCCCACCGAGCTGTCTACCATGGCCAACAGCGTCGTGGGTGCCATTAAGAGCGGCAAACCACGGTTCCACGTAGCGGCGACGAAGCCGGCCAAGTCGCCGATTACGCCGCCGCCGACCGCCACCACCAGCGTTTGGCGATCCGCTCCTGCTTCAGCGAGTTGATCGTACAGGTACGATGCCACCGTCAGGGATTTCTGGGCTTCTCCAGCGGGCAGCGACACCAGCAACGGCTGCAAACCGGCGTCGGCGAGCGATGCCGCCACCTTGTCGGCATGTTCGATCACGTGTTCATCCGTGACGACAAATGCCCGGCTGCCTTTGGTCCGCTGCCGGACGAACGGACGGAGTCCAGCAAGATCACTGCTGACGACGGCGATGTCGTAACTGCGCTCGCCAAGCTGCACATGGATTAATTGCATGAAACAACCGCCTCCTGAATTTCCCGTATTCTACCACCTCCAACTCCATTTGTAGCAATCGAGCCTCTCGCTCCCTTGCAGGCACACGACGGCTTGGCTACAGTGACATAGCGAGGGCCTTGCTTCCCCCACCCGCAGCTTCGGCAAGGGCGGCCCTTGCTTGCACTCCGGGACTGGGAACAAGGACCACCAGCGAGGGACTTGGGCGTGACGCCATTAGATATGGACCGGATCTGCGTCGTTATCGGTCGGACCCGCCACAAGATGGTCCAAATCGAGATCCAGGAAGCCGCCAAGCAAGGGGCCAAGTTTATCGAGCTGCGCCTCGACTTTCTCGCCAAAGCGCCCGATTTCAAACGCTTGCTCGAGAACAAGCCCTGTCCCATGATTGCCACGGTACGGCGGCCCCAAGACGGTGGCCGCTGGAGCGGCAGTGAAGAAGCCCGGCTGGCCCTGCTTCGTCAGGCCATTGTCTCCGGTTTCGATTGGGTCGATCTGGAAACCGATGTGGCCGATGGCATCCGCCGTTTTAAGGACGTCAAGCGCATTATTAGTTACCACAATATGCGCGAAGTACCGGCTGAATTAGAGAAAATCTATCAGCGCATGTGTTCCCAAGACGGCGACGTCCTCAAATTGGCTGTGCGTGCGCAACATCCCAAGGACAACATGCGCGTTCTGCACTTGCTGAAAAACGCGCCCAAGCCGACGGTTGCCTTTTGCATGGGTGACCTGGGCTTGCCTAGCCGAATCCTCGGCGCCAAGTTCGGCGCGCCTTTCACCTACGCCGCCTTCAACAAGGAACGCGGCATCGCACCGGGTCTGCCGTCGTTTCAAGAAATGAAACGCCTGTACTTCTACGACCACATCAATGCCCACACAAAAGTGTTCGGTGTGATCGGCGATCCGGTGGCCCATAGCCTCAGTCCGTTAGTACACAACCTGGCCTTTCGCCATCTCGGCATCAATGCGGTGTACGTGCCCTTCCGTGTGCCGCGGCCGGAGTTGGCCGAGTCCCTCAAGGCGTTTATGAACCTCCCCGTACAGGGTTACAGCGTCACTATCCCTCACAAGGAAGAGGCGGCGGAGTTAGCCAAGCACCGAGATGAATCGGTAGAGCGTTCCAAGGCCGCCAATACCTTGATTCGCAGCGGCGATGATTTTTCCGCCTATAATACGGATTATCAGGGAGTCATCGACACCTTGCGGGCCTATCTGCCCACCACCGCTGCAAACCCCGAAGCCCTGCCGACCAAGAACATCCAAACATCGTTGCCGGAACCCGCGTCCCTGAACTCGAAAATCGTGTTGGTGCTGGGCGCAGGCGGTATCGGCCGGGCCGTTGCTCATGCCTTGCGTGCCGAAGGCGCCCTGGTTGTCATCACCAACCGTACCAACGAACGGGCCGCTGTATTGGCAGAGGAAGTCGGCGGGCGGCACGTCGAATGGCAGGGCCGACACAGCGTCCTCTGCGATGCCGTCATTAACTGCACCTCGGTGGGCATGCATCCCGATGTGGACGCGACGCCGTTGCACCCTAGCTTCCTCAAGCCGGGCCTGGTTGTTTTCGACACCGTGTACACGCCGGAAACGACCCTACTTGTTAAGGAAGCGCGCGCCCGCGGCTGCCATGTCATCACGGGCGTCGAATTGTTTGTCCGTCAGGCCGCCCTCCAATTCAAGTTGTTTACCCAACGCGAGGCGCCGATCGAACTGATGCGCAGGGCTGTTAAACGCGCTCTCTCGCCTATTGCCCTCCGCGACGAGGAAGAGAAGACGAGCGGATGAACGAGTCCCCTTTGTTCCTCATCGGTTTACGGGGCAGCGGCAAAAGTACCGTCGCCCGGCTAGTGGCGCGGCAGCTAGGTTGGGATTGGCTCGATGCCGACGACGTGCTGGAAAAGCGCTACGGCCAATCGATCCGCGCTATTTTCGCCGCCGAAGGGGAAGCCGGCTTCCGCGCCAAGGAATCCGCCGTCCTGGCGGAGTTGTGCCAGTTACGGCGGCACGTCATCGCTACCGGCGGCGGCGTCATCTTGTGCGAGCGCAACCGCGCCTTGCTTCGGACTTCGGGGTGCGTCGTGTGGTTGACTGCCGATGTGGAAACGTTGTGGCGGCGTGTGCAAACCGATGCTGCTACGTCGGAGCGGCGGCCGCCGCTGACCGTCGGCGGGCGTGCGGAGATGGAAGAAATGCTCCGGTTGCGAGGGCCGCTTTATCGCCAATGTGCGGACTGGGTCGTCCAGACGGCGGGACGGACGCCGGATGAAATCGCTGCGGAGATCCTGCAATGGAAAAACCGATCTGAGCCACCCTCATGAGGGCGCATCCCTTGGCCGTTCTCGCAGGGAGGGCGGCGCGGAGAGAGGGCCAAGCACGCATGTTTTTTCTCTGGTTGGTCGTGGTATTCGTCCTCGGTATCTGGGCCGGGAGCGTCATCAACTACTGCTTTTATCGTCTGCCCCTGGAAAAGAGCCTCTTTTGGCCAGGCCCCCGTTGTGCCCACTGCCTACGGCCCATCCGCTGGTACGATAATATGCCTCTCCTCAGCTATGCTTTACTGCGCGGCCGCTGCCGGAGCTGCGGGGGGCGCATCTCCCTTCGCCATCCTGTCGTCGAACTGCTGACCGGACTGTTGTTCGTCGGGCTGTTTTACGCTGAGATCGGCCACAATGTTCTCGGTCTGCCCTATCTCCAAATGCATCGCGCGGACATTGCTGCGGGGAACATTCCAGCGGTGGCCTGGGCGGTGTTTGGTTGTCATGCAGTGCTGGCAAGTTTTCTGCTCTTGACCTCGCTGTGCGACCTCGACGACATGGCCATCCCGTTGCCTATCACGCTCACCGGAACACTGGTGGGACTGGCGTGCAGTGTCTTGTTTCCCTGGCCTTTCCCCGACGCCGGACAGGCGCTGCCGCCGGTCAGCGGCTTTGTCCCGCCGCGCCTGCCTACCGGATTGTATCCGTGGCCGGTATGGTATCCTTTGCCGTCTTGGCTGCCGCGCGGCAGCCCGCAACTAGGCTTGGCTACTGGACTGGCGGGCACCCTTGCTGGCATGATGGTGATACGGCTGGTCCGCTTCACCTACGGCATGGCGCGCGGCATCGAAGGACTGGGCGTCGGCGACGCTGATTTGATGATGATGGCCGGCGCTTTCGTCGGCTGGCAACCGATCGTGTTGGCGTGTTTCGTCGCCGCTTTTCCAGGCTTGCTCTTCGGGATAGCTCAGCTGCTGCGCCACGGCAATCAGCCGCTGCCCTTCGGTCCCTCGCTGGCGCTGGGGGTGGTGTTGACGCTGTGGCTGTGGCCCCTTCTCGGTGATTCCGAAGCCCTTCGCCTCGTCTTCTTCGATCCGGGTTTCCTCGGCAGCATCGTCGGCAGCGGCGTCGCTTTCTTGTTGCTAGCTGGTCTGCTCTTTCGTTTCCTCCTCGGTACACCCCCTAAAGCCGAGTCGCGGCCCTAACAGCGATAGCGGTCCTGTGCGCGACACGGGCTTGCCAATACGATTATCAGCCATTGCTCTGATTCGATTTTCGCAGCCCGGCCTACCCTCTGTGCTGCGCAAAGGAGCGCTACCGGAGGAAAGGAAAAAGTGAAAGAACGCGTGCGGCCCTTGCAACCGCAATGGTGTCTGTTATTCTCAGAGGCATACAGAGGCGGAAGTGCCTTTGCGGGGTTAGATATACTACCGACGGAATCCGGCACAAATGTTCTTCTCTCCCTTCTCAGGAGGGGGAAAAGCGCCCCAGCGACCCGTGCCATGTATAACTAGCGTTCTTTCGCCGAAGGCCGGCGGGAGAAGAGCAACCACAGACGAAAGGGCAGCGATGGAAAAGCCGGCGATCGAAAACCAATCTTCCGCGAGCATCCAAGCAACTCCTACGGGGAGCGGCGTCCCGGTGGTCTGTTCCTCAACCCGTCCGCACAGCTATGCTTGGTGGCTGGTCTTGGGGTTGGTCGGTCTGGATTGTTTTAGCACCCTCGGTTATCTGCCCACGATTGCCGCCGAAGGCGCCGCGGAAAGAGCACCGCTGGCGGCCGTGGCCGTATCGTTGCTCATCCTCTTTGCCGCTTTGCCGGTCTATCTCTACGTTATCGGTCGTTCACCGCATGGACGCGGCGCTACTGGGCTGCTGGAAAAACATCTTTCCGGCTGGAGCGGCAAGCTCTTCATCCTCTTGTTGCTCGGTTTCGTCGCCACCGATTTCGTCATGACGCGCACCTTGTCCACTGCCGATGCTTCCACGCACCTGCTTGCCAATCCTTATGCCGAGTCTGGGGTGAAATGGCTGCTCGACTGCAAAGATGCCGTCCATTTCGCCCTACCTTTTTGGCTCCAAGGCGAAGGGACCGACCGTTTCTTCGCGTGGTGGAACGAACAGTTGATGGTCACGGTGATCCTGATGGTCCTCGGCTTTGCTTTGTACTTTTTCCTGCTGCGCAGCTTCACCCGTAGCTTCCTGTGGGCCGCCGCCGTCATCGTCGCTGTTTTCCTCCTCGTCAATGGCATGGTCATCGGCAGCTGTCTGGTTTATCTGGCC
>JAJPIY010000173.1 GCA_021324515.1 Planctomycetota bacterium
AAGCACCCCAACCCTCCCCCACAAGGGGGGAGGGAGAAAAAAGCTCCCTCCCCCCTTGTGGGGGAGGGAGAAAAAAGCTCCCTCCCCCCTTGTGGGGGAGGGAGAACAAAGCTCCCTCCCCCCTTGTGGGGGAGGGAGAAAAAAGCTCCCTCCCCCCTTGTGGGGGAGGGAGAAAAAAGCTCCCTCCCCCCTTGTGGGGGAGGGTTGGGGTGGGGGGAACGGTGCCAAATTCAACCGTGCCCAGTATAATGCATCCCAAAAACGGAGCACGCCTGAGAGTTGGTATCAGCCATGTCGGTGGCGAGGGTGAGGAGAGCGGTCGGGGTGATTGGCCACGGCTACAGCGATGGCGATGGCGACGGCTTCGGCGGCAAATGATAGTGGCGATGGCTGAGGGGAGCCGGCCTCCACTCCCTGAACGATCCGAGGGTTTGCACCTCTGGACAGCGTCTTGCGGTAAAGACACTGTTCAGAGACGCAACTTGGCCACATTCGCCGCAAGTGGTTGAAAAAGTAGATATCGTCTCTTTCGCAAGCTGGCAGAACGAGGAGATACCTTCCGGGGGCCGCTTGCCCGGCTTAAGCGGTAGCAGGTAGAATACCCTGAAGGGGAGGATGAGCGCAGATCATCCCAGGAAACGTTAGCCAACATGAATCGTGTTACAGGGAGGCTGTATGACCAACAGCGCCTCGATGCTTTGCGGAAATACCTGGACCGAAATAATGTGGATCTTGTCCTGAATAGTACCGAGAGCAAGTTCATCGCCCATTCGATGGGGGGCATCCGATGTATCTGCCGCCGGACCCGACCTATTATGAGATATATCATGAGTGCAGCACTATCGACACCTCCAAGGCGTCGGATACGCAAAGTTCTCTCGGACTCGCAGAATATTATACTGCTACCCCTCCACGACCGCGCAAGGGTTCGTTCTCTATAATTACCCCATGCCACGAGTCGTCATTGTCGGTGGAGGGATTTCGGGACTGGCCCTCGCCTATCGGCTGGAACAGCGTGCTCCCGATGCCGAAGTGATCGTCCTGGAACAAGCCGCACGGCTGGGAGGTACGATCGGTACCGAGCAGCGCAACGGTTTCCGAATCGAAATCGGTCCCAATGGTTTTCTCGATAACAAGCCCTTCACGCTGACCTTGTGCCGCGAACTGGGTCTGGGCGAGCGTCTGGTTCCGGCCAGCGAGGCGGCGCGGCGGAACCGTTATCTGTTCCTGGATGGGCGGCTGCATCTGCTGCCCCATAACCTGTTGTCCTTTCTCCGCAGCGATGTCCTCAGTTGGCGAACACGCTTTCTTTTGTTGGCCGAGCGCTTTCGTCCGCCGCGGCGGCACGGCGGCGACGAATCCATCGATGCTTTTGTCCGTCGCCGCGTCGGCCGTGAATTGGCCGAGACGCTGGCGGACGCCTTTGTCAGCGGCATTTACGCCGGCGATCCCAAGTTGCTGAGCATCCAGGCCGCCTTGCCGCGCCTGGCCCAATTGGAGCGCGAATATGGCAGCGTCCTGCGCGGCATGGCCCAAACGGCGCGACAGCGCCGGGAATTGGCCGAGCCGTCTTCCGGACGAATGTGGTCCTTTAGAGAGGGGTTATCGCGATTAATCGAAACGCTTCGCATCCGGCTTCGTTTCGCACCGCTGACCGGCGTCTCCGTGCGGACGGTGCGGCGACTGGCGAACGCTCGTTGGCGTGTGCAGAGCGACGGCCGCGAGGGCTGGGATGCAGAAGCAGTCGTGCTGGCCTGCCCCGCCTATGAGCAAGCGAGGATGCTAGCGGACGAAGACGCGGACTTGGCGAAAGCCATCGACGGCATTGCCTATAACCGCATCGTCGTCGTGGCCTTGGGCTATCGTATCGCCGACATTCCGCGAAGCCTGGATGGTTTCGGCTATTTATCGCCGCAGCGCCAGCGCCGCGATGTGCTCGGCGTACAGTGGTGTTCCTCCATCTTTCCCGAACGCGCACCGCCGGGGCTGGTGTTGCTGCGCGCCATGTGCGGCGGCTGGGGCCGACCGGAGATGATTGATTGGGACGAGGGCAGACTGCTACGTGCAGTTCGAGTTGAATTGCGATCTGCAATGGGCATTGAAGCAGCGCCGGTCTTTCATCATATCGTGCGTTGGCCCAAGGCCATTCCGCAATATCATTTGGGCCATCTCGAACGGGTCGCTTGGATCGAGGACCGGCTAGTGCGCCATCCTGGATTATTCCTGACCGGCAATGCCTATCGCGGCGTGGCCCTCAACGATTGCGTGGAACAAGCCGGGCTGCTTGCCGAACGGATTGCTCGCCACCTCAAGATTTGACCCGTCCTGGTCCGCATTACGCCGCTTTGCGCGCGACAATCACCTGGCTTTTGGGCATAGTTTCGTCCAACGCTTGCTTGATTTTTGCTCCATTAGGTGTTTTCATCAGGGCAGCCCAGGTTTTGTTCCAGTGGGCTAACACCGGTGTGGCCGGGGTGCCCGCAGCAACGTCCCGTTCGGCAGACCAGAACAAAAACCACCACATCGACCAGAAAAAGCTATAGGGCTGTTGTTTTTCAATGCTTAGACCGGCGTCACGCACCAACTGGGCAAATGCGTCACGTTCAAATATCCGCAAATGATTGGGCTTGCGCCAATAGGCTTCCGGGGCGAGTTTCTTCTGCACCGCTTCCGCAACAGGGTCCGGTACGGATAGCAGATAGAGCGCGTTGGGGCGTCCGATGCGGACCAACTCTGCCAAGAATTGGTGCGGATCGTCTACATGCTCCAACACTTCCTGGGCCACTATGCGCGAGGCCAAGCCATCCGGCAACGGCAGGGGATTAGCGTCGCTGAGGACAGTACGGAAGGGGCGGGCCGGCCTCCGGCCGCGCATCCGCTCCTCCACGGCGGCAAGGGCGCGCGGATCAATGTCCACGGCGAAAACGGTCGCTCCGCACTCCGAAGCAAAAACGCTGGCGCATCCCACGCCGCAGCCAACATCGACCACGATGTCGTCCGGCCCGACCGGAAAGCCGCCGACCAACTCCCGGGTCCGTTTGTTGAACAGACCGAAATGCTCGCCTTCCCAGGCGCTGACAAACTTTTCCGGCCGCAGCCATTCATGCAATCGCCGCAGGATTGGCGAAGAATTTAGCAAGCGATTGAACATAAATTCTCTCTCTAAAAGGCTCCTTGTAGCCAGGGGCGTAACACTTCGCGTCCAAAACGTTCGGAGAACGGTCGTGCTCCTTGCGGCAGCATGTGACAAAAATCGGCGAAATACTCGTCTGGGACCCAGGCACGGGTGTCGAACACGGGAATGTGATACTCTTGACTTAGCTGCTGCAAGTAGGCACGGACGACGGCTTGCGCTTGCGGCGTGTACCAGCTGCGGCACGCACTGTGTTCGGGCATGAGAAAGAGGGCCGCCTTGATGCCGTCGGCCCGGCATTCGTCCAGCAATTCGCGCAAGGCGCCGTCACTGTCGAGCGAAATGCACAATGGGTCCAACAAGGGAGCGGCAACGAGCTGTCCTTTGTCTACCTCGCGGCGCTGGGCGGCTGGATCGGCGGGGATCTTTCGATAAGGCAGCCAGCCTGTGCCATCGGTACTGGTCCAATCTGCCTCTTCTTGGGCAAGTCCTCGCTCCAGCTCGCGGGACAAAAGGAACCCTGCACTGGCATGCAGCACCCGGCTGCGATAGCACACCAGCGGAACGAGGTTGCCTTTGAGGGCGTTGACGAAAAAGTCGAACTTGCCCGGCAGATAGCGGCATAACACGGTCAGGTCGGTCCAGTGCAACTCATCCGCGACAATAAGGTGCCGTTCGGCGAAGACGCCGGCTTCGGGCCACTGCACCGGCCAGGTTTCGATGAGCAGTCCGTCTGGCCGAATACCGGCGGCGCGAAGCCGCCGAAAGGCCATCAGCTCACGGACACTGCCAGAACCAGCAAAGGCAAAATTGTAAACCAGCGGCCGAACCCCTTGGTGATCGGATGCAAGGAGCATATGGGCCGGCCACAGGCCATTCAACGTCCGCGAACTGCCGAGAAGGAGGACCAAGGGCGCACCGGGGTTCTCCTTCAGCCGTTTTTGCAGTGCCACCAAACGCAGGCCGAAGGCTGGATCACGCAGATCGGGACGCCGTACGTTCAGATACACGCTCAGCGTTGTCTGGGTACAGGCGAAAAAGAACAACCCCCAGAGGGCTGCCCGTCTACCTTGGGCGGCCGGCGCCAGAAACAGCTTGGGCATGAACGGTCCCCCGGAGTTGTATCGCGGCAATTTCTGCACGCTCCGGCTGGCAGCGGCACTTTTGTTGTGCAACAGACGCAGAGTTGAGGGGCGAAAAGCGTATACCAGCCGTTTTAGTTCCTCCAAACGCTGTTTGCCAATCAGGGTGCAGAGCGATCCTCGAACGATGGCCCGGAGATAGTTCTTGCTCATTTCCGTTCCTCGTCGGCAAAAAGAACATGCGGTTGCAAAGGGCGGCCTTCGATAAGGGGTTGCACCACTTCGCGTCCCAAACGTTCGGAAAAAGCAGAGACCCCTTTGGTCGCCATGTGGCTGGAATCAGAGAAGTCATCGTCGGCTACCCATGTGCGTGCATCGACGATAGGGACCGGATAGTCATGATAAAGGCGCGTTAAATACGTACGGACGACGGCATGGGACTCGGTGGTATACCAGCCTCGGGTCCAACTCGGCTCCGGCAAAAGGATCAACGCCGCCTTGATGTGGTGCTGTCGGCACTCGGACAACAGCTCGCGCAGGGCCGCATCGCTGCGCGGATCGATGCGCACCGGTTGCAAGAGCGGCTTGATTTTTTCATCACCGTCCAGCCAGGCTTTGTGTTTTTCTTCTGGTGTGGTCAATTCCCACGGCAGCGGGAACCAGCCGCCGCGGTCGGTCGGCAAAGTGTCCTGGACTTTCTGCTTTATTTCGCGGAGTTTTTCTGGAGACAACAACGATTCAACGGACAAGGCCAACAACACATCACGATAGGAGCGAAGGGGTGTCAAACATTTTTGCAAGGCCAGGTGCAAAAGAGCACGGTCGTTGCGAAAGTAGCGGCACAACAGCAGTAAGTCGCGCCAATGTAAATCGTCTTCGCTCTGGACCATGCGGGCTTCGCGGAAAAACCCGGCCTCCGCCCACAACGGCGGCCAAATTTCTACCAGCAGCCACTGCGGCTGAATACCATCGGCCAACAAGCGGCGAAAATGCATCAACGCGCGGATGGTGCCCAAGCCGTTGATGCCGAAATTGTAAACAATTGGCTGCGGGGAATTGGCAAGGCCTTGAAGTTTCATCGCATCAGGCCGAATGCTATATTTGACGCGCGAGCTGCCCAGGATGAGAAACAATGGAGAATGGGGCGACTCCGCCAAACGTTGACGCAGATGATTCAAACGGTGTCCATATAAGGGATCGCGCGTTTCTAAGCGGCGCTGATCGAGATAGATAGACAAGGCCAGTTGGCTGGCGACGATGCCAATCAGGGTCCACAGGGCGACGCGCTTGCCCTTGCTCGCCGAGGTGAGAAATAAGTTTGGCATGGCCCCTCACGAACAGGACAATTAAAACTGAAAATAGATAAACGGTTTGGCCCCTTGCGGCTCCAGCAACAGGGCCAATCCAAACAAGACAGCATAGCTGAAGCCGAGCATCGGCGCGGGCAAACGCAAGGCTGGACGGATCCATATTCCGCTACGCCCAAGCAAATGACCAGCCAACATAATACCTGCCGTCAGCCAAAAACCGAATACAGGCGGCGGCTCCACCTTGGGGGCCAACACCAATAGCGAATCAGGCAGTACTTGCTCCACTGTCGGCGCTGCCGTCAGCAGACGCCTATACATATCAAATGCACTGCTGAAACTCGATGAGCGGAAGATGACCAAGCTGAGGCAAAAACACACAAAGGTAAAAGCGATGCGAAATGCCGTACCCAACTGGGAACGCAGGGCCGCGTCCAGCCGAGGCCGACTCCGGCACCAACGATGGAAGGCGCGATGGAGGATAAGCAGCCACCCTTGAAGGAAACCAAAGCCAACGAACGGCCAGGCCGCTCCATGCCATAGACCACACAGCGTCATGGTGATGAGAAGGTTGCGGCGGGTTTTCCATTCACTGCCGCGACTGCCACCCAGGGGAATAAATAGGTAATCGCGCAGCCAACTCGACAGCGAAATGTGCCAGCGGTTCCAGAATTCTGAGATGTTGGCAGCCAAGTAGGGCATGTTGAAATTCTCTGCCAACTTATAGCCGAGCATATGGGCCGTGCCGATGGCCATGTCTGTGTAGCCCGAAAAATCACAATAAACCTGCATAGCATAAGCAAACATAGCGATCCACACCGTCGATGTTGGATGATCCAGAGCATGGTCGAAAACGGGATCCGCAAAGAGGGCCATGCGATCGGCAATGGCCAATTTCTTGAATAATCCCATGAGAAAGTATTGCAAACCCAGGTGTAAGCGCACCCAATCGCAGTGCTTAGGCCGCTTGATCTGCGGCAGAAAATCGCGGGCACGAACAATAGGACCGGAAACCAAATGCGGGAAAAATAGAATGAACAACAGAAAATCAACAAAATTGCGCTCTGCTCGAATGCGCCCTTGATACACGTCTACCATGTAGTTGATGGCCTCGAATGTATAGAATGAAATGCCGATCGGTATAATTACCCGCAAGCTGCGGAACCAAGAGGGCGCCCCCATCGCAATCAATATTTCATCTAGAGAAAGCAAAAAGAAATTGGTGTATTTAAAGTAACACAACAGTCCCAAATTGGCGAAGAGACTCATGCACAAGAAGAGTTTGCGTTTTCTCGCCGTCGATGCTTTTTCCATGCCCAGCGCGAGCAAATAATCGACGAAGGTAGAGATGCAGAGGAGAACGGCCAGCCATTTATTCCAGGTGGCGTAGAAATAAAAGCTAGCGGCCACCAGCAACCATACACGGGCGCGCTGCCAAGGCAGCGCCCAGTAAATGCATAGAAGCACCACGAAGAAAACCATAAACGAGATGGAACAAAAAAGCATAGTATTCCTCAGTTCAAATTTCCACGACCTCATGCCATTCGGGACGTTCTTCCCGTTTAGGTATCCACTCCGGGCCCCACGTGCTTAAAATCGGGATCCGCTGAAAACACTCGACGGGTGTTACTTCCGGAAAGAGGTCAACGCCTGTATCCGAACGGAGGAAGATGGCATTGACGCCGCCCCGATGTGTGCCCACGAGGCGATAGCCGCGCTCACGACCAAGCTTGACGAAGGCCCCTAGCGAGGCCCCGCCGCAGAACCAGGGATGACGGTCCCAATCAGGACGAAAATCCGGCTGATAGGGGGTTGCTACCGAAGCGTAAGGGCCCCAGCGAGCGTTAAATTCCAATACGACCACGCGCGGTCTTATGCAGGTCAGGGCTTTCCAGATCCAAAAATCCATGCCATCCATGTCCAGGGAAAAGAGATCAATATCGCCGGCAAAGCCACCACCTGCAACCAAGTCGTTTACGTTTTCCGCAGTGATCCAAGCATGACACAAGACAGGTGGGTAAAAGAACGTATCGCGGCAACGGGCGTAAAACTCCTTACCTTTAGCGATGTTTTGTTCGTCGCCGTCAAACAGCAAACCTCTCCAGCCATGATTAATGATCAGATTGGCCGAATTGCACTCCACGCCGTCGCCAGCGCAGATTTCGACGGTCTTCTTATTTGTTGTACCTAAAACGGAAAAAATATGGAGAAGAACACCGTCCTCGTCATTTTGGGAGAAACAGCGGAAACCACTCTCCAGCAACCGCCCCAGCGCGTCCTGGCCCTGCGCCTGCCGGCGGTGCGCGTGCGACAACAACTGCTGTACACCTTGATTTGTCGAAACAATCTCGTTCAAGATTCTGCGCGAATTAAGGGTGTCAAAAGTCTCCGTCAGTTGCTTCAAGCGCTCCAACAAATTCGGCAAATCTTCGACACCAACCAATTTGCTTATGCTTTTCCTGACAATGCGCTTCACGTACTGCTTCATCGAGTGAGTCTCCTTGCCGTGCTTGGGCCGGGGCAATCGCTGTTCCGAGGACACGGATGGCAAATCTCGACTACGGACTTCGCGACGCGCTATGTTTCCTATCGTTCTCTGGCGGACCTTTTCTTTAAGTCGGGTTTTGACGATCTGTCCGAAAATTCTGCTTGCGTCGGCAGAGAAGACAGGCTATAGCCGCTGTATGCAATGCATGTCTATGCCAGGGGGGGAATAAGCCATGAGGCGGCTTTGTCTGCTTACCTGTGTCCCCTTTTTTATTCTGTTTGTGGGCCTTGGCTGTACTGCCGAAGATAAAAGGCAATGGCAAGAAGCGCTTCGGGAATGGCGCGGCGACAATATCCGCTTCGGTTCACGCGACCACCCATCTCCTTGAATGTTCGTCTTCCGCTTCAGCTTCGCCATTTTGCTCCCCAGCACGAAGGAGTAGAACCAGGCCCACGCTACCGAGACTGATAAGTTTGCAATACCAGAGAAATTTAGCGGAAATGAGCATCCAGATTGGCTGCCACCAAAGTAACAAGACAGCCATCAAGACATGGACAAGGGCTTTGTCTCGGCGGTCCCATACCGTCAACGCAGCCAGTGGTAAGAAAAACAAACTGTAATCGTTGGCAACAGGCGGAAGATAGGTAGCGGAGGCTGTTAGCCAAAGAAAATAAGGGTAAAGCAAACGCGAGGGATCAGCAACCGTGGCAACCCAGAAGCTTACCCCTAATACCAGAGGAAATACTAACAGTCCCCATCCGATAGTTCCGGGCAGGCGCCCCAGCCATTGGAAATGAATGCTGCGGCAAAACAATGCCCAAGAACCACTGACCGTATGCGACCACGGCGAGAAGCTGCCGAAGAAATCCGGCGTCTGTTTTGCGGTTTCCTTGATGTTCGCGGTGAATTCCAGCGCCTGCGGAACGTCTGCCAGTCCAATGGAAAGCACCGCGATCCCAAAGCAACATGCCGCCCGCCATCTCCTCAAAGCAAGCAGACCAAGCAAAAGAAGGGCCGGATATATTTTAATCCAGGCTGCTATGCCGGCAAAGGCGCCGGCCGAAACGTCGTGCCACAGCGACCGGCCGTGCAACGACCATACGGTTAATATCAGAAAAAGCAGGACCAACATGTTCCAGTTGCCTTGCTGCATCTCGCACAAAACCGGGTAACTGAACAATGCAGCGGCCAAGAGCAGCGGCAGAGGAATAGGGCAGAGGCCCAATTCCTTCCGGCTGCGCCAACAGAGAAAAACAGCCAGAGAAAACACGGCTGTCTGCACGAAAAGCCACAGAATTAAGGCCATCGAGTGCGGCAGCAGGTTACACCACGCAAACAGCGCCAGGACCAAGGGCGGATGATCGTAAAACCAAAAGCAGTCAGGGCCTTTGAAGAACCCCTGGTAAGGATCGCCTCCTGCGCTCCGGAAACGTGCGGCGTAATAGTTGATGTCAAAATCACAACCCAGGCTCGGCGGAGAGGGAACATACGTATAGGGGCCTATGACGAGATGATTTTTCCGCGCACTAACCGCCCAAACAGCCGCCCAGAATACAAGCAGGACCACGCCGACGATTCGCCAGATAGCGTGTGTCTTCCAGAACGCAGAGACAGCCTCGCGTATCGTTTCTGTTGTGTTTTTTAACACGTGTTCCCCTTGCTGAGTTGGTAGCAAGAACGCCAATAGAAGAGGATTTACCGAGTTTATTATCGGCGAGAATTATCATCTACTTTAGGTAATAACGAGAAGGGCGTACTCTACAGATGCATCGCTGCATTAGGGCTATCGCAGCAGCACGGCTTGCAATATACTATGTCCTTGTCGCGCGCTAACCGACTTGAGGAGATCGAATAGTAGATATCTGTCATGGAATTACAACACGTCTGGGTCTTGCGGGGCGCCAATATCTGGGCGCGCTGTCCGGTGTTGGAAGTAGAATTGGCCCTGGCGGATCTCGCTGCCGTTGCCGAGCCGCGCCTCGCCGATTGTACGGCCTGTCTTCGTAACTGGCTGCCGTCGTTGGCCGGCCAGTCGATCGGACCCGATCTGCCCGCTCTGCTCTGCGATGTGACGCTGGAATTGCAGCGCTTGGCCGGCAGCCCGGTACAGATTGGCCGGGTGCGTCCGGAAAGGGATGACTTTTTCCGGGTCGCCATCGAATTTGAGGAAGAGGAACTCGGTCGGGCGTGTCTGGAGACAGCGCGGCAGCTCATCCTGGCCGCGTTGGCCGAGCGTTCCATCGATGTTGCCGCCGAGTTGTCGCGCCTGCGGGACCTCGCCAACGATGTACGTCTCGGTCCCAGCACCGCCTCGATTGTCCGCGCCGCACGGCAGCGCGGCATTCCAGTGCGACGGCTCAATAGGGGCAGTCTGGTACAGCTGGGCCACGGCTTTCGCCAGCGTCGCATTTGCGCGGCGGAAACCGACGCCACCGGCGCCATCGCCGAGATGATCGCTCAGGACAAGCAGTTGACGCGCGCTCTGCTCGGTGCCGTCGGCGTACCGGTGCCAGAGGGTCGGCCAGTCGCTGATGCCGAGGACGCCTGGAAAGCGGCCCAGGAAATCGGGCTGCCGGTCGTGGTCAAGCCGCAGTACGGTAATCATGGACGCGGCGTCGCCACCAATCTGAGTACGCGCGGGCAGATCGTCAACGCTTATGCCGCCGCTCGTGAAGAAGGCCCCAGCGTCCTCGTCGAATCGTATTTTCCGGGCGACGATTATCGCTTGCTGGTCATCGGTGGCCGTCTCGTTGCGGCGGCCCGGCGTGAGCCGGCCCACGTCATCGGCGACGGTCGTTCGACCATCCGCGAGTTGGTCGCCGAGGTCAACCGCGATCCGCGCCGTAGCGACGGTCATGCCACGGTGCTGAGTTTCATCAAACTCGATACCGTGGGGCTTGCCGTCTTGGCCGAGCAGGGCTACACACCGGATTCGGTGCCGCCGGCCGGCCAGCGCGTGCTGATCCGCCGCAACGGCAATCTCAGCACCGGCGGCACAGCAACGGATGTTACGGATCGTGTTCATCCGGAAACAGCCGCCCGCGCTGTCGAAGCGGCCCGTGTCGTGGGATTGGATATTGCCGGCGTTGATGTCGTGGCCGAAGACATCAGCCGGCCGCTGGAGGAACAGCGTGGCGGCGTCGTCGAAATCAACGCCGGGCCGGGCCTGCGGATGCACCTGGAGCCGTCCGCCGGCAAACCACGTCCGGTCGGCGAAGCCATCGTTTCTATGCTCTTTGCCGAGGGCGAGACCGGGCGCATCCCTCTGATAGCCGTCACCGGCGTCAACGGCAAAACAACGACGACGCGATTGATTGCCCATTTGTTGCGCACTCCCCACCCTGCCCCTCCCCTCCAAGAGGAGAGGGCGAAAGAAGGCTCCCTCCTTCCTTGGGGCGGAGGGGTAGAGTGGGGGAAGGGTGTTGCCATGACCTGCACAGACGGTATCTACCTCGATGGCCGGCGCCTTCGCGGCGGCGATTGCAGTGGTCCGCGCAGCGCCCGAGCTGTGTTGCTCAATCCGAATGTGCGCGTGGCTGTTTTGGAGACGGCGCGCGGCGGCATCCTCCGCCAAGGTCTCGGCTTCGATTTTTGCGACGTGGCCGTTGTCACCAACATTGGCGACGGCGATCACCTCGATGCCCACGGCGTCGAAACCGTCGAGGAGCTGGCCCGCGTCAAGCGTGTGGTGGTGGAAAATGTTGCGGTCAACGGCGTCGCCGTGCTTAACGCGGCCGATCCTCTCGTCGTCGCTATGGCCGATCATTGCCCCGGTCGTGTCATCTTTTTCGCTCGAAACGCCGATCATCCTGTCGTGACCGCGCACCGTCATCGTGGCGAACGAGCTGTCTTTGTCCGCGACAATCAAATCGTGCTCGCCGAAGGTCAGCGCGCGGAAGTGTTGACGACGCTGGAGCATGTGCCGCTGACATATGGTGGACGCATCGCTTTCCAGGTTGAAAACGTCCTGGCCGCTTGTGCCGCCGTCTGGTCGCTGCACCTACCGCTCGATATCCTTCGCACTGGCCTGGCCTCCTTCCGCGGCGACACCCAGCAGGTTCCCGGTCGCTTCAATGTGTTTCACGTCGGCACGGCCATTGTCCTTGTTGATTACGCCCATAATCCCTCGGCGTTGACGGCCCTTGTCGAGGCCCTCGCTGCGTTCCCCCACCGCCGCCGCTGTCTGGTCTTTGCACCGCCTCGAGACCGCCGCCCTGCTGATGTGCTGGCAATGGGCCGTACCATCGGCGACAGTTTCGAGCGCATTATTCTCTACCACGACCCGGATGACCTGTCTGCCTTGCTGCGACACGGCATCGCTACCGGCAAACGTCAGCCGGAAATCCATGCGATGCCTGGCGAGTTGGACGCCATCGAAATGGCCCTGACCGATTTGCGCCCTGACGATCTGCTCGTTCTTGGTGTAGAATCGATCGAAGAAGCGCTGGCCTTTGTGCAAGCACGGCTGCCGGGACAAGGCTCAAGAAGGGGGTAGGGCTGAGGTCGGTATGGCCCTCTCGCCCTCTTTGACACGACCTCCCTGCTCGCCGGAGTGGGATGCCTAGCATAGAATCGCTGCATGTCCGAAGAATTCCCTGAATTGCCGGAGTCTGAACAGGAAGCACGACGGCTGACCGTTGTATTGCTGGCTGTTTTTGTCGAAGGTGGGCTGTTAATTGCCGCTTCGCTCTTGGGCTGGATGCTCGATCAGCCGCCGCTGCGTTTCTTCGAGTGGACGCTGCGGGCCGTCCTCTGGGGCGTCGTCGCCGCCCTGCCTCTCCTGGCCCTTTTCTTTGTCTTTCAACGCTGGCCGATAGGGCCTCTGCGCCGTATTCAGCGCTTCAGTGAGGAAGTGATTCGCCCGCTGCTGGCCCCTTGCTCGTGGATTGACCTTCTGGGCATCTCGGCATTGGCTGGGCTGGGGGAAGAAGCTTTTTTTCGTGGTGTCTTGCAGGAAGCAGTGAGCCGATGGTTCAACAACGTCTGGGCCGGCGTCCTCGCGGTCAGTATCTTATTCGGCTTGGTACATTCCATTACCTTCACTTACGCCGTCCTTGCCACCTTGATGGGCGTATATCTCGGCTGCATCTGGCTATACGCCGATCATAATCTGCTTGTCATCGTCATCACTCACGCCCTGTATGACTTCGTAGTATTGCTGTGGCTGCTGCGCGGCCCCGGCGCCGCCGAGGCCCTCGACGCACTGCAAGCTCGCCAAGAGACCGAAAAAATGGAAGGGCCGAAATAGAACGCGGAGGACGCCCCTATAACAAATCCGAGCAGAGCAGACCGAAAACCAAGTCCGCACCCATCCGTCGCATCCATGTCGTCCGCATCCTCTTTTGCAAGGGAAAAGCGGGATAGGGGACTCGAACCCCTGTGTCTTGGTTGGGAACCAAGTGCCTAACCCCTCGGCCAATCCCGCAATGTAGAAAAATTCTACCCGGAGACAGCCGCGTTCCGCAAGAGGCTTTGTCCATTTTTTCGTTTGTCCAGACCTTTCTCTCGTTCTCAGGCGGGGCCTGGGAACGAGGCGGCTTTTACTATTTCCCACCCACGACCCGCACCCGCGCCGGGGAGCCGGGCTTGTCTGTGACCTCGCACCGCAGTCCCTCACGTCGCTCGGTGCGATCAACCACGAACGTCAGAGTATGCATCCCGACCGGCAGGTTCGCCTCCAGCGTTTCTTTCACGGGAGTGGGATTTTGATTGATCCACAGTTTCAGTCCTTTTGTGGAGTTGAGCCGGATGCGGAATGGGCCAGCCGTGGTGACATCGACGTGACAGCGGATCAGCGAAACGGCGTGTTTGTCCTTGCTCAGCGAAAACGAGGGAACGTCGGCCAGCGGCAATATGCCAGCCACGGTGCTGTACACAGATGCCCATTGCAGGTCGCGTTCGTCCTTGGCTGGCGTGGCCAGGCCGCCGCCGAGGTGGAGAAACGTCCATGCCGCGTGCGTCGGTTCCAGCGCCTGCCAGCGGCGCACCACGCCCTGCGGGCCGATGGCGTAAGGACCGACTTTGCCCAACTCCGACAGAAAGCGCACCAGATCGAGCAATTCGCCGCGCGTCAGTGTATCGGTCAGGCCGTCGGGCATCAGCGAGCCGCCGGGGGAACGTTCGTCGATGTCATGGATCGGTATGGAAATCTCGCGGTCTTCGGCGTCGCGCAGGACCAACTCGGTTTTCGTTTCGCGCACCTTGATGCCACTGTATTGCTGGCCTTTCGAGGTGGTGACGAGCAACGCATGATAATTCTCCTTGATGGCCTTGTTCGGTTGCAACAGCGAATCGATGAGGTAATCGACAGGAGCGCTGGCGCCGATACTACTGAGGTCCGGCCCGACCTGGCCGCCGGCGCCGCCCAGAGCATGGCATTTCAAGCAGGCCAAATCTTTGCGCCGGAAGACAGCCTCGCCGCGCTTCGGATCACCTTGACGCGCCACGTCGGCAATCATCGCTTGCATCTCTTGGGGCGACAGGGTTCGGGCTCCGAACGTCAAGCCGCCGGCCTTGGTCAGCACCTCGGCCAGCCCTTCATCCGGCCGGCCGGTGCTGCGTAACATGCGCAGGCCGATGCGGGCGATGTCGGGGGGTAATCGTTGGCCGCGCAGTGCTGCGGCCAACAGGGCCGCTCCGCCTTTGCGCTGCAGAAACGCCTCAAAAAGGCTCGCCGCAGTGCTGTCGTCACCGGAGGGTTGTCCTCCCCCACTTGCGAACAATGCCGATGCATGTCGGGCTGCGATCTTGGCATCAAGCTGCACCAGCGCGATCAAGGCCAGGCGACGCCGTGTGCTCAACCCGGCTGTTGACGCAGCCGACAGGTCTTCCTCGATGACCAGTTTCTCTAACGCCTCGGTGCTAGCTTGGCCGCCCAATGTTGCCAAACCATCCACAGCGGCTTGGTACACGGCCTCGCTGGTTTTAGCAGCGCGGGCCAACTCTACCAAGCGCGGCCGCGCCGCTTCCAGTTTCCACAAGCCCGCCAGGCGAGCCGCCGCCATTCGCAGCCTCTCGTGAGCTTCGTTGAGCAGCGGCAAAAGGCGGCGCCCATCGCCGGAAGGACGGACATTACGCTGCCGTGCTGCCTGTTCCAAGGCTTCCAGCAACCGCGCCCGTTCGTCGCAGGACCGCCCTGTTCCGGAGAGAGCGCGATCGAAGACCAGCGCAAGTTCCGGCGGTCCTCCCCGTTCGGCAAGAAACACCAGCATGTCCGTCTCGCTCGCGCCGGCTTTGCCAGACTGGACCAGCTCAACCAGCGGCCGCAGTACCGCGTGGGAATCGACTGCTTGCAGCGCGAACAGCAGTTGCCGAGAATTGCGGGTCGCAAAGCGTCCCTCCTGCAAGGCCGGCAGCCAGTGCGGTGCTAGCTCGCGCAGCGTCAGCCCCAAGCTATATTCGAGATATTTATCCGTCGGTTTATCCAATACCTGGAGGGCGCTCTCGGCGGCGCGAACGTCCGGAATGCGTCCGAGTGCTCGCACCGCTTCCAATCGCACCTGGGGATGCTCGTCGGCGCTACATGGCGCCAGCATTTCCAGAGGCTTGGACAGGCGCTCATGCCATGCCGAAACGACGCGCACGGCGGCGGCACGGATGCGATAATCGCGCGCTTGCAGCAGGGAAGTCAACAATTTCGGTTCCACTACGTCCAGCGCTTGATACGTCCACAGCGCTTCGAGTCGGGCTGTTTCCTGGTCTTGTTTCGCGGTCCATACTTTTAGTTCCGGCAGCACCGAGGCGCCGCGCTCTTTGAGGACAAGGCGGGCATGATGGCGCGTCCAGTCCTCCGGCGCTTTGAGTGCTTCGAGCAAGTCTGTCGTTTTGGCATGGATGAGCTGAGGGCGCGGCACGAGTGACCGGCCCTTGGCGGTGATGCGCCAGATGCGGCCGTGGCTGACATCGCGGCGCGGATCGCGGAAATCGACTTCGCCATGCTGGATGATCGGATTATACCAATCGGCAATGTAGATGGCCCCGTCTGGCCCCATTTTCACGTCCACCGGTCGGAAGGCGGGGTGATTACTGCAGATTAGATCGGCTTCTAATGTGGCGGTGTAGAAGGAACCTTCGGGAGTGAGCGTGAATCGGCAGACCCGGTGGCCGCGGAAATCGTTGGTCAGGAGGTTGCCGCGCCATGCTTCCGGCAGGTGCCGACCGCTGAGGATTTCGCAGCCGCAATATTTCGGATGACCGGGGTTTAACCCTTGCAAGACGCGCGACTCCCCCGGCGTGGCCGTGTAGCTGGCACCGACGATGACGGGATTGACGCCTTCGGTGCCGGCCCCATCGGTGACAAACGATTGGCCCCAGCGATCGAAATGATGACCCCACGGGTTCCACCAGCCGCGCGCGAACACCTCCAACCGCCACGTCTCCGGACGGAACTGCCAAACACCGCCGCCACCCAGCCGGCGCGGACCATACGGCGTTTCGATATGTGAATGAATGTAGATTGATTGATTGAAATACAACATGCCGTCCGGGCCCCAGCGCAGGGTATGGATCATGTGATGTGTATCTTCCGTGCCGAAACCCGATAGCACAACACGTCGCCGCAACGGCCCCGTGAGACCGTTTTGACGCGACAGATGCAGCAAGTCCGTGCTGGCCCCGACATAGACGCCGCCGTCGCCTGGTTCTAATCCCGTGGGAATGAGCAAGCCATCGGCAAACACCGTGGTTTTGTCGGCCTTGCCGTCGCCGTCGGTATCTTCGAGGACGATGATTTTGTCGTTGGCGACCTGCCCCGGCTTGATTTGTGGATACGATTCGCTGCACGCCGCCCATAAACGACCTGCCGAATCGAAATTGATCTGAATGGGCTTGGCCAACAGCGGATCGGCGGCAAACAGGTTGACCTCGAATCCCTCCGCCACTTGCAGCGCCTTGCGCTCGATCTCCGGGTCGGGATCGGGCACGGGGGCGTCGCGCTGCGCCAAAGCCGATGGAGCGAACAAGCAGGCGAACCCTATTACCAGCCCATAGTGCAAGCAAGGGCCGTCTCTGCCTTGGCTTGGGCGGCGGACAGCGAGAGAAAGGTCGGGTCGGTGGCTCATGGTTTCTTCTCTACTTTCAACTCGTAGATGTGGGGCACGGGTACGCGCAGCTTGGCGATCTCTTTTTCCTTCTCGGCAATCAGCGGATCGAACTGCGGAATCTCGCGGGCATTCTGGCCCTGTTCGTGCTTGCGAAAGCCGAACAGGTATGTTTCGTTTTCCGGACGCCAGCGGTAGAAATAAAGGCGGTTCTTGGCGACGATGGCTTGGCGGAGTTGCTCGGCCTGCTCCAGAGATGGGCCGGTCGGCACCAGGACGCCGAAGCCGCCAGGTTTCATCCACGTCTCGGCATCGGCCGTATACACGGCTTTGCCGTCGATCAGGAGCGTGTACTTGCCGGGTTTCAGGTTCCGCGCTCGCACGAAGCAATCCCCTTGACGGGCCGCACCGTCCGCTTCGGGCGGCACCGGCGGACCGGGTAAGAACTTCTGCCGCACGCGCACCGACGCCTGTCCTTCCAACTCGATCGTTTCGAGGGACCTGCCAGTTGCCGTCCCCAATTCGTTGAGCAAGTTGTGGCTAGTGGCCCAGTAGCCGAAAGCGGTCAGATGCATACCGTTGTCAGTCAAAGGATAGGCCGGCCCGTAGGATTGGCAGAACTCTGGCACGAAGGTAGCCCGTCTCCGCTCGGCAATCTGCTTGATGGCATCGGTGTATAGCCGCACATCGCGGTTGCGCTCGTCCACCTTACCGGCCGGCCAGCGCGACGCCTCGGCCAGCGGCGGGGCCAGCAGCACGACCCGCGCTTTGCTTGGGGCCAGGTCGTCGAGCAGTTTCTCAAGCTGCTTCTGGAAGCGCGGCAATCCCGCTGCTCCTGCAAACGACTCGTTGGTGCCGTAGCCAATAAGGAGGACGGTCGGTTTCAGCGCCAGGGTGTGGTCGAGGAGTCGTTTATAACCCTGTGCCGGCGTATCAAAGCCGGCCCGCGATTCGCCCCAGACCGTGTCGCCGCTCCAGCCAAGGTTGCGGAAGGTAATGTTGCGTTCGGGCCAGCGGCTCGTTAGCGCCGTTTCCCAATAGCCATAGCGCTGTTCGCGTTCGATGAGTGTGCTGCCGATCAGTACCACGCGATCACCGTCATGGAGCGTAAATGCCTCCTCGGCATAAAGCGTGGGAACCAGAACCAGAACAAGTAACGAAAGCCAAAAAGATTTCACGATCGTTCTCCCCATGAGCGCGTGAAGCCCCCTCGCAGGAGTAGTATACTGAATAACAACCGAGAATCGGAAACGGGAAACGGTCCATGTCTCTATCTCCTGTCGCCCTTGTCACTGGCAGCGGCAAAAAGCGTTTGGGCCGCCATGTCGCAGCAGCGCTGGCGGAGCGCGGCTACAACGTGGTTGTTCATTATCACACTTCCGCCGCAGAGGCCGTTGAAGCCGCAGCAGCCTTTCGACGACAGGGCGTGGAGGCGCTGGCCCTGCAAGCCGATCTCGGTGATGAGGCCGCCGTTCGCCGTCTCTTTCAAGCGACGCTGGACCATTTCGGCCGACTTGATGTCTTCGTTCATTGCGCCGGCTTATGGGGCAAGGGACGGTTGGAAGAAGTGTCTGCCGCCGATGTGCGCCGCCACTTCGAGGTGAATGTGCTTAGCACGTTCTTGTGCGCCCGCGAAGCCGGTCTGGCGATGGTGCGCCAGCCGGAGGGCGGTTGCATCATAACATTCGGCGATTGGGCCGTGGTCCGTCCCTATCTTCATTACGCCGCCTATTTCGCCTCCAAAGGCGCCGTTCCCACCCTGACGCGCTGCCTGGCCGTGGAGCTGGGCACACGCCATCCGAGCGTGCGCGTCAACTGCATCGAGCCGGGGCCAGTCTTGTTTCCGCCCGACCTGCCGGAGCAAGAACGCCAGGAAGCCATCCAGGCCACGCTGGTCCAGCGCGAAGGCTCTCCCGACCATATCGTCCGCGCCGTGCTGGCGCTGATCGACAACGACTTCATCACCGGCGTCTGCCTGCCCGTCGATGGCGGACGGAGCATTTTCGCCGGCGGCAAGTGAAAGCCGCAAAGCAACGAGCTAGAAGCCGAAGCGCCAGCCGATAGCCGCTACGCGCGCTTCCGGCTCGTTTTTGAGCTAGGCTTGCCAAGAGAGCGATTGGCAGAACAACGTGAGGCTGACCACCCTGCGCCAGCGCCTCACGTAAGAAACATGGTACCGCCATGATTGCGACGCTGTTGGCATCTCTCACCGAGTGGTTCCGAAGCCGCCGCCCCGTTTTCTGCATACCACGTTGCCGACGACGTTCCGAGCGGTATGCTTCTCCCCTGAGCGTAGAAGTGCTGGAAACACGCTGTCTACCATCCTCCACAACGACGGTGCCTCCCCTGGCGGAAATTCCGCCCGCGATCGCCCTGATGGACATTCTGTTCGCTGCCCAGCCCAACAAAGGAGACCCCACTGGGGTCTTTGTTGGCGATTCCATCTCCTACTACTTTGCCTATGGCCCGGGCGCTCCCGTCTGGGCGGCCTACATGGCCCCTCTCGGCATGGTTGATTACGGCGTGGGCGGGCAGACCACCCAGAGCTTGCTCTTTCAGCTGTCGCTAGGCCAATTGGCCGGCATCCATCCGGCTGTGGTCGTTCTTGATATCGGCGGCAACAATCTGCTGCAAGGCGATACGCCGCAAGCGACGGCCGCAGGCGTTCTCGCCGACGTGGCCATGATCCACCAATATCAGCCGCAAGCTCAGGTTGTCGTGCTCGGCATCCTTCCCGGCGAACAATCGCCCAGCAATCCGTATCGCGCCGAAGGAGCGCAGACCAACCAGCTGGTTAGCCAAATGTTGGCCAGCGACCCGCATGTCACTTACCTCGACCTCGGCTCGATCTTCCTGCAACCCGACGGCACTATCTCTTCCAGCATGATGTTCGATTACATTCACCCGACCGAGCAAGGCTATCTGGACCTGACCAACGCCCTTTTGCCTACTCTTGAGAGCTTCCTTTTTCCCAACGTCCCGGCCCTGGCGCTTCCCAACAATGCTCCTATGTATGGGCCGCTCTCGCCTCTTGCCCTTCTGCCCTCGTGAAGCAAGGCATTGGCCCTGGAGACGAACAATTCGGCAAGCGCACCGTGAACGTGGTACCCTGACCGAGCGTACTGGCGACCTCGATGGTCCCTCCATGCGCGGCGACCACAGCTTGGCAGATGCTCAAACCCAGGCCCAGGCCCCGCGCGGAGGTCTCACGCTGACGGGCCTTATCGCCTTGATAGAAACGCTCGAAGATGTGCGGCAACTCGTGCGGCGCGATGCCCGGGCCGGTGTCGGCCACTTCGAGGACGCACTCGTGCCGGTCTCCATCGAGGCGACAATCGACAGACACTCGCCCCCGTGCAGGTGTGAACTTGATGGCGTTATCGATGAGGTTATTAACCACCTGCCAGAGGCGGTTGCCGTCCCCCTGGATCAGCACCGGTTCAAGACGGCGGACGGTCAGTTCTACATCGGCGGCTTCCGCCACCGCCTGAAACATCTCCAGCGAACTGGCGACAATTTGATCCAGGCGCAGGGCTTGGGAATGCAGGCGCAGCTGGCCGGTGTCTTCTTCGGCCAAGAGGAGCAGTTGATTGACCAGTACGCGCATCTGCCCGCACTCTTCCAATAGGACCGCCAGCACCTCCTTATATTCTTCCGTGGTGCGATCGGCATTGAGGGCGATCTCCAGCGAGCTTTGCAGGGCAGTAAGAGGCGAGCGTAATTCGTGAGCAGCGTTGGCGGTGAATTCGCGGCTTTGCCGCAAATAGGCGGCGATGCGATCGAGCAAATGGTTGATCGTTTGCGACAATTGATCCAGCTCATCATGCGTACCGCGAAGGGGCAAGCGTTCGTCGAGCTGTGCCGGCCGCAGCCGGTTGGCGACGCGGATGATCTGGGCGATCGGATGAGTAGCCCGGCCGGCCAGCACATAGCCGCCTAAAGGGGCGAGCAATAGCAAGACAAGGCCCGAAGTCAGTAGGATGTTGGTGAAGCGTCTCCTGTCTGCCTGGGCACGCGCCAAGCTGCACCCGATGCGCAGCGTCCAGGTACTGCCTCCCGGCGCAGCCGCGCGACGGCACAGGATGCGATGGCCGTCTACCGTGGTCGGCCCTTCGAACGCCACGGCGCTGGCCGGCAGGATGTCTTCCGCAGGCGATTGCTCACTGGCCCAGGCCAGGCCGCCGCCCTCGTCGAGCAACTGGACGAATAAACGACGCCGCGGGTGGCTAACGGCCTGGAGGTTGTAACGCGCATGCAGCTGCTCCGGTTTGTCGCCCCACAGGTCGAAATACTGCATCGCTAAATACAGTTCTTCTTCCAAAAACTCGTCCACCAT
>JAJPIY010000187.1 GCA_021324515.1 Planctomycetota bacterium
GTCTTGAACTCATAGACGCCAGGCCGAACCTGATGGCAGCCGGCGCAGTTGAACTTGTCGAGCACCTGATGCCCCTTGATCTCGGCGAGGCGATCCGGATTGGGTTGGTTCAGGTACTTGAGCGGCATCGGTTCGGCGACCAGGCCGAGAATGAAAGTCATGACCGCTTCGCGCGCCTCGGCTTCCTCGAACTCTTGCCGGGCTTGATACGCTTCCTCGCTTTCGCCGTCGCGCTTCTTGGTGCGGGCGAAGCGGAACTGCGGCATGCGCAGGCGATCTTCCCAGGCCAGCTTACGGTCGAAATCGAAGCTGCGCGGCTCCATCAATTTCTGGTGCAGGAAACCTTCGCGGCGATGCTCTTGGACCGCATCGGCGTAGATCTTCTCGTAGGGCGGTTTGTTGTCCTTGGCGTGCCAATCGGCAGCAGGCTTTTTCGGATCATTGGGATCGTTGCGCAGGGACACAATGTGGTAATGGGTGCGGACGAAGATGTCGGCGTCCTCGAATGCCAGACGTTCGGGATCTTTTTTGCCCCAATCGTTCAGGGCCGTGCCGATCGGCTTGGCCGTCTCAAAGCCAGGCACGTCATGGCAACCGAAACAGCCGAGCCGGTTGATGGCCTTGCGGCCGATATACCACTTTAACTTGTCCTCCGTAACTGGGCCTTCCAGCTTGCGCTCGTCGGCATCGGGCGGCAGGTTTTCCAGGCGCTCCTTGGCGATGCCGGGTAGATCACCTCCGGTGGCAGGCAGGACGGCCTCGACGTCGGCACGGGTGAACCCCGGCGCCTTGGCCAGATAGACACGGGCCAGGGCGACCAGGTCTTCCTTGGTCGGCTCGTTCGGTCCCTTGTCGTCCCAATCGGTGACTTTCTGGCTCAGGAGCCATTCGGCTACGTCGCCGGCCTCTGCGGGCGTCAGATGGGTGATCGGCATGCGCGTGCGCGGATGATACACAGTCGGGTTGAGCAGCCATTGTACGATCCAGCGCCTTTTCGCCTCTTCCATACCTTTTTCATCTGCAATTTCCGGCGCGATCTTGGCAGCGAGGCGGCTGAGGTTCGGGGCGAAGTTGGCCTCGCCGGGGGCAGCGGCGACCCCCAGGCCCGGCTTGGTCGTGCCCTCGTGGCTGTGGCAGGCCAAGCAGCCCTTTTCGGTGAACAGTCGGCGGCCGTTGCTTACATGTTTTTCGCGTTCGGCGTCTGCGGGTGGTTTGGGCAACTCGACCGCTTTGTCCTCTTCGTCGCTGATGCGCTTGGCCAGCGGCGTAATCTGCCCGACGGCCAGAAGTTCTTTCAGCCGGGTTTCCACGTCTTGGGCTGCTTGCTTTCGTTCCTCTTGTTCGCCGGGGCTTAGTCCGCCGTCCTTCTGGTTGGCCTCTTTTTTGTGCAGCTCTTGTAGGACCTCCTGCGCTTGCTTGAGTAAGACGATGAGGCGATTGATCTCATCGGCCTGGGCGGGGACCGCTATCAGGGCCAGTTCGCCCAGGCGGCGGCTGGCGTCTTGCAATTCCTTCCATTCGCGCTCCGCCAAGGGGCCTTTGACAAGTTGCTGCTGTCGCTTCGCGATGACGCCCTTGAGGGTTTCGCGCGTGGTGTCTTTGCCTTCTAGGTTGCCTTTGCTTTCAGCCAGCAGGTAATAAGCGATACCGGCGATCTCCGTATCGGGAAAGCGTTCTTGTTCAGGGGCCGCCTGATGCAGCACGTCGGGGCTGTTGTTGCTCAGGCCGTAGAAATGCGGCATCTTGGTGTCTGGGCGGAAACTGCGCGGCGCGTATATCCACTTGCGCACCCAATCCTGGTTGGTTTTTTCGGCGAGGCGGCGCAGACTGGGACCAACTTTGCGATAGGTTCCTGGCGGGTTGAGGGGATCGGCCTTGGCCTTGTCCTGTTCGGCCGGCGTCAGATAGGCCAGGGCCGGCTGCGGCTCCAGGCGCAGGTCGGGACCGACTTCGCGGCCGCTCTTGATGCCAGCGATCTCGTGGCAACCGAAGCACCCGTACTCGCGCACCAACTCATAGCCGCGCAACAACTTGGGCGCTTCCGCCTTGCTGCCGTACCGAATGAGGTCCGTCACTTCATGATGACATTTCAGACAGCTCGACTCGGTAAAACGGCTGGATAGCATGGGGAAGTCCCAGAAATGGTTGTGGGCCCAGCCGTATTCCTTGTGCCATTCTTCTTCCTGCCCAGCGTCGGCCGGCGTGTGGGCGGCGTTGACGAAATCGGTAGCGCTGCCTTGGCCTTGATGGCAAATGGTACAGCCAAACTTCTCCATCGGATGCGGGCTGTTGGCATCGACGAACAGATCGAGCCGCGGATGGGCCGCGTACATGGCGATCTGCCCTTTGTCCAATTTCAGCCAGTTCACCTTGGTGGGTAATTTGTCCGGATCGAAGCCGAGATTTTCCCCAGCTGCCTTACGCGCCTCCAATATTTCCCGTGCGATGTCCAGGCGTTTTTGCATGCCTTCGGAGCGTTTTACTTCTTCCTTGAGCTGGGCGATCTGCCCCTCCATACGCTTGATTTGTTCCTCGCTGCCTTCCTTGCCTTCCAACTCTTTCTTACGGGCCTCGGCCTTTTCTAGCTCTTTTCGGGCTAATTCCGGAGACAGGGTCAAGCGCTTGAGGGAAGCGTGGTCAAAGTTGGCCCGGTCAATGCCGAGATGGCAAGAGATACAACGGTCGAAGCGCGGCACATCTTTGAAGCCGCCGTAATCGATGGTCAATTCCGGCAGCCACACCTGCTTGATTTTCGTGGGGGATTCAAAAGCATCAAGAATAGGCAAACTACGGAAGATGTCATCCCATTTCCAGCGTTTCTGGACCGTCGCCTTGGCGTAGCGGTCGAAGTTGGCCGTCAGCTTCTTCAACTCCTCTTCGGCCCGATTGAGCTGTTGTTGCGGCCCCTCCAACGGCTGGGTCACTTCTTTGTTGATCTGCTGCTTGATCTGGTCCAGCTCGTCTTGGGCCTTGATAAGTCGGTCCTGAAGCTCGCTCATTTCTTTGTAGAGTTTCTCGGCTTCTTCTTGCAGTTCCTTTTGCCGTTTTGGCTCTTCGGCCTTGCCGAGGTGCTCGACAGCGATGTTGTATAAGCTCGTTTTAGAGTCGAAATCAGCCTTGAGAGAGCGATAGGCAAAGTCGGCCAGGTCGTGCTTGGCCATCAGCTCGCGTTCGCGGCTGAGGAGTTTGTTATGGGCGGCCTCGTATTCTTTTTTGGCCGCGGTGACTTTGTTGCGCGCCTCGGCTACCTGCTCTTGGCTGGGCAGCGCCGCCAGCATTTGATACTCGCTCAATGCTTCTTCCACGTCGCGGAACTGGCGCTGAATGTGCTTGAATTGGCGGTCGTAATCCTGCCAGAACATCCAGAGTGTGCCCAACAGCATCAGGATGCAGGAGACCGCGAAGACGATGTCTAACGTCTTTTGGTTGCGGTAAGTCTGATCGGTGGCAGCCATGTATCGTCCCTGGATTTTAGATGTTAAAGAAGATTTCGGGGATGGCGACGATGTATTTCAAGTTGATGGCCCAGCGCAACACCATCTTAATGGGCAAAGCGGCCATAAACTGCATCAGGGTCACCAAGATGATGAAGCGGACAAATCCCATCTTAATAAAAAACGACCGCATCACCGTGCGGGCCAAGAGCGGCGGCAGCACCAGCATGTACAGCAGCACGACAAAGATGCCGGGCAATTCGCGGAGGATCGGGCCCAAGATATTGCCAAAGCGGACCTTAAAATCGTCCAGCGGCATGTGGCACAGGTTCAGCCAGAACAACTGCGACAGATTGACATTGTTCAACGGCAGCACCTTATGCGGGTCCCAATACTCGAACGGCCCGAAAAAGTTCCAGTTAGGCCCGCGCAGGAAGGTGCCCAGTACAATCAGCGTCACCCACAAGACCACGAAGCCGAACATAAAGATAGACACGGCAAATTTGCGCTCGGCAAAGGAGAAATAACCGTTGCCCCGGCGATTGAAATCGATGTAGGGAATAGCAATGAGGCCGATGATTATCATGGTCGGCAGCACCACGCCGGCCATCCACGGATCGTAGTAAACCAGCATCTCTTGCAGGCCGAGGAAGTACCACGGCGCTTTGGA
>JAJPIY010000195.1 GCA_021324515.1 Planctomycetota bacterium
ATTGCGCGGCAGCTTGCCGAGGTCGAGGGTGGTGACACGGAACATTTGGCCGGCGCCTTCGCAGTCGCTGGCGGTGATGATCGGCGAATGGATGTAGAGAAACCCCTGTTCCTGGAAGAAATCATGGATGGAGCGGCAGATACAGTTGCGGACGCGCGTGACAGCGCCGAAGGTATTGCTGCGTGGCCGCAGATGGGCCTGCTCACGCAGAAACTCCAGCGAATGCCCCTTCTTTTGCAGTGGATATTTCGCGGCGTCGGCCCAGCCGTGGACGGTGATGGCCTGGGCCTGGACTTCCGTGGCCTGTCCCTTGGCCGGCGAGGCGCGAACGACACCATCTACGGTAACGCTGCAACCAACCGTCAGGTGCAGCACCTCGCTGTGGTAGTTGGGCAGCGAGTTGTCGGCAATGACCTGGATGTTGCCCAAGCAGGAACCGTCGTTGACTTCGAGAAAGCTGAAACCGCCCTTGGAATCGCGGCGCGTGCGGACCCAGCCTTGTAAGCGCACCTGCCGACCGATCGATTCCGTCCGCCGCGCCTGGGCCACGCTGATTTTATTTATTTGCGCTCTCATATTACTATTTTCTCGTCATGATCTCGCTCTGTTTCATTGTATTCTCCTGCGCTGGAGTGGGTACAATCTATAAGGGGAGAGGAAGTTTCGTCCGGCGGCCTTAAGGCTGAGGCTGTCGCGTAACCAAGCGGTCGTTAATCATCTTCCGCAGGGCATAGTGAGCATTTTCTTCCATGCCGTCACGCGTGCTGCGCCAGAGGATGGTGCCATCTGCATCGATCAAGACCAGCAAGGGAAAAAACGAAACCTGGAACTGGGCCATGACGGGACAAGATTCCCCCCCGCTAAGCAGGGTCTGATAATTGATGCCGTAGCGGCCGCGTATGGCCCGCACGTGGCTCCGCTGTTCCTCTATTGGTCCCTTTTCGCAGGCAATGCTGACGATTTCGAGGCCATACGGGCCATAATCTCGCTGTAAGGCCACCAAATGATGAATGTCGAGTAGGCAATGATGGCAACTGTGCGACCAGAAAACGAGCAACATCAAACGTCCGCGGCGATCGCGCTTATACTCCCAGACGTTGCCATCCAAGTCATATAAGGCGAAATTATCCAGGCGATTGCCATACAAGCCGCACGAGGGCACCGGTGTGGGAATGTTAGGTAAACGGACAGAGCCGGAAGGAGCGGGTGCCGGGCGTGTCGCCGGGCGTTGGTCTGGCACCGTATCCCACTGAGGCTGCTGAGGCAGCGGCGGCGGGTTGGGGATGGTGATGGTTTCGACAGGCGGCTGCGGAACGCGCGGGAAGCCGCCGTCAGCGATATTGGCGGGATTGACTTTTGTCGGCGCTTCGAGTTGGCGGGCTCCTTGCGTCGGCCGTTGCTCCGGCAGAGGGGCCGGCGGATCAATGCTGACGGCGGGCTTATCGTGTTCCTGGGTATTTTCCTTGCCGGCTGTGGCCTTCTTGTCGCGCAGCTGGGGCATGTCCGGCGGCGGCGGCGTACTCGCCGTAGTGTAGCGCTTATCGAGTTTAATCAGCAAAGTAGGGTTGGGAGGTTTGACGTATAGCGTGCGGCTAATTAATTCGCCGTTTTCATTGGCGCGCACGATTAACAGGTACGGTGCGCCAGCGTTTAGTTTCGGGATGGCGAAGTAACCGGAATCATCGGTTGAAACGTCAAGGTCCGCCCCTTTGGCGTCTTCGTGGTCGAGGCCCTTGATCAAAATGGAGGCTTTGATGGGTCGCTCCGTAGCTTCCACGACGACTCGTCCGGCAAGCAAACCGTTGGCCCCTGGCAAAGGCCCATTGGGGTCGCGCGGCATGGCGGCGATTTCGGCTTTGGCCGGCGCCTCCGAACCGAGAAACGGTTTGGGATGGTCTTTTCGCGCAGCTTGTCTTTTGCCAAAGAGACTACAGCCCGTCAGCCCCAGGCAAACGATCACCAAAGCCACACCAACAGCGGTGCGCACGGCCTGGCCCTCGAAATAGGCACAGAGAACGGGACTTGCACGGGGCCGCGCCCTCCCGGCGCCCGCTCTCCACGCGGACGCCCTGGAAATCTGGAGATAGCAACAGCCAAGCGATTCTTCCCGCGCCCCGCCTCACGGTCAAGGCGGATTTTCAGCCTGGCTTGCGGGGCGAAAAAGTTCATCCGCACATAGCCGGCAAAGGTGGCAAAGTCAAGAAATGATCTGCTTGCGCCGGGCAAGGTAATCCCACACCACATAGCGGTCTAACTCGCGGCCGGCGGTGAAGAAGACGCGGCCCTTACTGCCTTCGGCCAGTTTGTAAGCGAACTGGACATCTTCGCTGGTTTGGTTCCAACTCGACAGTAGGAAAATGTTGATGGTGATGCCTTCGCGGGCGCACAATAGCCCTTCGCGCAACGTTGCCGATTCGGTGCGCGGGTCCGGCGGATACAGCAGAAACAGCCATTCTCCTTCAAAGTGCGCTGTCGGCAAGCCATCGGTGATGAGTAGAATTTGCCGATTCGGCGTATCTTGCGCCGTCAGGAATTTCCGCGCCAGATGCAGGCCGTGTTGGATATTGGTGAAATGGGGCGGAATCATCATCTCGCTGATATTGGGATTGCTCATGTCCACTTTTTTGCGGACGATCGGATCGTAGAGTGTGACTGGCTTGGGCATAAGTGCGGCAATCTCAGTGATGTGGCGCGGTTTGGCAAAGGTGTACATCTCGATGAAGCGCAAGTAATCGCCAGGATATTCGCTGCGGATCAGGCCGTCCAGGGCCAAACCCATGCGTTTGACGTTGATGTACTGTCCGTCGTAGCGCATCGAGCCGGACATATCGAGCAGCACCACGGAGGCGCACTTGGGATTATTGCGCGTCTTATGGATTACGATGTCTTCAGGCTTCAGGCGCACCGGCAATCCTGGCCCGGATCGCAGTAAGGCGTTGGTAAACGAGGAGGGAATATCCAGGTGCGTCACCGAATCGCCGAATTCATAGGGTTTGGTTTGCTGCACTTCGGTGGCGCCTTCGCCGACAATCGCTCCTTGATGCCGACCCGTACGCGACGCTTGTAACTGCTCGAAAATGCGTGTCAGCAACTTCGATTGAAACAAGCGATAGGCGCGCGGCGTCAGTTGGAAACCACCGCGCTTGGCTTGTTCCAATCCTTGTTGCTCGGCCAATTCGCGGAGATAGTCTTGAATTTGCTGCTGCAAGGCGCTCAATTGTTCGAGGTCGCCCGGCTCGGCAAATTGAGCCAACTCTTCCAGGTCGATGACACCGATCTGTGCCGTCTTCAGCGCTTCTTCGAGTTGCTGAAGCAGCCGATCTATCATCTCCAATTCTTCTTTGATCGCCAGCGCTTGCGGCACCGTCAGGGGCGTGCGGCCGGTGAAATCATATTTACTGGCCAATTCGTCAATCTGATATTTCTCGCCCAGGCGCTCAGCCAAATGCAAAAGCTGGCGGGCGAACGGGCTGGTTTCGTCGCCGACACGATACCACAGTTGTTCGAGGTCGTATAACTGCTCCTCGCCCACCGCTTCCTCGAAGGCGCGCCGCAGCTTGGCTGGCGGCGTCATCTGGGCCGCCTGAGCATAGAAGTGCTGACGCGCCTCGTTCTGCACTTTGTCCGTCTCGTAAGTCTCCAAAATCTTGCGTTTGCGTTCGCGCAGCAGGGCCATGAGCGATTCTAAGCTCGGCCCCAAACCGCGAATTTGGCTGGGATCAAGGCGCACGGCGCGGGCCAACTCTTCCTCGGTCAGCCGGCGCATGCTGCCGTAATACAGCAGATGCTCAAAAGCCGGCGACACCAGGTCCGGCGGCGCTGCCGTGGGACTGGGAAATTGAACAGGGTCGTATTTCTGATACGTATGGATGATGCCGCCCAGGTTGTCCCCTCTGCTCATTCCTACCTCCTCCGATGTCCGCCGGATATTCCTTCCGGCTGTTCCGGGTAGTCGATGTCTTCATAATAGCGGATGGTACGGGCAAAGGACAAACCGTCGGCGAGGGCGAGCGGGGGGTTCACACCCCCCGCTCGCCTCAATCTAGTGGCAGACCGTGCCGTTAGTGAGGCACATTCTCGTCCGTTCTTCGCTCTTGGCGGCTGTGCTGGTATCTACGTATAATTCGATGCTGGCGCCATGAGGGTGATGCATTTCTATCCGGCACCAAGGACCGAAAGGAGGAGGTCATGCGTGTCTGCCTCTTTGAAGATCGAGGCGTCCTCGATCTTGAACCGCTGAGCCTAACCCGTCCTGTCTTTGAGCTATTGTGCGGGTTGACCTCGCTGGCTGCTAAACAGAGTCGTTTCTTTCCGCCTGGGCCGCGCGGCGTCCTTGTCCGACCGTATTTGGTTGATCTTTGCCGCCTGCATTCGCCGGCGGTGCCGGTCAACGATCTAACATGGTTGCGCGCAGGTCCGACCGTTCTCGTCAACGGCCGCTGGCTTCCGCCTGCTACCCCGCTCCCACTCACCGAGCTGTCCAGACCTCACATCGCCCTCGTTAAAGACGAAGTCGCTTACACTGTCGTCACGCCGGAACATCTGGCCCATTGCTCGACGAACACGCTCGACGAGTGCCTCCTGACATGGAAGGCGACGCTGCCGCGGCATTCGGCGGGCGGCCGGCTGATCCACTACCCGTGGGAGTTGGTACAATACAACGGCGAACAGATCCTGGCCGATTGGCAGACAGCTGCGCTGCCTTTTGAGGCCGGACCTACCTCTGTCCCGCGTCCTGGCCTTGCCATCGTCGGGCCGCCTGAACTTGTCCGGATTCACCCGTCGGCCCATCTGGATCCGATGATTGTTGCCGATGCCCGGCAAGGCCCCATTGTCATCGACCGCAACGCGGTCGTGACCGCCTTTACGCGTCTGGAGGGCCCCTGTTTCATCGGTCCCGACACGCAAGTCCACGGCGCCAACATCCGTGCGGGTACGACACTTGGCCCAGCTTGCCGCATCGGCGGGGAAATCGATTGCAGTATCGTGCAGGGTTACAGCAACAAATATCACGAAGGTTTTCTCGGCCACGCCTACATCGGCGAATGGGTCAACCTCGGCGCTGGCACCCACAATAGCGATTTGCGCAACGATTACGGCGAAGTGACGATGACGGTCAACGGTCGGCGGGTACATACCGGATTTACGAAAGTGGGCTGTTTGCTCGGCGATCACACCAAGACGGGACTGGGCACACTTTTGAACACCGGCACCAATGCCGGTATTTTCTGCAACCTGTTGCCCGGCGGCCTGCTGCCCAAGTACATCCCCTCCTTCGCCAGTTGGTGGAAGGAAGCGCTGACCGATCGCGCCGATCTGTCGGCGCTCTTGCACACGGCCGCCGAAGTCATGCGCCGCCGCCACGTCGATTTCACGCAGACGCACGCCGCACTGTATCGCACGCTGTTCGAGCAGACTGCCGCAGAAAGACGCCGCGTGGTGCGTGAAGCTGAGCTGCGAGCACTGCGGCGCAGTGCCTGACACTGGCCTTCCCCTAAAACGACCAAAGGATTATAAGGTTAGCCGCGAGCCGAAGGCGAGCGCGGCTAAACGAACGTCGGGGAGCCGCGCTCGCCTTCGGCTCGCGGCTAAACGAACGTCGGGGAGCCGCGCTCGCCTTCGGCTCGCGGCTAAACGAACATCGGGGAGCCGCGCTCGCCTTCGGCTCGCGGCTAAACGAACATCGGGGAGCCGCGCTCGCCTTCG
>JAJPIY010000136.1 GCA_021324515.1 Planctomycetota bacterium
CACGCGGAACGGAAGGAGAAGAAGGGCGAAAAGGAGGAACTGTGGGGCAAGTTGGACCGCAGCATCTATCTGCCCGAAGGTGTGGACACGGAGCATGTGGAAGCCACATATCGCAACGGCATCTTGGAGGTGCGACTGCCCAAGCTTCCGGAGGTCAAGGAACGGCACATCGAAGTGAAGGCGGTCTGATGCCGGAAGAAGGGGAGCGCTGTAGCAGGGCTGCACGACAGCAAACAGAAGTGCGTGCAACCCTGCTGTGGTATTACCCGGATTTCTTTGGAAAACGCCGAAACAAGGCCCCTTTGTACGGTCGCCATTGCCCTAGCGAGATAAGGCCACACTATACTGGGCACGGTTGAATTGGGCACAATTCCCCCCACCCCACCCCTCCCCCACCAGGGGGGAGGGAGCCTGTTCTCTCCCTCCCCCCTTGGGGGGGAGGGGTGGGGTGGGGGGCTTTTTTCTCCCTCCCCCCTGGTGGGGGAGGGGTGGGGGAAGGACGGAAAAGTGTCACCACTACTCGCGTCTGGTATAAATAACGAAGCCGAAGCGTTCGCAGATTCCAACTCGGTCCCTTGGCGGTGGAGGAAGCGGCATGTCCTTTCGCGCGGTATTTATCGCTGTCGTCCTCGGCACAGCTCTGCTAATTGCGGCCTTCATGGTCCATCGTTATCGGCCGCGCGTGGTGATCGAGCAACCGAGTGCGGCCTTCGTCCGCGCCTCGGGCAAATGCGCCGAGTGCCATGCTAATCTAGAAGCCTCTATTGTCCATGAATACGAGTTAAGCGTCCATGCGCGCAAGGGCATTAACTGCCTGGACTGTCATCACCCTGCCGCCAATCAGCAGGGCCAGGAGCATCACGGTTTCACGATTGCTGCCCACCTGACCGCAGGCAATTGCCGCAGTTGTCATGAGCCGATTTATCAGCAATATCTGCGCAGCCGTCACGCAGCGGCGGCCTGGGCGGGGGTCTATGGTTCGGGCGATTTTACGCCTGAGCAGATCGCCATTGGTGAGACGTATCATCCTGGCTCTTGCCGGCGGCCGGCCAATCCGCTCACGTCTCTCGAGGGAGGGCCGCTTAGTCAGGGAGGGTGCGCGCGCTGTCACAGCATCGGCCGGCCCAACAACGACGGCACGATCGGCACCTGCACGGCCTGCCACACGCGGCACACGGCCTCCGTCGAGGTCGCCCGCCTGCCGAGCACTTGCGGCCAATGTCATATGGGGGCGGACCATGCTCAGCTGGAAATTTACAATGAATCCAAACACGGCGTCTTGTTCGCCGCCCAGCGTTCGCTGCTCAATCTTGCCGCTCCTCCCCAACAACTCACCACGCACGATATGTTCGTCCCCACCTGCGCCACTTGCCACATGAGCGGTTTGGGCGGCCGTGGCGTCACCCATGACACGTCCGAGCGGCTGTCCTACCATCTGTTCGCCCCGATCACAGAGAAACGCGCCAACTATACCCTGGCTCAGGCCCACATGAAAGATATCTGCCGCAATTGTCACACCCAACCGCTTGTGGACCGCATCTATCAAGAAGCCGAACAGGTGGTGGTCAGCACCAATGCAAAGGTGCAAGCCGCCCAAACGATCTTGGATGCCTTGCGTAAAGACGGCTTGCTTGGCCCGAAACCGTTCGCCCATCCGATCGAGTTCCTCTACTTCGATCTGTGGCATTATTATGGGATCACGGCCAAGCATGGCGCCTTCATGGGCGGAGCGGACTTCGTGCAGTGGCACGGCGCTTATCCGCTGGTGAAAAACACCGTAGAAATCGAGGCGATGGCCCGGCGGATGCGGAGAGAACATGAACGCAAGAAATAGCTCGGGGGCAGGCCCTTCGTGGTGGCTGGAAATTTTTGTCCTGGCCAACGTAGCTGGGCTGGCCCCGGATATTTATTTGGCGCACTCGGAAAACGCCTTTCGCCATCCAGCCGAGTACGCTCCTCTGGTCTTCTCCCTTGTTTGTCCACCTCTTCTCGTGCTGGCCCTGTTAGCCCGCCGTCACCCGGCCACGTTTTTCTTGGGGCGTTGGCTTGGCCATGCAATCGGTTGGGCCGCCGTGCTCCTGGGAGTGAGTGGCGTCCTTTTCCACTTGCAAAGTCAGTTCTTTCGGGAGCAGACCTTGCACAACCTGGTTTATACCGCACCTTTCGCCGCTCCTCTCGCCTACACCGGTTTGGGCTTGCTGCTTATCATGAACCGCATGGTGGACGCCGATGCAGCGGAGTGGCCATACTGGGTGTTGCTCTTGGCCCTGGGAGGATTTGTCGGCAATTTCGTCTTCAGTTTAGCTGATCATGCTCAGGACGGCTTCTTTTATGCTGCGGAATGGATCCCCGTAGCCAGCAGTGCGTTTACGGTGGGCTTCTTGCTCATTCCCTTTCTTATGCCGTTGTCACGTTCCTATGTGCGGGTATGTTGGTTCGTGTTGTTGGTACAGGCGCTGGTAGGACTGCTAGGTCTATACTGGCACGTCACCGCCGACCTGCGCGGAACGTCTCCCACATACTTGGAGCAATTCGTGTATGGGGCGCCGCCCTTGGCGCCGCTGCTCTTTCCGGATCTCGCCATCCTCGCAGGCATCGGCCTGTGGTTGTTGCAGCAGAACCTGGCAACCGGCGGCGACCCTGGAGAAGCGGCGGGGCCAAATCATCGGCTGCCGAGCACCTCGATGTAATTCGCTCGAATGGGGAGCCGGCTTTGTGCCATGACGCCGTGTTGCGCCAGCTGCTTGCCGTAGTACGTTCGCGCGCGACCATGCAAAACCAAGCCGCCGTCTTGAACAGTCATCCGAAAATCGTAAACGTAACTGCGCAAACGGATACGAAGCTGCGTCTCCAGTAGCGCTAATTCGTTCGGCTCATTCCGTTGCACCATTTTTTCCGGGGGTTGGTTTTCCATCGTTGCAACCTCGAAAAGGCGGGCGAACATGGTCCAATCAGAAGGCTTGCTTCAAAGGGAGCAAAAATAATGCCGTGCAGAAATGCCGCACCATTTGATGCTGGAGTAGATGAGATCCTGTGCGGATCGAACACGGACGAGCACCAATCCGCACAAGGTGTACCAAACACATGGGTAGATACTGTAAGCACAAGCGACTGAGAAACATCCTCGTTTACGCTTTCAGCCGGTATCGAGGATCTCGGCACTGCGTTTGCTATTTCCTTTGACGCCCAGTTAACAATCGGCCCCAGTACCTCTAAGGAGACCTCCAATGACTGCAACCCGACGTTCCTTGACTGAGCTAACTGCGGGTGACGTGATGAGCCGCGAGGTAATCTCCGTCTCGCATGAGACGCCGCTGCGGGAAGCCGGTCGCCTGCTTATGCTTCATCAGATCAGCGGCCTGCCGGTCGTCGAAGCCGGCGGCACATGCGTCGGCGTTCTCTCGGTAAGCGACCTTCTCCGGTGGGCCATGCAAGAGCACAGCCACACCCATCCCAAGATTGCCGAACATCCGCTCTCGTGTTTTTTCCAACGCAAACTTCAAGGTGCTAACGGCGAGGAACGCATTCTGTGTACCTTGCCGCCGGATTCTTGCTGCCTGCAACGCAAAGAAGGCGACAACATCTTTTGTAACCTTCCTCACGAAGTCTTGGCCGATTGGCAAGTCGTCCACGTCGAGCAGTTGCCCCTGGAAAACGTGGGACGCTTCATGACGCCCGATCCCGTAACCGTCGCCGTCGATACGCCTCTGCCGAAGTTGGCCCAGAAGATGGTTGATGCCCACGTTCATCGCGTCATTGTCGTCGATTCACGTAATCGCCCCGTGGGGATTGTTTCCAGCATAGACATATTGGCGGCCCTCGCCCGCAGTGCGGCCTCGTCGGTTGCAGAGTGATTAATGGCATGACGGTACTACGCTCCTCGCTCGATTCGTTGTTTTATCCCCAGTCGGTAGCTGTCTTCGGCGCCAGCGCCGAACCGGGCAGCGTCGGCAACATTCTCATGCGTAATCTGCTGGAGAACCCTTTCGGCGGGGTGGTCTTCCCTATCAATCCGAAGCGTCGTGCCGTGCAGGGCGTACATTGTTATCCCAACCTCGCGGCAGTGCCGGAGAAAGTCGAGTTGGCTGTCATCGCCACCCCAGCAGCAACCGTGCCGGGCGTGGTCCGCGACTGTGTTGCCCATGGGGTGGCCGCCGCCGTCATCATCTCGGCCGGCTTCGCCGAGTTAGGCACCGAAGGGCGCAAACTCGAAGACGAGGTTCGCAGTCTTGCTCGCGGTAAGATGCGCATTGTCGGTCCTAATTGTCTTGGGATTATCCATCCGCCGAGCAATCTCAACGCCAGCTTCGCCGCGTCGATGGCCGCGCCGGGGAACGTCGCCCTGCTCAGTCAAAGCGGGGCCATCTGCACTGCTATTCTCGACTGGGCGCGGCAAGCCCACATCGGTTTCAGCAGCTTTGTCAGCGTCGGTTCGATGCTCGATGTCGATTTCGCAGACCTGATCGATTACTTCGCCGAGGATGCCACCACGCGCAGCATTGTGCTGTACATGGAATCGATTGGCAAGGTGCGTAAGTTTCTCAGCGCCGCTCGCAGCGCCAGCCGGGCCAAGCATGTCATTGTGGTCAAGGCGGGCCGACATGAAGCGGGCGCTCGCGCCGCCGCTTCGCATACGGGAGCCTTGGCCGGCGCCGATGCTGTCTACGACGCCGCCTTCCGCCGCGCCGGCGTGCTGCGCGTCGAAACCATCCCGGACTTGTTCCATATGTCCGAAATTTTGGCCATGCAGCCGCCACCACGCGGAGCGGGGCTGGCCATCCTGACCAATGCCGGTGGTCCCGGCGTCATGGCCGCCGATGCCCTGATGCTTGCTGGCGGCCAACTCGCTTCTCTGACCCCCGAGACGCTGGCCCGGCTAGACGCAGCGCTGCCGCCGTTCTGGAGCCATGCTAATCCTATCGACCTCCTCGGCGACGCCACGCCGGAACGTTACCGGCTGGCCGTCGAGGTTTGCGCCAAAGATGTCACCGTACAAGGCATCCTTGTGCTGCTGACGCCACAAGCCATGACCGATCCCACGGCGACAGCCCGTCAACTCCAATCGTTTGCGCACCTAGCGGACAAGCCGGTATTGGCCTGTTGGATGGGAGGCGCCTCGGTGCGCGAGGGCATCGACCTGCTCAATACCGCCGGCATTCCGACCTTTGAGGCGCCAGAGTCGGCCATCCGCGCCTTTTTGCACATGGTCCAGTATCGCCGCAACCAGGAATTGCTCTACGAAACGCCCGCGGCCTTGCCGGAGGACGTTACGCCGGATACACAGCGCGTCCAACAAATCTTCGCCCAAGCCCGCGCTGCCGGCCGTACTTTGCTTACCGAAGTCGAGGCGAAGCAAGTGCTGGCCGCCTACGGGGCGCCCGTCGTGCCCACGGTCGCCTGCCGTACCGTGGAAGAGGCGGTCGCTGCGGCCAAAAAGATCGGTTATCCGGTTGTTCTCAAAGTGTTGTCTTCCACCCTGACCCACAAGAGCGACGTCGGCGGCGTCCAACTCAACCTCGCCGACGAACCAGCCGTTCGCGCTGCTTATGCCGTCATAGAAAGCAATGTCAGACAGCTTGGCAAGCAGGATGCTTTCGAGGGCGTCTCCGTCCAGGCCATGATCCAGGAGCGCGGCTACGAGTTGATTATCGGCAGCTCTGTGGATCGCCAGTTTGGCCCAGTGATCTTGTTCGGCTGGGGCGGCGTTCTCGTCGAGGTCTTCAAGGACCGCGCCCTTGGACTGCCGCCGCTCAACCGGACCTTGGCCCGGCGTTTGATGGAACGCACCAAGATTTACGAGGCCCTTCAGGGGGTGCGCGGCCAGAAGGCGGTCCCTCTCGACGCCTTGGAGACGTTGCTGGCCCGTTTCAGTCAATTGCTTGTCGACTTTCCGGAAATCCAGGAGGTCGATCTCAATCCGGTGCTGGCCACGCCCGAGCGCGTCGTGGTCCTTGATGCGCGGCTGCTTCTGTGTCCCGCCGATCGGCCGCCAGAACAATGTCCCCGCCTGGCCATTCCTCCTTATCCCAACCAATACATCGCGCCGTTCCGCCTGCGGGACGGCCGTGAAGTGCTGATTCGACCGATCCGACCCGAGGATGAGGCACTCATCATTGCCCTGCACGCCAGCCATTCCGAACACACGATCCGCATGCGTTTTTTCAGCATGGTCAAGACGCTCTCGCGCGACAGTCTAATCCGTCTATGCCATTTGGACTACGACCGGGAGATGGCGTTGGCGGCGGTGCTGCAAGAGCGTGACGGGCCGCGTTTGTTAGGCGTGGCGCGCTATTATCTCCAACCGGAGACCGGCGTAGCCGAGTTTGCCTTAGTGGTCAGCGACGCCTATCAGCGGCAGGGATTGGGGCGTCATTTGATGCAGCGTCTCATTGCCATCGCGCGCGAGCGCGGCGTGCGCCGCCTTGTCGGCCAAGTATTGGCTGAGAATACGCCGATGTTGCATTTGCTGCACTCGCTCGGCTTTGCGCCGCCGGTGCTTGTCGACAATCAAGTGATGCGCGTGGAACTGGATTTGACCGACCGTTCCTGAAGCGCCCTCCTTGGCGCCTTCGTTTCTGGTTCAGAGTGGGCCCGTTCTCCCTGGTGAGCTTTGTATAGAAGGCGTGGCGATTTCGGCTGTTTTCGTTCCAATATACAGCGTGGCGATTCCGAACGTCAGGGGATGCCAATGCACCTGTGTCAATCCGTGGCTGCGCAGCTTCGCCGCCAACGCTTCCCCTTCCGGAAACTCCAGGACGCTGGCGGGGAGATACTTGTAAGCGTTGTCGCGGCTGCGTGAGACGATCTGGCCGATGCAAGGCAGCAGGTAACGAAAATAAAAGCGATACAGCCGACCGAACAGCCAGTGATGGGGCTTGGAGAATTCCAGGATGGCCACGCGGCCGCCCGGCTGCGTCACGCGCACCATCTCGGCCAAGCCGCGATCCGTATCGGTGACGTTGCGGAGTCCGAACGCCACGGTCGTCAGCTGAAAGGTATCGTCGGGGAAGGGCAAGCGTTGGGCGTCGGCTTCGACGTAGCAGATGCGAGCGGCGGCGCAGCGGCGCCGGGTCTTGGCACAGGCCGGAAGCAGCATCGGCAAACAGAAATCGGCGCCGACGATCGGCACCCGCCGCTTCGCCGCCCGGTCATAAGCGAGCGCGAGATCGCCGGTGCCGGTGCAAACATCGAGAATGGGGGCCGCTACGCCGACAGCAGGAATATGCGGCGGCGCCAACTGCGTTGTTCGCCAACGCCAGTAGCGGTCGATGTGCAGACTAAGCAAGTGATTAAGCAGATCGTAGCAGTGCGCGATGTTGCCGAACATCGTGCGGATGCGTACTTCGCGCTTGTCGAGCAAATCGTGGGACACGCTAGATGCCTCCGCTATCCGCTCTTCCCCCAGCGCTGTACTATGAGGGAGGGCGGAGATGCACCCCTCGTTATCCATACTGCCCAGGACGGATAGCGGACAGTGGACAGCGGACGGCAGACCATGGCGGACATCGCACTGACAATCTTGTGGCACCAACATCAGCCGTATTATCCCGACGACCTCAGCGGCGAAAATCCGATGCCGTGGGTGCGGCTGCACGGCGTCAAAGATTACTACGGCATGGCCTTGCACCTGTGGGAATTTCCGGAGATGCACTGCACCATCAATCTCGTGCCCAGTCTCGTGCTCCAACTCCGCGCCTACACCGAGCAAGGGGCCAGCGATCGCTTCCTGGATGTGTCTCGCATTCCTGCCGACGGTCTGTCGGAAGAAGATTGTCTGTTTCTCCTGGATCATTTTTTCATGGCCAATCCGGACCACATGATCCGACCGTTTCCGCGCTATGCCGAGCTGTATCAGCGCCGTGCTCTGGGGCGCAATAGCGCCCGCGACGCCCTGCGCCGTTTCCAGCCGCGGGATCTGCGCGATCTGCAAGTGTGGTTCAATTTGACCTGGGTGCATCCGTTGGCCATCGAGCAAGACGATTGCTTGCGTACCCTCCGCGAGAAGGGCCGCCATTTCACCGAGGAGGAGCGTGATGCCCTCTTGGCCAAGCACTTGGAGATCCTCAAGCGCATCCTTCCGCTGCACAAAGAGTTGGCGGAGCGCGGCCAGGTCGAGCTAACGACGACGCCGTATTATCACCCCATTTTGCCGCTGCTTTTTGACAAGAAGCTGGCCCGCGAGGCCCTGCCCGAGGTGAAACTGCCCCGCTACACGGGCGGCTATCCGGAAGATGCCGCCGTCCACGTCCGCCGCGCCCTTGAAGAACACGAACGTACCTTCGGCCACAAACCCAAAGGCATGTGGCCGGCGGAGGGTTCGGTGTGTCAAGCCATGCTGCCGCTCTTGGCTCAGCACGGCATCCGCTGGATCGCCACCGATGAGGAAGTCCTCAGCGCCTCGACGCACGGTGCCGTCAGCCGCGACGGCAGCGGCCATGTCCGCAACCCGGAAAAACTTTATCGGCCGTACAAAGTGCGCGAAGGCGAGGCCGAGTTGTGCATTCTCTTCCGCGATCACGCTCTGAGTGATCTGATCGGCTTCCACTACCAGCGCAGTGATCCCCATGCCGCCGCCGACCATTTTATGAATTGTCTGGCCGGGATCGGCCAAGCGGCGTCCGGTGACGAGCCGGCACTGGTCGGCGTTATTCTCGATGGCGAAAACTGCTGGGAGCATTACCCGGGCGGCGGCGTCGATTTTCTCCGCGCCTTTTATCAGCGCTGCATACAAACGCCGGGCGTCAAACCAATGAAGATCGGGGACTATCTCGAGCGCTATCCGCCGCGCGAGACCTTGCCGCACCTGTTCGCCGGCAGCTGGATCAGCCACAACTTCGCCATTTGGATCGGCCACGAAGAGGACAACACCGCCTGGGACGCCCTGCACCGCACACGCGAGTATCTGTTGCGCCACACACGAGAAGAGACAAAGGGCGAAGGACCAGAGGCAAAAGAACAAACCGTTTCTTCTCACGCCCCGTGCCGCACGCCCCTCACCCCTCTGCAAAGAGCTTGGGAGGAAATATACATCGCCGAGGGTAGCGATTGGTTCTGGTGGTTTGGCGACGATCACTCCAGCGCCCAAGACGCCTTGTTTGATTATCTGTTCCGCAAGCATTTGCAAAATGTCTACATCTTGCTCGGCGATACGCCGCCGCCTGAATTGGGCCGGCCCATCAGCCGCAAGGCACAGCGCGTCCATTACACCCTGCCCCGCGCGTTTCTCGATGTCAAAATCGATGGCCGATATACGTTTTTCGAATGGGTCAGCGCCGGCCGGTATGTTTGCCAGAATGAACGCGGTACGATGGCAATGGCGACGCAGGGGCCGCTGCAAGAGTTGTACTTTGGTTTCAACCTGGCGTTGCTGTTGATTCGCATCGACTGCACTCGCCCCGCCCGAAGCGCGCTGGCGGATTTCGACGTGTGGCGCGTCGGCTTCGTCGAACCGGCCGGCTTTGAAGTGCGTGTATCCAATCCTGGCCGGGCAGAGCAGCGAGCCGAGTTGTTCCACAACGGCACGCCGCTGCCGAACGTCGCTATCGCGGTGGGCATCGACCAGATCGCTGAATTGGCAATCCCGTTTGACGCCTTGGGTCTGGCCGTCGAGGAGCATTTGCAGTTTTTTGTGGAGTTGTTGCGTGACGGCCAAAGCCAGGACCGTGCGCCACGCGAAGGCTCTATCGTGCTGACCCGCCCATCACGTGACTTCGAGCAAATCATGTGGAATGTATAAGAAGATCAACCCCAGAGGACGCAAAGGACCTGCTGAATTCCGTGATGCTGAAAGGCGTTGAGCACTTTCTTCTCTTTTTCGCTGGGTTCTCTGCGCCCTTTGGGGTTAGTCTTCCGAGGCGTTGATATGGATCAAACGCTCCTGGATTTCGCCGCTTTATTGCGAGGATTGCCAATGCCGGAATTACGCAAGGATCCCATCGTCGGGCGCTGGGTCATCATCGCCACCGAACGCGCCAAGCGCCCGGTAGCGCCCAAGGAAGAACCGCTGCCCGAAGGCACTTTCTGTCCGTTCTGCGAAGGCAACGAAGATAAGACGCCCCACGAAATTCTTGCCTACCGCGAGCGCCATACGCGCTCTAACGAGAAAGGCTGGCGCGTTCGCGTCGTGCCCAACAAATTTCCCGCCCTGCAAATCGAAGGCGATTTGAACAAGCGCGGCGAAGGCATCTACGACAAGATGAACGGCATCGGCGCTCACGAAGTCATCATTGAATGTCCGTTTCACGAAGTCAGTATGTCCAATCTCGCAGAAGAAAACATCCGCGAGGTCCTGTGGGTCTATCGTGATCGGCTCGTCGATTTGAAAAAAGATCCGCGCCTGGTCTATGGCATGGTGTTCAAGAACGTGGGTGCCGCCGCCGGAGCGTCGCTGGAACATTCGCATTCGCAGTTGATCGTCACGCCCATTGTCCCTATCAACGTCTGGGAGGAGATGTCCGGCGCACTAGAGTTTTTCAATTATCGTGGCCGCTGCATTTACTGCGACATGATCCATCAGGAATTGCAGTCGGAGAAGCGCATTGTACTGGACACGCCCAATTTCGTCGCTTTCTGCCCCTACGCCGCCCGCTTCCCTTTCGAGACGTGGATCTTGCCCAAAACACACAACAGCCACTACGAGAACATTCAGAAAAATGAAGTGGATGAACTGGGTACGGTATTGAAAACGATCCTGTTGAAAATCGAAGCAGCCCTGGACAAACCAGCATACAATTACATTATTCACACGTCGCCGTTTGACACGCAGTTATTGCCTCATTATCACTGGCACATGGAGATTATCCCGCGTCTGACGCGCGTGGCCGGCTTCGAGTGGGGTACGGGTTTTTACATCAATCCCGTGCCTCCGGAACAGGCGGCGCAATTCCTACAAGAAACCGAAGTGGACCTCACGCTAGGACGACGGAAGTAGACGCTCCCCAACGGAACCGGGCCTAACACGCTCGCCTCCTAAGAGCTAACGGACAAAACTCCCTCCCCCCTTGTGGGGTAGGGCTGGGGTGGGGGGGGGTAAGTACAATGCAGACAAGGAGTTCTAACCCCCCACCCTAACCCTCCCCCACAAGGGGGGAGGGAACAAATACAACTCCCTCCCCCACAAGGGGGGAGGG
>JAJPIY010000179.1 GCA_021324515.1 Planctomycetota bacterium
CCCCCGCTCGCCTTGGGGCGCTGATGCAATCCCGCTTGCCCAGTACGCCGCAATCTTCTCACGTGTCAGCCCAGAGATCTGCACCGACATGTTGGTGATTTCGACAATCGGCTTGCCATCGGCATACATGAGGGCGTCGGCAAGGGCATACGGTTCCGGGCGATAGCCGCGCTCCTTGAGGACTACTTCGTAGGTGACCGTACGTGTCGCCGCTGTCACCTGGCCTCGGCATTTCAAGACGCTGGTCACACCGGGCACAGGTTCGCATACCAGGTCGTCGGCTTCGGCGATCCAACCCAGACGCAACAGATAAATCCGCAACGTGTGCAGGCAGCATTCGTACATCAACGTGCCGGGCATGACCGGATCATCCACAAAATGACAGGTCAAGAACCAGGCGCGCGGGGCGATGTCGGCCTCGGCCCGGATGAGGCCAATCCCAAAGCGTCCGCCCTTGGGATCAAGGTGCGTGACCCGATCGACCAGTTTCATGCGGCCGCCGGGCAAACGCAGCCCTTCTGGCAAATGCCGGCCAGCGAACCACGAGCCGAAGCATCCCGCGGCGTCGCCGGCGCGAAGGGCGTCGAGTTGTTCCGCGCTGTACGATTCTTTTCCGAAGGGCGGCAGGTCGGCGGCGTCATCGGGCTGGATGCCGGGACGGGGGCGCGTGTCCAAAGCTGTCTGCACGATGCCCTTGCCAGCCGCCAGTTGGGCAGAGGTGAAGAAACCGGCGCAGCCGTGCCTCATCGTCAACAGCGGCTCTCCCTCGACTGTGCCCTCGAATTGGAACTGGAATAGAAACGTATCGCCCTGGCGGAAAAAGCGCTCGATGCGGATGTCGTAGCGGATCACTTGACCAGGCCGCGGTAAGCTGCGATGGAACGTCACTGCCGCGTCAAGCAACCGGTACACAGCGAGACCGCGCGTCTGAAAATCGATGCCGAGATAGGCGGACAGAAAGAGGTCCGCCTGCCCGGCTTCGATGGCGATGCAGGTGGCGATGCGGCCGCCATCGAGATACCAAGCGCCGGGAAGAATGTCGTGTTCCGTGACCACGCGGCCGGATGTGAGCGAACGGGGCTGCCCCTCAAGGGTCAGGATGCGGTCTACCAACATCAGCGGTTCATCGGGCAAACGGACGCGCGTCGGGTGACTATCGATGACAGCGAAGTCGGGACCGAGAACGCGGGCAATGGAACCGATGGCAAATTCCAGACAGTGAGCGCGGTCGAAGGCGCCTTTCCCCTCCAAGCCGCGATCGTAAGGAAGCGGCGGCTTGGCTGCCTCCTTACGGTCGGGACTCGGATCGATTTTCCCACTCGCCAGCAGGTACTCGGATAGCCGCGACTGGAATTGGAGATTGTCCATCAGACTGCGTTGAAGTGTGGCGGACCAACGCAGGTAAGCGGCGTGTGCTTCGCCGATGGCTTGGCGCGGCGCCATGAAGGCCTCGCTCCTAAGCTCGGCGTGGACAGCTGGAGTTGCAAAGCTCCGCTTCTCTTCCGGTACTGACGTGGAACGGGAGGCGGGAGGGTCCGACGTGCGTTCCCAAGCCGCGCTTGAGACCGAGGGGCTTGGTTCCGGCTTGCGCGGCGACAGCTCCAGGGAGGGCACGACAAATGGCGCGCCGCCTATCGGGACGTTCAACAGTCGCTTCTCGGCAGGTTGAACAACGACGCGGTGCGCCGTTTCCCTTCCGTATAGCGGCGCAAGGTCCACCGGCACGCGCTCGGCGCACAGGTGGGCAAGCAATCGCAAGAAGAGCGAAACGCCGTCTGTACCGGCAACGCAAGCCGAGCGAGCACAATGCGGACGGTCGCCGAGAATGGCGTCGATCCTGCGCGTGCAAGACGTGCCGGGCCCCATCTCCAGGAAAATGCGTACACCATCGCGGTAGGCCGATTCGACGACAGCGGGAAAATCTACCGTGTCGAGCGCCTGGGCCAGGATCGCTTCAGCGATGCTGTCGGAATTCAACTCAAACGAGCGAGCCAGGGCCGTGCTGTAAAAACGGATGCCGTGCGGCGCTGTTGTCGGCAAACGGTGCAGGTCGCGGTATGCCTCTGCCACTTCACGGACCACAGGGCAATGCACAGTCGAGGTCTCCGGCAGTGGCACGAAATGACAACCCAGGCGCGCGACGAGGGTTTGTACTTGGCCGCGTTCGCCGCCAATGACGCATTCGCGCGGCGTATTGATGATGAGCAGATACACCCGCGGCAGCCCTGCACAGGCGTTGCGCACTGCCGCCGGTCCCCGGTCCACGATGCCCGTTGTCCACTCGACGACGGCATCGGGCGGCAAACGCCAGGCCTTGCGGGCGGCGTCGCAAGGGCCGGCCAAGTCGCTGACAAATAGCGGCGAAGCGTTCATTGCTTGCAACATAGCATCGCGGTCGGTCCAGGCTCGCAAGGCGAACAGGCCGGCCGACTCGCCGAGACTATTGCCGATCACCGCATCGACGCGAACGCCGAAACGGCGCACCAAATCGGTCAGCAGACTGCCCAGCGCCACTTGGCCAAAGATGCGCTCGCGTACCGAGGGGGCGACGGTTGCGTGTTCATTCCAAAAAAGATCGGGGAGAAATTGACTCCTCAAATAGTTATTTTCGGCGTCTTGGCGGCGGAGGACTTCCGGCCAGTAAACGGCAAGGTCGCGGCCCATGCCACGATAGTCGTTGCCGGAGCCGGGGAAGACAAAAGCGATGCGTCCGGTGCGTCCCAACGGCACCGGCGCATAGAACAGGCGATCGTGGAAGGCCGGCGGCAGCACCAGGGGACGGCATGGATCGCGGCGCAGGCTGCGCTGGGCGGCATCAATCTGTTCGACCAATTCCCGCCGCTCACGGGCCACCAAAGACACAGCGAGAGGCAAGGGATTGGCCTCGTTGCCATGCTCTGTTTGGGAATGCACTCTCTCGTACCAACCGCGTGCTAATACCTCCAGGTTGGCATCAGGTCGCGTCCCTAGATAGCTGCGCAGCTGTCCTAAGCCATCCAGCAGAGCGCGGACGTCTCGGCCCTCGATGACAAAAAGGCCTTCAGCATGTTTACCCAGCGGGTATAGTCGGTCGGGGCGCGCGACGCTGGCGGCCGGCTCCCAGGCTTCGAGAACGACATGAACACAATTACCATCGACGCTGACAGAGCTGACGCCGGCGCGGCGTGGCCCTGCGGCACGGTCGCGCAGCCAGTATTGCGGGCTGCGCAGCAGAGCAAAACAATCCGCCGCCTGCGCCAGCTCGGGGCGTACCGTCGAGAGGCTGCGCAACGGCGGCAGGATCTGTTGATCGAGACAGAGACAGGCTTTGATAAACGAGGCAAACCCGGCGGCGGCGCCGGCGTGACCGATGTCGGCCTTGGCACTGCCCAGAACGAACGGTTGTGGACCGCGGCGCGAGCCGAAAAAGGAGGTAAGGGCTTGGGCCTCGCTGCGGTCTTCCTCAGGATCGCCGCTGCCGTGCGCTTCGAGATAGGCAAGCGAAGCGGGATCGATACCAGCTTCGGTGTAGGCGCGTTCCAGGGCAGACTCATAAGCGGCAGCCACGCCGATGCCGCGGATAACGGCGTGGATGGTGTCGCCGTCGCGCACGGCATCGGTGAGCCGTTTGAGGACGACGGCGGCGGCCCCTTCACCAGGCAACGTACCGTCTGCGTCGACGTCAAAAGGGCGGACGCGGCCGGAAGCGGAAAACGGCCGATGGCGATGGGCGGCCAAGACGGCGCGAACGTCACCAGCCAAATCGACCGCCCCCACAATCGCCTGATCGATCTCGCCCTTTTGCAGGGCGCGCACCGCTGCTTCCAGGGCGCGCAGGCCGGAGCTTTCTTCGCTGCTGAGAGTGAAGCTCGGCCCTCCGAAGTGGAACTCACGGGCGATACGGCTGGCCACGATACTGCCCAGCGATCCCATCGTGCGGCTGGCGGTTAGAGGGGGACCGGCCGCGTCGCGCAGCGCCGCATCGAGCGACCAGCGGAAATGGAAATTCGTCGTATTTAAATCCAGCCCTAGCCCAATGAAGACGCCGGTGCGCGCCCGCCGTTCTTGGGGCAAACTAGCGGCATCGATGGCTTCGGCGGCCACGTGCAGCATGAGCAATTGTTGCGGCAACGTCTCCTGCAATTCGCGCGGCGGGACATGGAAGCGGTCGGCCTGGATGGTCACTTGCCCCGCGATGTAATAGCCAGCGAAAGAACGAGCCTCAAACCCCTGTTCCTGGAACCAGGCGCTTTCCGGCACGCCCCACCAGTGCGCCGGTGGAGAGGGAGATACGTCGTCGCCGCCTCCCAAGACACGTTGTTGGAAGGCCCGCAGCGATTTCCAGGGGCCAAAATGGGCAGCCATGCTGACAACAGCGATGGCGGGCGGGGTTGCATCGGTGCTCCGGGGGACGAAGACTCGGGGCGCTACTTCCATCCCGCTGGCTGGTTGCCATTCTTCCAGCAAGAGATGCGCGTTGATGCCGCCGAAACCGAAGGCGCTGACAGCGGCGCGGCGGGGCGTCCGTTCATCGCGTCGAGGCCATGTTTCGCCGTCTTTAAGGATGCGAAAGGGCGATTTTTCAAGTCCCAATCCCGGCGCTGGGGTGGTGAAATTGGCGGTCGGCGGCAACGTTTGGGCGCGGAAAGCCGAAAGCACTTTGACGATCCCCGCCGCTCCGGCCGCAGTCAGCAAATGCCCCACGGTCGATTTCACCGAACCGATGACGCATTGTCCAGGCCGCCATCCCTTGGGGCCCCATAAAACTTTAAGGCTTTGAAACTCCACAGCGTCGCCGACTGGCGTGCCGGTAGCATGGCACTCAATGAGATCGACATCGCTCGGTTTCCAGCCGGCCTCGCGGTAGGCGGCCTGCATGGCCCGCAATTGCCCTTCGCTGCTGGGAGCAAGCAGATTGCCGTCCACGTCATTGGACAAGCCGATGCCGGCAAGGACCGCCAGAATGCGATCGCCGTGGCGTATAGCATCTTCCAGCCGCTTGAGTAAAAAGACCCCGGCCCCTTCGCCGACCACCAAGCCGTCGGCACGGACATCAAACGGCGAGCAGCGACCCGTTGGCGACAAGGCGCGCAGTTGCGAAAATCCCATCTGTGTATACAGACAATCGGGACGTGAGACGCCGCCGGCCAGCATGGCATCGGCGCGGCCGGCCCGCAACTCATCCGCCGCCTGTTTCAGGGCGTACAACGATGAGGCGCAAGCAGCGTCAAGCGTGCAGCTGCCGCCGCCCAGACCAAGCGCTTTGGCTACGACCCCTGCAACCAGGCCGGGAACGTAACGATTGAGAGGCGAGGCCGGAGGCATCGGCGCTCCACCCCTCAGGACGCTGGCGCGACCCTGCTTGCTTAGTTGTTCCAGGAATGTCCGGCCCAAGTAGGCGCGGGCCAACTCCGAAACACGCTCGGTCGGCAGGGCGATGTTGCCGAGGATGATGCCGATGCGACGGCGATCCAGGCCGCGAGTCACGCCCGCTTCAAACGCTTGCCGGGCCGCATACAAGGCCAGGTGAAAGACTGGATCGAGTTCGGCCAGCAGGTCGGCGGGAAGGTCGAGGCCGGCGGGATCAAGAGGGACGTTATCGACAAAGCACCCCCGCAGCGAATAGACGCGGTCGGGGCGGGCAATGGCCGGATCGTAGGCGTCGCCTGGATCAAGCAGCCAGCGGTGCGGCGGCGCTTCGCGGCTCGCATCTGCCCCAGCAAGGACTTGTTCCCACAAGCGCTCGGGACTCAGCGCAGAGGGGAACAAACCGCCCATGGCGACGATGGCAATCCGTCCGCCTTCGCTTGTGAGAGAAGGCAGGCGATGGTTAGAGGACGAAAGGTCCATGTGCATCCCCCCCTTCAGGGTACTGTGACCGAAGCGAGAGATTGCCGACCAAAAGCACGTCGCAGGGCCGGGTCGATAACGCATTCATAGCCTTGCAGGCGAGCGAGGACCTGGCCGCCTTGGTCGAGATAGTCGATGTCGGCCAAAGCGTGCAGGTTGCTGTCGCGGGTCACATGGGCGACGACACGGACATTAGGCCCCGGAAAGGCATGTTGATACTGCCGATAGCGGGCGATGTAGCAGGGCAGCGACGGGGCGCCATGCTGTTCCTGACTCCAAACGACCAGGAGCTGGAAACTGCAATCCAGGGCAAGCGGATCAGCCAGCCAGCGTTGGCGCAGTGGATGCTGAATCCATTCCTTCGGCGGCGGCGCGTTGCTTACACGGCCGAGGATGCCGCGCTCGCCGCAGCCCTCGATCTGCTCGATGCCCTGCAAATCGGGGCCGTGGAACAACAGGTTTTGATAGATTTCCTCGGGCAAGCGGGCATAGGGCGGGCAATTCGGCGGCGGTACGGCAGGCGGCGCGGTGGGCAGTTGGTTGACCAACACGATCTCGGCACGGGCGTGCAATGTGTCCCGGCCGTCTGCATTCCTGCTGCGCAGCTCGACGGCAGCGACGTAGAAGCCTTCGCGCTTGACGGCCTTACCAGCATGAATCCGGAGAAGCGGGGCCGTGTCTCCGTCGAGAACGACGCCATGAAGGATGCGGAGATCGTTGCAACCGTGGAAGAAGAGGCCCGGGTTCTGGTGCATAGCGCCGTGCGCTAGCCATTCCAGGACCAACACGACTGGCAACACGGGCCGGCCATTGAGAATGTGCGACTCCAAAACCGGATGCGCCGCCCGTTCCAAGGCCCGCTCGAAGGCGTAAGGCAACACAGAACTGCGACCAGAAGAAGGCAAGGGCGAAGCCCGCTCCTTTGCGGTCGCAGCTCCGTTCGCCAGCACGACTACCTCAACGGCGTCGCCCGGCGCCGAACGCAACTCCTCGACCAGATAGTTCGCGCCTGCCTCCAGCGGGATCAGACTGAGGCCTTCTTGCGCGAAGATTTTCTTGAGTGCGGGGTTGACCATGCCGCCGTCCCACGGTCCCCAATTCACGGAGACGACACGGCAGTGCGGCAAGCGGCGAGCCTGTTGGTGGGCCAGCTTGTTCAGGACTTCGTTGGCAATGGCGTAATCGACCTGGCCTGCACGGCCAAAGCGTGCGCTCAAGGAAGAAAACAGTACGAGTACACGCAGTTCGTTGGGATCAACGGCTCGCAACAGTGCTTGCAGACCAGCAACCTTGGTTGTATAGACGCGCTCGAATTGTTCGACCGTTTTGTCTTCGATACGGGCGTCGGCCAGCACACCGGCGCCGTGAATAATGCCGCGGATGGGGGCGCCCAGTTGCTGACATACCGTTGTCAGGAGGGCCTTGACAGCAGTTGCATCCCGGATGTCCACGGCCCGGTAGAGCACGCGCGCGCCAGTGTCCTGGATACGCGCCAGTGTCCGCCGGATCTCGCGGTGAGCGGACACCAAGCGATATTGCTCGCTGACCCACTTGAGCGAGGCACTGCCGTTGGCGCGGTTGCCTAACTCCCGTTTGATCTCGTTTTCACTGGTGAGGGCGGCTAGCCAATCCGGCTCGGGGGCAGGTTCGGGAGTTCGGCCGAGCAAGACCAGCGTGGGCCGGAACGCCCGCGCCAGGGCGACGGCGACCTCAGCCGTCACGCCCCGCGCCCCTCCAGAGAGCACAATTACCTCGCCTGGCTGGAACGGCGTCGTTGTGCCTGCCTTCCACGGTTGCACCAGGCGTTCCAGCGTGGACTGCCGGCCGCGCGCCAGTCCTACTTCGACGGGGCCGGAGCAAAACATCTCCTCGACAAGAGCGGCCGCCGCTTGATCCGAGTCGGCGAAATCGTCGGCTAAATCGAGGGCCTTGCAATGTACGTCCGGCCACTCCTGCCCTACTGTCTTGGCAAGGCCGGCAAGGCCGCCGTCGAAGGGATCACGCCCGGCATCGAGATCCACTAGCCCAAAAGCGCCGTCCAACCGCGATACCGTAACGAACAGGGCACCACCTTGCGAACCGGCGGCGCGCAGGGCTGGGCCTACGTGCTGCAAGCCAAACAGAGCATGTTGCAGAAACGCCTCGTCTTCGGGCTGGCGATTGGCCACGATCACCAGGGCGCCAAGCAGCGCCGGACGCTCCTGCCGACAAAGCTCAGCGACCGGCAAGCAGCGCGGAAAATACCCTCGCATCCGCAGACGTTGAACCAAGGCCCCAGACAACGCCTCATCTTCCGATGCGATCCAGATCAATGCACCCGGCTGCAAGCGCAGCAGCGGCCGAGCTGAGGCATTTGTCAACGGCGCCACGCGCAAGATGCTTCGCTCCAGAGAAGCGGAGAGAGTTTGCAGCGAACCGTCGGTATCCACCGGCTGGTCCTGGTTCGGCCTGGCGAACTGCTGGGTTGAGCCTAGCAGCTCACTAGCCCGCGTCGCACTCCGTCCGCTTTCGGGCCGTCCGTCCGATGTACCGGCAAGGAATGCAGCGATATCGCGGAGCTTGTGCAAAACGCCGAAATGCTCTGGTTTGATGATCGGTGCTTGCGGCAGGCGTTCTTGCAGGGCCGACAGGATCTCCACCCGCTTGATGGAGTCGATGCCCAAGTCGGTATCTAAAGCCATGTCCAACTCCAGCATCTCCGCTGGATAACCTGTCTTCTCCGCAATCACCTCCAGCAAAATCGTCTCGACATGCTTGTTCGAGACAGCCGGAGCAGCCTCTGTCGTCGGAGGTGCTTGGGAGGGAAGGCCCTCCCTGGCGAGCTGCCGGGTTGAACCCGGTGGCTCACTGGCCTCCAGCGGCAGTGATGGGGGGGGAATGGCCGATTCATGGCGGGTGGAAGTCGAGGGCGTGGCGACGGGCATGGAGTTGAACGGCAAGCCGAGCGAAGCTTGCAGCAGCCGTTGTTGCTGTTCGACGAGGAGTTGTATGGTACGCTGAGCCGCATCTTGACCGTCGAGGAATTGACGGTGCAGTTGTGCGGTCTGCTCCTGCATGCGCTGCAAGGCATTCAGGCTGTCGCGCGTCAGTTGCAGGGCTTGGGCGAGAGCAGAGCTATCAGGAGAGTTAGGTCCGTTCATCGTTGGGTTGAGAGTTCCGTTCATCAACCCGCTCGCTGCCTGCGCAGGGGATGCCTTTGCTGGTACGGCGAACGGGTTGATCTTTTGAGGTTTGGGTTTGACGTAGTTGGCCCCACAGAGAGGCACCAGAAATGTCCGCTTCTGGGAGCCAGGCGGCGTTTCCAGCAGGGGAGCGTCCGCATCCCAGAGGGAGAGTCTGACCTCATGGCCCAAGGCGGCCAGATGCGCCAGGCAGCAAGCCAAATCGTACATGCCGGAGCGGCGGCCATTGGAGCGGTCCAGCGCCAGCGCTGCAAAATTGCGGTCTTGCAGGATGGCGGATACCAGGCCGGTCAGGCGATGACCAGGGCCGACTTCCAAGAAAGTACGGATGCCGGATTCGTGTAGGCGTTCGATTTCCCGGACGAACTCGACCGGCCGCGCCAGCTGGCCGGCAAGAAGCTCACGGGCCCCAGCGGCATCTTCCGGGTACACCTGAGCGGTGGTGTTGGCGAAGACCGGCATGGTCCCCGGAGGGACCTCGATTTCTTCCAGGGCGGCGCGAAACGGCCCGACGGCCGAGGCCACGAGCGGGCTGTGGAAAGCCGCGGACACAGCCAAGCGCTGAGTCGGAATTTTCCGTGCGGCAAAGGCAGCGGCGGCGCGTCCGATGGCCGCAGTGGGACCGGACAACACCGTCTGCCGGGGAGCATTCTTGTTGGCCAGCACGAGATCGAGGTTTTCGGCACGGAGGACTTCACAGACTGTTTCTTCCGTCGCTTGCACGGCCAGCATGGCCCCTTCCATGTCAGCGGCGTCAGCCATGAGGCGACCTCGTAGCCACGAGAGACGGAAGAAATCTTCGGGTTTCAAGCGGCCCGCGGCGCACAGGGCCGTCAATTCGCCGAAGCTGTGACCACCCGCAGCTGTAGCACGGACGCCGAACTGTTCGAGGATTCGCCAGGCGCCGAGCGAGACGGCCCCTAAGGCGGGCTGGGCCACGTCCGTAGCTCGCAGCGCTTCCTCATTGGCGCGGCGTGCCTCGGCAGTGAACGCAATCAGCGGATAAATGCGATCGATTAAGTCCCCTTCTTGTGCTGCGGACTGGCAAGCCTGGGCCAAGGTATCGTGCATGGCCGGGAAATGACAAGCCAACTCCCGCAACATGCCAGGATATTGTGCGCCCTGTCCAGGGAAAAGCACAGCCAATTTTCCGGAGCACGGGCCGCAGCCCAAGAAGAAATCTTCCGAGACGTTCGCGCCCGCTCCCCGTCCACCACGAAGCCAGGACCGCGCCTGCGCCATCACGTGCGCGAGGTCCGTACGGTCGCGCTGGAGAACGAAGAGCAATCGGCACTGGGCGGTCGCGTCCCACTTCTGCCTCGATTGGGCGGCGCGGGCACGCAGTTCCGGCCAGGAAAGATCCGTTGGCCATTGGCTCAGCTGTTGTTCCAGGCGCTCTAGCGTCGGCCCTGTGAAGGCCAGGATCTGCGTATCGCCGTCCCAATCGATGGTTTCCTTGTGCGGGCTGGCTTCTTCAAGGACGCAATGAAAATTGCTACCGCCGAAGCCGAAGGCACTGACGGCGGCGCGGCGGGGATGCCGGGGCGAGGGCATCCACGGACGCGCTTCCGTATTAATGTAGAACGGACTGTCTTCGGCCTGGAGCGGTGCAATCGGCTGCTTGACCTTGATGGTCGGCGGCAACACTTTGTGATAGAGGGCGGCTGCGGCCTTGATGAGTCCTGCGACGCCAGCCGCCGCCTTGGTGTGGCCAATTTGCGACTTCACCGAACCGAGGGCGCACCAGCGTCCCTTGCGCTTCGCTGTACGGTATACTTCCGTCAATGCCGCCGCTTCCGTGGCATCCCCGAGACGCGTGCCCGTGCCGTGGGCCTCGACCATCTCGATGGTATCCGGCGTTACCCCCGCGACTTGATAGGCCTTGCGGATAGCTTCGACCTGGCCCGCGGCGCACGGCGCGTAAATAGCATTGCCCCGACCATCACTCGACGACCCAAGCCCCCGCAGGACGGCATAAATGCGATCGCCCGCACGGCGCGCGTCCTCCAGACGTTTCAGCACAATCATTCCCAGCCCTTCGCCAAGAATCGTGCCGTCGGCGTCGGCATCGAAGGGGCGAGCATCACCCGTCGGCGATAGTGCCGGCGTTTTGCTGAAACACATGTACATGAAAATATCATTGAACGTATCCACGCCGCCAGTCAGGACCATGTCGGCCCGACCTGTCGTAAGTTCCAGGCACGCCAGGTGAAGGGCGCTCAGCGACGAGGCGCAGGCAGCATCGACGACGCAGTTGGTTCCGCCCAAGTTGAAGCGGTTGGCGATGCGTCCGGCGACCACATTGCCGAGCAAGCCGGGGAAGGAGTTTTCTTGCCAGCCGACATAGGCATCGCTGATGCGCTGCACCACCTCTTCGGCAACATGCTCGGGCACGCCTGCTTCGCGCAAGGCGCGCCGCCAAATCGGATGACCGAGCCGGGCCCCCAACGGGATCACCAGTTCCAGTGTGCCGGTGACGCCCAGGATGACGGAGACCCGGCTGCGATCGAAGGAGCGTTCCTCGCCATAGCCCGCGTCTGCGAGGGCCTGTTGTGCGACTACCAAGCCGAGCAGCTGGGAGGTATCGGTGGCTTCGAGGCTATGGGGCGCGATCCCGAAGGCGGCGGGATTGAACGGTATGGTGTGCAAGAAGCCGCCGCGCGCCGTGTAAATGCGGTCGGGGGCCTTGGGGTCGGGGTGATAGTAATCTTCGGGGTGCCAATGCGTCGGCGGCACATCGGTAATGGCATCAACGCCGTTGCCAATCCGCGCCCAGTAGGCGCTCAAATTGTCGGCGCCGGGGAAGAGGCAGCCGATACCGATGATCGCCAGAGGAGTCGCTGAATCTGCCGTACTCAACCTAGCCTCCTCAAAGAGAGCGAACCACAGGGTCCCCGAGGCCCATCCCAAAAACACAGCGAGAAGATAAAAACAAGGAAGACGCAGGAAACGAACCCGGCTGCGCCAGGGTTTGTCCATGTTCTTTCTCTTGTTCTTTTCTCGGTGTTCGCTGGCGACTCTGTGGTTCGTTCAAATCAACGCCTTGATCGTTTCCAGTTCCAGGGGCGCCACGCACGACCACTCGCGGAGGAGCGGCAAGCCCTGGCTGCGCAACGTCTGCAAACGCAGCAGCACCGCCGCCCCGTATAGGATATTGAAGGCGACGGTGACGACGCGGCGATTGCAGGGCTGTTCAAGGAAGGAGCCTTTCGTCCACTCGTTGAACGCACCCATCGCCGGGCCACACCACACCTGATAATCGAGGCGGCGCGTCGGTTCGCCCGTATTGGCCCAGCGGGAAGACAGGCCAAGATACCAGCGAAAGACGAGGGCCATTTTATGTTTGGCGTCGCGGTCGGCACGCTCTACCTGGGCCGGATCCCGCTGGAGGAAGAAGGCACGTGTTTTATCCCAGATTTCCGTCAGCGGCGCGCGAAACAGGTTCTTCTCGATATGGGCGCGCTCGGCAGCAGGCAGCGCCTCGAGACTGGGATAGGTGCGATATAGTTCATAAAGCTTGGCGGCGCGCATGGCAAACATGGTGCCGCGCTTCAGCACTTGCACTTTGACGCCCATCTCGAACATATCGGCGGCAGGGGCCATGGCCGTATCGGCCTGCTCGGCCTGGGCGAGCATTTCGCGCACTGCATCAGAACTGCCGGACTCGACGCACGCCTGATTGACAGAGCCGGTCAACACGTAGGCGGCGCCCATCGCGAAAGCGGCGGCAGCTGCCGCGGGCGTGGCAATACCACCGGCGGCGCCGATCCGCAGCGGCACATCGTAGCCGTACTGCTTTTGCAAGCGGTCGCGCAGGGCCATCAGGGTCGGCAGCAAAGTGATGGCCGGGCGATTGTCGGTATGGCCGCCAGAGTCTGCCTCAGCCGTCACGTCTTGCGCAACGGGAATGCGGGTGGCAAGAGCGGCCTGGTCCGGCGTGATGTCTCCTTGGCGGACCAGTTCTTGCAGCATTCGCTCCGGAGGCGGAGCGAGAAATTTCGAGGCGACCTCAACACGCGACACCTTGACGATCACTCGATTGGGGGCGACGATTTTGCCCGACGAATCGCGGCCAATGCCGTGGACCCGATAGCGCACCACCGGCAGCGTCAAATCGAGAAACGCCGACGCCTCCACAAGCCGAACGCCACGACGCAGGTACAGATCCACCACCGCGCGTTCCAGACTCGGCTCCGCCGGACTGTGGATAAGGTTGAAGCCGTAGGGAGCAGTACCGAGGTTTTTCTGAATGCGCTCGATAGCGGCCTCGACCGTCGGCACCGGTAAACCGGCGGCGCCGAAGAAAGCCAGCATACCCGCTCGTCCCATCGCCTCCACGATGTCTGCCGAGCCGATGCCGTTGGCCATCGACCCAGCAAGGTAGGGGTAGCGGATGCCGTGATCGGCACAAAATGTTGGATCGCCGAGAGCTTCCAAGCGGCAGGCAGGAGCGTAAGCGACCCGTGCTCCGGGCGGCGGCGCGACCCCTTCTTCGGCGGGCAACAACGTGTAGCAGCCCTCGCTTTCGAGAAGGCGAATGGGCTGGCGGATGGCGTGGATCGCGTCACGAATGTGCTCAACGCCTTTCGGCATCACGGAATTCGGCAGAAAGCCCCCCTCACCATGCGCCATCCCAAAATCCCAGGGTAGAGCATGTCCGTCAACTGGAAGAGTGTCCTCGCATAGGGCTGGCGGCCTTTTCCCTCCCCCCCTGTGAGGGAGGGAGCCTTGTTTTTCCCTCCCCCCTTGTGGGGGAGGGTTAGGGTGGGGGGTTAGAACTCCTTGTCTGCATTGTACTTACCCCCCACCCTAACCCTCCCCCCCTGTGGAGGAGGGAGTTTTGTCTGTTAGCCCATAGTTATATTGGTTTTCGCACGGAGTGCAACCCGCGCGGAAAAAATCAACATCGCGGTGAAGGGGGCCTCTGCACCCCTTGCCGCGAGCGCCTGACGATTCGCCGCGCATGGCCCCATGAATCACGAGAGCGTGAATGCCGGCAGTTTGACAATTTCGCCGCCCTTCAGTGCCGATTGATGGGCGCAGATGCCCACGCAGGTCCAGTTGGCGGACTGCACGGCGTTGGGATAGGGATCGCGGTTTTCCGCCAGGGCCGAGAG
>JAJPIY010000067.1 GCA_021324515.1 Planctomycetota bacterium
ATGCGGATGGCAAAGCAATCATCGACGACGACGACTTCGCCTCGCGCCAGCAGCACGCCCTGGACCATCAGGTCAACCGGTTCAGCAATACCGCGATTCAGTTCCAGCACGGAATTGACATTGAGATTGAGGATGGCGCTGATGGGCAGGGTCACGCGCCCTAGCTCAGCGGTGACAGTGACAGTGACATCAAGTAAGCGGTCCAACGGCGCCGGCGCCGTCGAAGGAGGAGTGAGAGACTGTTCCGCGAATTCGGCGACGTGAGCGATCACATTGTCGCGGCGGGAACGCGAATCGTCCTCGGTGCCCTTAAGAGCGGCGGAGGGATGGACAACACTGATAGGTTCCGGCATACGTACTTCGCTTTCGGCGGCCATGTTTCTCACTCACATAGAGATTCAATTTGCAGCGACTGCCGCGAGCCGACCCGGCCGGGCCAACCGCGGAACTTGGCCCGCTTATCTACCCGGACGGTCAATGGTTCGGCGACGCGCTGATTAAGGATCAACAAATCTCCCGGGGCCAAATCAGCTACCTGCGCCAAAGGCAATTCGACTGTGCCCAGTTCCACAGACACCTCAATCGGTAATTCGCGCACCAGGGCCTCCAACTTACGCAGCGTCTCTTGGGTGGCTCGTGCGTTCTCGTCCTCTCCGGCCCGGTTGATTAGCTCGTACAGGGTTGGGTAAGGCGCTAGCCAATACCAGTCTTGTTCGCCGAAGGAAGTGCGCAAGGTAAAGATGCATTGCAGCACCTGCTCGACCTGGATAAACAGCCGCGTCCAGCGTGGCGACGGCTCATGTTCGCTCACCGTCAACTTCAAAGGGGTTTTCCCCGTCCATGTTTCTTGCAAAACGACGGCCGGCAGCCCTTGCATCAGATACTCGCATAAGGATAGCTCGACGGTGCTCAGTTCGCGGTCTTCCGGCAGGGTGGTCGGGGTCTCGCCCATCAAACCGGCCACCAAGGCGAGGGCCAACGGCCTGGGCCAAACGAACAACATCGAGGGCGGCTCGTTCCCCAAGGCCACCCGATAGCCGATCATGGCGTCGGACAGGCAGGCTAGCGCCTCGGTGGGAGGGACGATCTCCAGATGGCGCGGCGTCATCTCGATGCGGAAAGGTAAAAAAGCCGACCCCTTCTCGCCGGCCATCTGCCCGGCGGCGCGCAGCCACGACGTCAAACGTTGTTCCAGCGCTCCCGCCAGCCGGTCCGGTTTCCGGAAATTGTAGGGCCTGAGCGTCATTGCACGACGAACTCTTCAAAGAAGATGTCCAGGATCTTTTCGGAGCCATCGGGGTAAAGTTCCGCATTAAATTGATGCCAGATCTCGCGGCGGAGCTTGTTCATGCCCGCAGCCCCACTGATCTCTTGCAGCGACTTGTCCGACAAGTAAGCGATCAACCAATTCCTCAGGAGCGGTTTCTTCTTCTGAACCAAGTCGCCCAGCGCCTTCTCCTCGCGGGCGTCGCTGACCAGAAGGATCTTGACCTTCAGGTAGCGCGTCAGGCGCTCTTCGTTGAGGTTGACAATCAACTCGCCGAACGGCACATAAGCATGCTTGACAGCCGAGTTATGTCCGTGCGGCTCTTCTTCTGGCGGGCTAGAATGGTCCTGGGCCGGTGCATGCAACAAGAAATAGGGCAAGGCCCCGCCCGCAGCCAGCGCTAAGAGACCGCACACGAGAGCTAAGATCCAGGTCATCAACTTGCCGCCTTTGGTTGGCGATTCCGCCTTCTCATTCGCCATGACAGACGGTCTCCACTGGGGTTTCCGTCCAGCCGATCCGGCATCTCATTCAGCATCGGTTCGCCGGACGGACTACCTTGAGGATCATTCCGAATTTAGCGGGCCATCTCATCGCCCGAGCCAGTGATAATAGTTGCGCAGCTTCTCGTGCATGGCCGTTTCGCTGAGAATGCCTTGGTTCACCAGGTCCGCCGCGAGAAGTTGGGGCGACTCTGATTGTAAGGCAAACAGGGCAGCCAGCTGATTAGACGTCAGCAGACCGCGTTCGCTGGCGATCTCGTCAAAGCGGCGGCCGGCAGCTCGCTGCTCGCGGAGGACGGGCCGTAGCTGCTCCGGGGTCAGCCAGCCCAGACGGCGCGTCAGCCGGCCCGGCGCCTCGAAGCGGGCGCGGCGACCGCCAGGCGGCGTGGCCACGCCCGACTCCCGCAACCACGTCCCGAAACGCTGGCGCTCCACAGCGGCCAGGAAACGCTGATCCGCATCGCTAAGCAGAGAGACAAACGTGACCTGATTTTTGCCCCGGGATTTGGCGGCATACATGGCTTGGTCGGCGACGCCGAGAAGTGCCGTCGCCGATTGCGAATAAGTCTGCGGCCGACACAGGACTACGCCGATGGAAGCACGGATGGGGACGCAGCAGCCTTCGGCATCCAGGACGCGATTCCGGAAAACCTGCCAGAGCCGATCCGCTAGCGTGTGCAATTCCTCTGGAGAGGTGTTCTCCACAAGTACACAGAACTCATCGCCGCCGTAGCGAGTGACGGTGTCGCCAGGCCCTACTACGGTGAGGAGGCTGCGGCAGGTCTCCTGGAGGACGCGGTCACCGAAGAGGTGGCCGAAGCGGTCGTTGATTCCCTTGAAATCGTCGAGATCAAGGAAAACGGCGCCGAGCACCGTACCACGGCGGCGGGCGCGGCGAAATTGCAGCCGCAGCTGCTCTTCCAGACCTCCGCGGTTCAAAGCGCCGGTGAGCGCGTCGCGCTGAAGCTCGTCGCGCAAGCGATGCGTCTCCTGCTCCACTTGGCGTTTCTGTTCGAGGATGCGCATCTGATCCACGCGGGTCTCTAGCGTCAGCTGAGCCAGCGTCTCCGCCGCGCGGGCCAAGATGCGCGGATAATGGTCGCAAGCGCCGATATCGAGGTCCACAAGCGCAGCGAAATCTTCAACCTTTTTGGCCACAGGCTCGAGGAAAGCCGTCAGGGCAGCTTCGTCCAGGCCGTAGTGCTCGCGGCCGAAAGCGAGGATGTTGCGCAGCAATTCAGGCTGGTCGGCGTCGAGCTGGAGTTGAGCGATAGAACTGGCAAAATACAGCAGGCGCACGCGTTCGGCCACCGGAGGCGGCAGAGCCCCTGCTTGTTCGGGAGCGTGATGATAGCGGACCGCTTCCGTAATGTCTTCGGGCAACCACCAGCGGCGGAGCAAAAAGGCGCTAGCTTCGGCATGGTCCACGCCCACAATCTGCCGTTCGAGTTTGCCACGGTTGCGAGCCAACTCTTGGGCCGGCTGGGCCAACAGCCGCGCGTATTCCGTCGGAAAAACCTGTTGCAGGGCCAGGACGCCGATGTCGCGCAACAGCCCGGCTACCAGATCGTCTCCGGCGCTGAGGCGGCGCAGGCGGAGGGCCAATTCATGAGCGACAATGGCACCGGCGATCGATTCTTTCCAAAAAACCTTGGTAGGCCGTTTGTTCGCCGTCTGCTGTTGCATGGCCGGCAGCGAAAGCCCCAAGACCAGCGAACGCACCGGGTTGAGACCTAATAGGGCAACAGCTTGTTCGACCGATGTTACCGGACGCGGCAGACCATACAGAGCCGAGTTGACCGTCTTGATAATTTTGCCGTACAGGGCCGCATCGCGGTAGATGAGCGCCGCTAACTCCGCTGGCTTGCAACCAGGCTGGCTGGCTTTCTCCAAGACTTGCATGACCACCCCTGGAGGGCTGGGCAGCAAGTGGGGATTATCGGCCAGGCGGGCCAATGACCTCTCGGCGGCTAAGCCTGTCGGCTCTCCGGAGTGACCTGACAGCGCAGGCCCTCTGTTCCGTACCGTCGGAGCGCGATTATCTTTTTGCAAGGGGACTGTTTGGAGCGACATTATTGCAATACTCGATTATTCCACTGGGGAACTATTGCTGCTCCCAATTCTGGTTTACAAGGCGTGATTTGTCAAAGAAATCCACACTACCGTCCGCAAGGCGAAACTTCTCAAGAGACGAGTCAGCGCAACCGATACAATCGACATGAGCCTTACGATTCCCCAAGCCGAGCTTTTGACCCGCCTGCTGGACGTGGCATCTTTGCGCCACCAGGTGATTTCCCACAACCTTGCCAACGTGAATACGCCAGGCTACCGACAGCTCGAAGTGTCCTTCGAGGACGCCTTCACCCAGGTGCTGGGCAAGCAAGGGGAAGCAAGCGCCCTGCGCATCCGACCGCGCATTGTTGAAGGACGCGACAATCCCCCCCGGCAGGACGGCAACACAGTGGATCTCGATAAGGAAATCGGCAACTTGAACAAGAACGCGATCCTGTTCAGTACAGCGATGCAGATGTTGATGAGCCGGGTCAATATGATGCGTAGCGCCATTACGGGTCGCTAAAGAGGAAATAGCCCATGCATGGAAATCCTTTGTTCGCAGCGGCGGACATCAGCGCTTCGGGGCTGGCCGCTGAGCGCTTGCGGCTGGAAATAACGGCCAACAACATCGCCAATGCCTTTTCGACGCGCTCAGCCAGCGGCGGGCCGTATCGCCGGCAAGATGTGGTATTTTCGGCTGTGCTCAACCAACGTCTGGGCGGCATCCGTTCGGGGTTGGGGGGCGTCCAAGTGGCGGGCATCGTCGAGGACATGTCTGAGTTTCATCGCGTCCACAACCCCGGCCATCCCGACGCCGATAAGGATGGTTACGTCACAATGCCCAACGTCGATCTGCCCGTGGAGATGGTCAATATGATTACGGCCAGTCGGGCTTATGAAGCCAATCTCCGCGCCATGCAATTTTTCCGGCAAATGACAGAGCAGTCTTACGGCCTGCTGCGCAACCAAGGAGGATAGCGCGGATTGCCGAGAGAGGATGAAAGATGGGAAGACATCCCTCTCCTCAGCAATCATCCCCCAGAAATCCGCAATCCTATGAATGTTTCTTCGGTAGCATCGACTGCTGCGGCTGAGGCTGCCGGCCGCCTCGCTGTTCCGGCCGGGTCCGGCGCCAGCGCCTTCGCGCGGGTGCTGACCCAGTTTCTCAGCGAAGCCAGCAGCCAACAAGCCCAGGCCGAAAAGAGCGTGACCAACCTCGCCGCCGGCCGTGCGGACAACGTACATAATGTGATGCTGGCGATGGCCAAGGCGGACCTGAGCTTTCACCTCGTTCTGGAGATTCGCAATCGGCTCAGCGAGGCGTATCAGGAAATTATGCGGATGCAGGTCTAACCCCCAGCTTGCCAGGAGTGAGTGGCCGCACCCTGGCAAGCTGAGGGGCCAGGTGAGATGCAGGGCATGCGATTTTTTCGTCAACTCGGGGAGCAATTGCGGACCATTTACCAGGGCATGAGCCGTCCCCGGCGCATCGCTCTGGTGGTCCTCAGCAGCGGCTGCGTCCTTGCGATGTTGGCCGTCGGCCTCTATGTCTTCCAAACCGATTATCAGGTTCTCTATTCCGGCCTCAGCGCCGAAGACGCCGGCGCCATCACCGCCAAGCTCCAGACCCAAGGCGTCCCCTTCCGTCTCAGCGCCAATGGCACGACGATCCTTGTGCCGGCCGAGCGCGTTCATCAATTGCGGTTGGACCTGGCCGTCGAAGGCGTGCCGAGCAAGGGCAAAGGCTTCGAGTTATTTGACGAAATGAATGTGGGCATGACCCCCTTCCAACAACACATCACCCTCGACCGCGCTTTGCAAGCGGAATTGGCCCGCACCATCATGCAGATTGATCCCGTTGTCCAGGCGCGGGTCCATCTGGTCCGGCCGGAGCCGACACCGTTCATCCGCGAGCAGAAGCCGGCGACGGCCAGTGTCATTCTCAAACTGCGGCCTGGCGCCGTGCTTTCGCGTAGCGCGGCCCAGGGCATCGTGGCTTTGGTCTCGCGCAGCGTTGAAGGGCTGACCCCGGAGAATGTCACCCTGGTGGATACTTCGGGCCGTATCCTCAGCCAGTCCCCTAGCGACACGCCGGCACCGGTGACGACCCAGATGGAATATCGTCGAGACCTGGAGATGTACCTATCGCATCGCGCCGAGGAGATGCTGGCGCAAGTGCTCGGCCCCGGCCGGGCCGTGGTCCGGGTCACCGCAGAGGTCCACTTCCAACATCAGAAGACCAAGAAAGAGACCTACGATCCCGACCAACGCGTGCTCGTCCGGGAAACGGTCACCAACCGTAAATCCATCAGCGGTGCACCGGTAAACCGAGCAGGGGTTGGCGCGGTGAGCAACTTGCCCAAGAAGACAGCCTCGTCTCCTCCGGCGACTCAGCACCACAACAACGAAAACGAGGAGAATACCGATTCGGAATGGCGGGCAACCAAGATCGAGCATGAGATGGAAGAGGGGCGTGGCAATATCGAACGGCTGACGGTGGCGGCCCTGTTAGATTTATCGCGGCCGGAAGGAGCGGCGGGGACGGGCCTGACGCTTGCGGAAGCAGAAGAGATCATCAAGCAGGCCGTGGGCTTCAAAAAAGGCCGCGATGAGATCAAGGTCAACGATGTCAAGTTGGCCAGTGGGGCGGCCCTGGAGAGCGTGGAAGCCGAATATCAGCAGGCGCAGCGGATGCGCTGGTATCTCGCCTTGGCCCGCAACGTCTCGCTGGGAGTGGCCGCTCTGGTGGCCTTGCTCATGGGCTTGCTCTATTACCGGCGCCTGCGCCCGAAGCCGGAAGCGGAGAATCGGCAATCGGAGAGCAGAGGTCCGAGCGATCGCCTGGCTGAGATCGTTAAGGACAATCCCGAACTCTTTGCCAAGGCGCTGGCGCGCTGGATCGAGACGGCAGAAACCTCAGCAGAACCTCCGGCCGCCCAGACGGCAGCGTAAACAACGTTTGGGGACGGGAGACCGAAATATATGGAGCGCGGTAGAGATTGACTCAGACATGAGTGAGCGTAGTTGCGTCAGCGCTCCAAGGGCGAGCGGGGGTGTGAACCCCCCGGTAGTTCTGGCGAGCGGGGGGTGTGAACCCCCCGGTAGCTCTACACCACCGGGGGGTTCACACCCCCCGCTCGCCCTTGGGGCGCTGACGGGGCGACGCTCGTGGAGAGGTCCGATCTCCCCGTGCCCAGGATAAAGCGAGCTTCAAGGTCCTAGATTCAGGACGCAAGACCGATATGGCGACGCGGACAGGGATCGAGAAAGCGGCCCTCTTACTGTACAGTCTTCCGCCGGAAGCAGCGGATAAGGTGTTGGCTGCGTTGGGCCAACCGCGCAGCGAACGCCTGCGCACGGAGCTAGGGAAGCTGCGGCAACAAGAAACTCCTCCCCACGAGGTCGACGAAGTGGTCCGCGAGTTCGAGGAACTGTTGCGCCAGGTAGACGCGCCTCCCCCGGCCCCGCTGCCGCGTCCAGTCGCCGCCTACCGTCCGCCTGCCGAAGAGAAAAAACCTCCGTCGGAGGAACCAGAACCTCCATCGACGCCGAGCGATCCTGTGGAGGAATTGCACTCGCTTTCGCCAGAGATGCTCGCAGTTGCTTTGCAGGGCGAACAGGCGCACACCATCGCCCTGGTGCTGAATGATCTACCGCCTGAGAAAGCAGGTGAGACCCTTCAGCGGCTGACGCCGGAGATGCGCTGCGAGGTCTCGGTGCGCCTCAGCCGCTTGAGCAACAGTTCCCCGGAATTGCTGACGCGCATCGCTCGCGCTCTGATACAGAAGCGGCACACCACAGCCAGCAAACGCACTGATACCAGCGCCGACGCCAAGTACAAAAAGATGGCCAGCATGTTGCGCAGCCTGGATGAAGCTGAACTCATGGAGGTGCTTAATACTCTGGAGGAACACGAGCCGGAGACCGCCAGACGCGTCAAGGAGTTGCTGTGGCGGTTCGAAGATCTGCTGCGTATCCACGACCGTTCCTTGCAGAAGCTACTTGCGGAGATCGATTCCAAGACTCTGAGTGTGGCCCTCAAGGGCGCCAATGAAGCGATTATCGAGAAACTGATGGCGAACATGAGCAAGCGCGCTTGCGAGACGCTCAAGGAAGAGATGGAGTTCGTGGGCATGGTGCCCCTGCCCCAGGTACGCCAAGCGCAAAAGGTGGTCGTGGACGCGATCCAACGCCTCGATCAGGCGGGTGAATTGATGATGATCGAATAGACGAACGGTCCACGTCAGCCGGCTGTTCGCCTCCATACTGCGGAGAAAACATGCGAGAACACAGCTCGTTGCGTTGCTTTGAGATCGCCTTCCGTTCTTCACCGCGGCTTTGTGACATCGTCCTTGCTAGCCCGCATCTTCCCCTGCCGCCTGTGCCCTCTCCGCTGCCGCCGCCGCCGCCTCCGCCAAGGCCGCAGCAACAACAGGAACAAGAAGAACGGCAGGTGATTGGACAAGTCCTGGAGCAGTTGCGCAAGACGGCGGAGCAGTTCGCCGCGCACCACGAGGCCGCGATCGACGAGATGCGGCAGGCAGTGATTGAACTGGCGATGGCCATCGCCGGACGCCTCGTCTTCGACAAACTGCAAGCGGGCGAGTTTCCCATTGAAGAGATGGTGCGCCAGGCGTTGGCGCGTCTGCCGGCTGCTCCCGTCTTCAAGGTTTACTTGCATCCGGAAGACCTGGCGCTGCTTCAGCGCCGCCTTGCGGGCAAGCCGTTGCTGCCCGTGCAAGAAACGCCCTTGCAGATCGAGGCCGATGCGTCGCTGAGGCGCGGCGGCTGTCGGGCGGAAGCGGGCGAAATTCACGTCCTGGCCGACCTGGCTGACCAATTGGACGGGCTGCGCCAGCATCTGTTGTGGAGTGCCAACCATGCTCCATCTGAATCGGGACCGGCTGCGCCGTGAGGCGGCCCGGTACGAATTGTTCCGCACCAGCGGCGTACTCCGCAGCGCCACCGGCTTGCTGTTGTCGTGCAGTCTGCCAGCCGCGATCGGCGATCAATGCGCCATCCACAAACCCGACGGCGATGCGCTGCTCGCCGAGGTGATCGGCTTCCAAAATGGCGTGGCCTATGTAGTCCCCTACGAACATGCCGAGGAGGTCCATTCGGGCATGCGCGTAACGCACCTGGGCCATAGCTTAATCGTCCCTGTGGGCAAGGGATTGCTGGGGCGAGTCGTGGATGGGTTGGGCCGGCCGATCGACAGCGGCGGCCCGCTGCGCGGCTGCGAGCTGCGGCCGGTGCGGCGTGGCACTCCGCCGCCGTTATCACGCGCGCGCATCTGTCGGCCTTTTGTGACGGGACAGCGCGTCCTCGATGGCCTCTTGACGTGTGGGCAGGGCCAGCGCATCGGCATCTTCGCCGGCAGCGGGGTCGGCAAAAGCACCTTGCTGGGCGAAATCGCCAAAGGATCGCAGGCCGACGTCAACGTTCTGGTGTTGGTCGGCGAGCGCGGCCGCGAGGTGCGCTCTTTTCTGGAAGATTGCCTCGGCGCCGAAGGGCTAACGCGCTCTGTGGTCGTGGTGGCAACCTGCGATCAGGCGCCGCTGATGCGCGCCCGCGCGGCCCAGGTGGCCATCACCATGGCAGACTACTTTCGCGCTCAGGGCGCTCATGTCCTGTTCCTGCTCGACAGTCTCACGCGCTTGGCAATGGCGCAGCGCGAGTTGGGCCTGGCCTTGGGCGAACCGCCCAGTGCGCGCGGCTACACGCCATCGGTGTTTCAGGTGCTGGCCAATACCGTCGAACCTCTCGGCAACGCCGCCACGGGAAGCATCACTGGCATCCTCACCGTGCTGGTCGATGGCGATGACTTCGATGAGCCGATTGCCGACGCCACGCGTGGCCTCCTCGATGGCCATATCGTCCTCGATCGTCGGTTGGCTGAGCGCGGGCATTACCCAGCGGTCAATGTGGCCCGAAGTATCAGCCGCGTGGCCCGTGAAGTGACCGACGCCGGACACCAGCAGTCCGCCCGCAAGCTGCGCGAGATCTTGGCCCTATACGCTGAGGTCGAGGACCTTATCCGCATCGGGGCCTATGCACGAGGCAGCAACCCGCAAATCGACCGCGCCATCGAATTGATGCCGGCTGTGCTAGAGTTTTTGCGCCAGAGTATCGGCGAACGCGCGACCCTTGCCCAGACGCGCGAACGCCTGGACCGTATCGCCGCTTCGTGGGTGTTCTGAGGGTTTATGAAGCGATTCCATTTTCGCCTGGAGCGGGTGCTCGCGCTGAAAGAGCAGCGCGAGCGGCTGGCCGAGATGCAGCAGCAGCGGGCGCAGGCCCGTTGGGAGGAAGCGCGGGTGGAGTGCGCCCGCAGAGAGAAGGAACTGGCCGACACGGCAGCGCACGCTACGGAAAGGCTGCGCGAAGCGGCAGCCTTGGGAACATGGCGAAACCATTACGCACAGGCGGCCCACCTCGGCGAGTTGTTGGCCGCCGCGCAACAGCGGCTCGCCGAAGCCGAGAAGCTGTTGCAAGAAGCCAACCGCCTGCGTATACAGGCGACCCTGGAGGTGGAGACGCTGCGCAGTCTTCGCACCAAAGAATGGCAAAATTACCGAAAAGAAGCGGCCCGACAACAACAGGGCAAACTGGATGAGCTAGGATTGCAGCGCTGGCTGACGGCGCGGGGCGCAGGGCCGTTCGCAAGCCCCGATACCGCAGAGGGAGATAGGGCATGAAAAAGTTGCTGGTCGTCGGCGTAACAAGCCTGGTCCTGTTCGTCCTGTCCGCTTCAGCGTCCTATTTCTGGCAGCAGAAGATGCGTTCTCACGCAGGACCTGACAAGGAAAAAGTTGTCGAGGCGCCGCGGCCCCAAGCGGAACGTCGAAACGAGAAAACCTCCGCCCCGCTCGCTAACGCCAACCATGACGAGGCGCCGCGGACGGCGGTGCGTCCTCCTTACAACGCTAATACGGAAGAACTCGCCCGCATGACCAACGAGCTGCGCACGCGCTTGGCCGCCGTGCGCGAACGCGAAGAACAGCTGGCCGCTCGCAAAAAAATGATCGAACTAATCCAAGAAGACATTCGCGGCGAACGCACAGCACTGGATGAGTTGCGCACCCAGATCAAAAATGAGTTGGAAGCCCTGAATGAGGCAATGGAAAACGTCGAGAAACAACGCGGCAGTCTCGACGAAGAGCGTCAGAAAATCAGCAAGACTACCCAGGAGATGGAAGCGCGGATTGTACAGCTCCAAAAAGAAGAACAGGACAATTTGAAGAAGATGAGCGGTATGTACAATTCGATGGCGCCTGAAGTCGCAGCCCGGATCTTGCAAAACTTGGCGGACACGGGCAAGATCGATACCGCCGTCAAAGTGCTCAGCCAGATGCAGGAGAGACAAGCGGCGAAGGTCTTGGCAGAATTGACGGATGCTGGCTTGGCGGCGCAGTTAGTCGAGAAACTCAAAAGCCTGCGCCGTACTCCTTCGTCCGAACCGCGACCTTGAGGGAATTAGGCGATTAGGCCGCTTCCTTATGACCGCACCCCTCCCTTTTTCGGCGCATTCGGAACAATCCTCAAAGTTTTCCCGATTGCAGGTCGATAATCTGTACACAAGTCGGTCGGTCCATGCGCTTTTTTCTGCGCCGGCCGGCGGCGACCATTCGGAGTGTACAGAGAGATCATGGCCGCGTCTGAGAAAAAACCACCGCCTCAATCTGCCGTGCCGACCTGGCTGATCTTTTGCGCACTGGGCTTGGCTGCCGTAATCGGCGGCTTTTCCCTGCCGGGCGCGTTTTCTCACAAGGCCGGGAAACGAGAAAGCCCCCAACAACCCATCGCCGCCATCCCTGCGCCCCAGCCGCCCGCGCAAACAGGGCTTGGGGACGATAAGAAAGGCCCGCTGGCCTATGAACCGCCCCCCCTGCCCGAAATAGCGCCGCTTGGACCTATGCTGGTGCGCTTGGCATCAGGAACTATTTTTGTCCTTATACTCTGCATAATCATCCTCTGGGCCGGCAAACGTTGGGTCCGACCTCTGGCCGCACCCGTGAGTGCAAGCCGAACGCTTCGCGTCCTGGAAGCGTTGCCGTTGGGGGGGCGCTGCTCGGTGTTTCTGCTCCAGGCCGGGGAGGCAAACGTCCTCGTGGGCGTGGATCAGGCAGGGATCAAGGCGCTCTTGCCGTTACCGCAACCCTTCGATGGCGCGCTGGCGGAGTGGAAAAACCCACAGGAAGAGGAGCATCATGACCGATCCGATGTCGGTGGTTGAACGCTTGGGCGACGCTAGCCCGATGCAAAACCTGTCTGCGCCGCTTCAGACCGCTTTGTTTCTCGGCGGATTGGTGTTGCTGCCGGCGCTCTTGGTTTGTCTAACCCCTTTTACGCGCATCATCATCGTGTTGTCGTTCGTGCGCCGGGCGGTCACGTCTCAAGACATTCCTCCCAACACCGTGCTATTGGGGTTGGCACTGTTTCTGACGCTGTTTGTCATGGGGCCGACGCTGGACGAGATCAATGCCAAGGCATTGACGCCGTATCTGGACAAGAAAATCAGCGGCCGCGAAGCCGCTCGCGCCGGAGGCGCTTCGCTGCACCACTTCATGCTCCGTAACACACGGCGGCAAGACCTGGCGCTCTTTATCCACCTGGTAGGGTACAAATCTCTGGGACAGCCCGGCGACACACCCTGGCACGTCCTCGTCCCTGCTTACGTCATCAGCGAAATAAAAACAGCGTTCCTCATGGGTTTTTGCATCTATGTTCCTTTTCTGTTGGTAGATCTGGTTGTCGCCAGCATCCTCACGGCGATGGGCATGATGATGATGCCGCCCGTTATCGTCTCGGCCCCGTTCAAAATCCTGCTATTTGTGCTGGCGGACGGTTGGCACTTGGCGGCCCGAGCGCTGAGTGTGAGTTTCAGCTAAGGAGGGCTTCTTAATGGCGATGGAACAAGTCATAGAAATTAGCCGCGATTTGTTGTACACGGCCTTGTTGCTGGCGCTGCCGACGTTGGCGGCCAGCCTCGTCGTCGGTCTGCTCATCAGCATTTTGCAAACCATCACCAGCATCCAAGAACAGACGCTTACGTTCGTGCCGCGCCTCCTGGCTGCTGGTCTTGTCCTGATCGTGGCGATGCCGTGGACCATGCAAACAGCCATTCATTTCACCATGCGCATGCTCGAACGGGCCGCGGAGGTGGGGCGGTGATCGAACCTTTGGTCCTATCGTTCACGCTAATGCTGGCGCGAACGGGAGCGTTTGTAGCGGTGCTGCCTTTACTGGGCGGTGCGGCCACGCCGCGCACCATCAAGGTGGGCCTGGCTGTAGCTTTGACCGTGCTGTACTTCCTGTTTCTGGGCGACGCCGCGCTGCCGCCGGCCCTCGCCGAGAAAGGACTAGCATCGTGGCTGATTTTCAGCATAGTTGTGGGCAAAGAGATCCTGCTGGGCGCTTTCCTCGGCTATGCGATGGGCCTGGTCCTTTTGCCGGTCCAGATTGCCGGAGACTATTTGGGCCAGGAGCTAGGATTGGCCTTGGCGGCGCAGGCCGATCCCTCGGCGGCGAATCCGTCACAGATTGTCAGCCAGCTTCTCCATTTGTTGGCTGGCTTGTTGTTCTTTGGACTGAATGGACATCATCTGTTTCTGGCCGCCCTTCACAGCACATTTTTGTACGTGCCTCTGGGCGGCCTTTCCCTGGTCCCTACGTTTCGCCTGGGCACAGCCGCGACGGCGATGACCGAAGGGTTGTCGTCGGCCCAGGAATGGGGTCTCACGTTGGCTGCTCCGGTCGGCGCGCTGCTGTTTCTTTGTTCGATTGTCTTGGCTTTGATAATACGCGCGGCGCCACAGATGAATTTCTTTGCGATCGGTTTCGGGCTGCGCATTGTCATTGGACTGGCGGCCTTGTTGGTGCTGTTGCCGGATTTCCTTCTCGCCCTGGTGCGTTGCATCGCCCATATGGGCGCTTTGCTGCAACGCTTGGTGTGACCTTATGGCCGAAGATCTAGGGCATTCACGAACAGAAGCCCCGACGCCGCGCCGGCGCGAAGAAGCGCGAGCGCAGGGTCGGGTGGTTGTCAGTATAGAACTGACGGCGGGACTGCTGCTTTGGGCCGCGGTGGGAGTACTATGGGTTCGTTCGCATGACATGGGCGCGAACCTGCTGGAGGCGGTACGTTACGGGATACTGTGCAGTTTTGTCCGCGATCTGGGACCGCAACAGATCCGCGACTTGCTGACCAGCTTCCTGATGCGCGGCCTACAGACTGTGGAAGTCCTGTTCGCTCTGTTGTTCGTGATTGCCCTCGCTGGGATGGTGGGGCAGGCGGGTTTTCGGGTCTTGCCCGTGCTGGCGGCGCCGAACTGGGAGCGTGTCGATCCAGCGGCGGGACTGGGGCGGATGTTTTCCCTGCCGGCGCTGTTGCGCGGCGGCACGGCCACAGCGAAAGCGGCGTTGACCCTTGTACTGGCCGTGTGGTTGATGAAAGGACGTTTCGCTCGGCTAGCGGCGTTCCATCAGCAGGGCTTGCCCAGCACCGTTGCCCAGACATGGGACATGGTATTGCTTCTAGGCGTAGTTGTCGCCGCTGCTTTTACTCTCATCGGCGCCGTCGATTACATGTGGCAGCGGCTACGCTTCGAGGCCACGCTGCGCATGACACGCGAGGAGTTAAAAGAGGAAATCAAGCGCGAAGAAGGCGATCCGCACATCAAGCTCCGCATCCGTAAACTCGCGCGCGAGCTAAGTCAGCGGCGCATGGTCCGCGATGTACCGCGAGCTACCGTTGTGATTACGAACCCGATTCATCTGGCCATCGCCCTGCGCTATGAGAAGGGGACGCTAGGCGCCCCGCGCGTCGTGGCCAAGGGCGCGGGCTACGTCGCGCGCCGCATCGTCGAGACAGCCCGGCGGCATGGCGTACCCGTCGTCGAGCGCAAGCCGGTAGCGCAAGCACTTTATAAAGCAGTGCAAGTCGGACAGGAGATTCCGGCGGCGCTGTATCAAGCCATTGCTGAAGTGTTGGCTTATGTGTATCGGTTACGAGGATTAGCGTAGTCGCATTGAGAGTGTTCTTATGTCGAAAGCAGGGACGCTTTCGGATCTTTCTCCCGCTCCGCTTGAGAATGGGTTGGGGCAGCGGAGCGAGTTCGTGCTTTCCGTTGCGCTGTTGGGCGTGCTGGTGGTGTTACTGGTGCCCCTGCCGCCGCCGCTTCTCGATTTGCTTTTGGCGTTAAACCTTGGCCTGACCATCCTGCTGCTGCTGGTCACCCTGAGCGCTACCAAGGCGCTGGATTTCTCGGTGTTTCCCTCGCTCTTGTTGCTCCTGACGCTGTTCCGGCTGGCTCTTAACGTGGCGACGACGCGGTTGATTTTACTCAAGGGCAGCGCCGGGCATATCGTCTCCGCATTCGGCAATTTTGTGGTCGGCGGCAGCCTTGTCGTCGGTTTGGTGATCTTCCTTATCCTTATCATCATCCAATTCGTGGTCATCACCAAAGGGGCCGGCCGCATCTCAGAGGTGGCCGCGCGTTTCACCCTCGACGCCCTGCCCGGCAAGCAAGTGGCCATCGACGCTGAGCTGAACTCCGGCGCGATCGATGAAGCGGAAGCGCGGCGCCGCCGCCAACAACTGCTCCGCGAGGCCGAATTTTACGGCGCGATGGACGGCGCCAGCAAATTCGTCCGCGGGGATGCCATCGCCGGTCTCATCATCACCGCCGTCAACCTTGTCGGCGGCTTCGTCGTCGGCCTGACCCGCAACATGGGGTTTGCTCAATCGTTCCGGACCTATTCGATCCTTTCCATTGGCGACGGCCTGGTTTCGCAAATACCGGCCCTTATCGTGGCGACGGCCTCGGGCATGTTGGTGACCAAAGCGACGACGCAAACGAGCTTGGGAGTGGAAATCGGCGCCCAGGTGACGATGAACCCTCGGCCTCTAATCATTGGCGCCTTGATCCTATTTGTCTTGGCATTGGTGCCGGGCCTGCCGCTGTTGCCATTTGCCGTCCTGGCCGGTCTGCTTTATTACAGCGCGAACCGGTTAAGCGGAAGACGTCCGTCTCTTGGGGGGACTCCGTCTCGCGGGACGGCCCTTCCTCGTTCCGAAGGTGTGCCCGCCAAACCCGTAGCGGAGATGTACCTGGACGACTTTTTGCAAACCGACCGGGCCGCCGTCGAAGTTGGCGCCCGGCTTGTTCCACTGGTCGATCCCCGTCGCGGCAACGGTTTGCTCGACCGCGTGGCCGGGCTGCGCCGTGATCTGGCGCGGAAGGATGGCATATGGGTGCCGCCGATCCGCTTGCGCGATAATATCCAACTGGAGTCTAATACTTATCGTATCCTTATTGGGGGGAGAGAAGTGGCGCGTGGCCAACTGCGGCCTGAACGCCTGCTGGCCATCGATCCCGCTAAGACGCCTATCTCCCTGGAAGGTGAAACCACGAAAGAGCCGGCCTTTGGCTTACCGGCCCGCTGGATCCACGAAAATGACCGCCCGCGCGCTGAACTGGGCGGCTTCACCGTCGTCGACGCCCCAAGCGTGCTCATTACCCATCTGGGCGAAGTCCTTCGTCGGCATGCCCATGAACTTTTCAGCCGCGAAGATCTCAAAATGCTCGTCGATAAAGCGCGCGAGACCAACCCCTCGGTGATCGATGAACTGCTGCCGAACATGTTGTCGATGGGTACGCTGCACCGCGTGCTCTGCCTGCTGCTGGAAGAGCATGTGCCGATCTCGAACCTGCCGCGCATCCTGGAGGGGCTGGCTCACCACGCGCCGGTGACCAAAGACCCGGTGGAGTTGACGGAGCGCGTGCGCGTCGATCTGGGACGGGTCATTTGCGACCGCTACCGCGACGCTCAGGGCCGGCTGCACGCCATCATTCTCGATCCGCGACTGGAGTTGGAACTGCGGCGGACGTTGCACGAGAAAACGCTGGCGGTTGATCCAGGACGCCTGGAGAAAATGGTCATGTTTTTGCTGAACGAATGGCGGAAAGCGACAGCGCGCGGTCAGGACATTGCTCTTTTGACCGATGCCAGTCTGCGTCGGCCGGTACGGCACGCTCTCATGCGGAGTATGCCGGACTTGGCCATCATCGCCTTTCAGGAAGTGCCTGGCGACCTGGTATTGGAGCCGGTCGCCATGCTCAAACCGGAAGATTTAGGAGGAGCGAAGTGATCTCGATTTGGCATGGCTAATTGCGGCCTTTTTCTCCCTCCCCCGCAAGAGGGAAGAGTTGTGCCGGATTCAGCCGAGGGTAGTACATCATGCAGCAAGCGAAGCGAGCCTACGATGCTGTGGCCCAAAAGGAGCGGCGCGACCAACTCATCGTTGAGCACCTGCCGCTAGTACGGCATTTGGTCGGCAAGATGGCGGCGGAGCTGCCGCCCGGCGTCGATGTGGACAACTTGGAGTCGGCAGGCGTTCTCGGCTTGGTCGAAGCGGCCCACCGTTTCGATCCGGAGCGCGGCGCCCAATTCAAGACGTATGCCTACAGGCGCATCCGCGGGGCGGTCCTCGATGAACTGCGGCGCAATTGCCCGTTGCCGCAGCAAATGCTCCAACAGATGGCGCGAGTGCGCCAAGCCTACGAGGCGTTGCCGCCGCCGGCGACGGTCGCAGACCTGGCTGCCGCCACGGGGTTGAACGAGATGGAAGTCGCCGATTGTCTCGCCGCCATCCGCATGACGCGCTGGCTGTCCTGGGAGGAACATGGCCAGCCAATCGGGACGCGGCTAGACGACCCGCACCAACCCGATCGAGTAGTCGAGAAGGAAGAACAACTACGGCTGCTTACCGAGGCGCTGGGTGCCCTCGACGAACGCGAGCGGCTGATCGTCACCTTGTATTATCTGGAAGATTTACGCCTGAAAGAGATCGGCGAAGTGTTGCATCTATCGGAATCACGCATTTCGCGGCTTTTGAACGTTGCCCTGTTTCATCTGGGCGAGTACATGCGAATGCACGGAGGATGACCATGCATGGCGAGCCAGCAGACCGGATGTACGGTGAGGTTCACGCGGGGGCAGTGGTGCGCGGGACGTGCGTACGTCTCAGCAGCGACTCGGCGCGCGTCGGCGTCCCCGGTCAGGGGCCGATGGCGGAGCCGCGAATCGAGGTACTTCGTAGCGGCGAGCTGATCCAGGCCATTGACATCTTCTGCGGCTGTGGGCAACACATCCGGTTGCACTGCCGGTATCAAGAAGGGAAATCATGATGGTTGGCGACGCCGCGTCGAAGCGTCGCTTCTCGAGGACTAAGGAGGCCAAGCATGTCGCTAATTCCTTGGCGGCGTAAGCTGAAGGTGTTGGGCTTATCGGCGGCCGTGGCGGCGAGCGGCTGTTTCAGCCAATCCCAGTGCGGCTTGCCGGCGCTCGACAAAAGTTCCTGGGCCGCCCGTCCGCCGGGCGGTTTCGGGCCGGTTGGGCCGGGCGGGCCGACTCCTCCCGGCCCTTCGGGCGGGCCGCCGGGGCCGGTCAACCTGGCCGGCTACAACCAGTTGGCTGAGTACCAGGCGGCGGACTTATCGCAGAAGGTGGCGGAATTGCAAGATGAAAATAAATCGCTCCTGGCACGCTTGCAGGGCGTGCAGGCGCTCTTGGAAGAGCGCGAGCGCGCTGTGCTGGCTTCACGCGGCGAGGTGCAGACAGCGACGCAGGAAGTGACGCAGGCGCGACAGGAAGTGATGCGCTGCCGGCAAGAGATCGCCAGTCTGCGCGAACACCTCCGCGCTGCCGATAAAGAAAACCAGGCCAGTATGCAATCTTTGGTCAAAGTGCTCGAATCCATGCTCGACCGCAGCAACGCGCCGGCCAATGCACCGGCAAAGGAGAAAGAACCAGCGAAGAAAGGCCCCGCACAACCGGCCGTGGAGAAATACTGACTGCCCCAACGTCTATACCGCGGGATCATCGGATGAAGTTAAGCAGGCTCGTGTTGAGGACTCGTGCAGCGGAATAGAGCGTCGCTTGCAATAGGTTTTGCTGCTCTTGCAGGCCGATTACCACCTGACTCAAATCGGCATTCTGTAGATTGCCGATCTGTTGCGTCGTTTGTAACTGCACCTCCTGGATCTGCTGGTCGAGGCCCTGCAAGTTTTGCAAGCTGGCCGACTGCTGGCCGACAATATCGAGAACGCTAGTATTAGCGTTGTCCAATTGGGTCAACGTCTGCTGAATGGCGGCCATTTGCGCGCTGGATGACAGGTTGTTGACATTGGCCAGCGCATCACGCAGCGACGAGAGGACTTGAAAAACGTCTGGCGACTGAAAGACCTGGCTGCCAACGTATAACGTCTGCACCTGTTGGCCTGAGCCGATCGGTTCGTTCATCGGCTGGGTCGAGCCATTGTAGACCACCTGTCCTTGGGCGTTGGTGGTGAACGGCTGCGTTTGTGAAGCAGTCCCGCCATAGAGGTATTGGCCGTTCTGCTGCGTATTGGCCAGATGGATCACTTCCTTGAGGATGGAGTCAACCTGGGCGGCCATCGCCTGGTATGCATCCGGCGTGTTGGCGCTGTTGCTGCCTTCTAGCGCTAGGTCTTTCGCCTGCGTCAGCAGATTGGATACCTCATTGAGCGTCGAAACGCTGCTGTTCAATTTGGCCTGGGCGTCGGCGATGTTCTGCCGGTAGATACTCAGACGATTGTTCTGGGCTTGGTAGCCCAATACTTGCAGCGCGGCGGCTGGGTCGTCCGACGGTTGAAGAATACGTAAGCCGGTCGAGGCTTCTTGTTGAAGAATACCCAGCTGGGTACTCTGCTTCTGGGCGTTGGCGATGGCATTGGCGGCAATGATCTGAGGGGTGATGCGCAGGTCCATGATTATGCGATGCTCGGTTGGACGAGGAGGAACAAAGACTGCAAGGTGGTATTCACTGTACCGATGTACTCCGAGGCGGTCTGGAACGCCTGTTGGTAATTCATGAGCTGAACTAACTCTTCATTCGTATCGACTCCGGAGATCTCCTGCTGCTGGGTTTGCAGCTGCTGCGCGAGGGCCTGTTGACTGGTTTGCTGAGTGGTCAGCGCCTGTACTTGGGTGGCCACGCTGCCCACGATGGCGTTGTAGCCCTGGGTGAGGGTTTGGGTGCCGTTGGCCAGGATCGGCTGCGTTTGCAGGGCGGCCAGGCGCGTCAGGTTACTATTGTCGCCGCTGTCGCCGTTGCGTGAAGCAGCCAACAAGTTGGGATTGTTGAGCAGGGCCGGCTGCACGGCCAGGTCGGAAGCCGTACTGCCGGTGAAGAACGTGCCCAGGCCCAAGGCGGTCAGGAGGCCCGCCGTGTCCGGTTGAGCGATGACCGGCGTCGAAAACGTATCGCCGTTGTTGACCGTGCCGGAAGCCAGCTGCACGGTGACGCCCTTGGCCGCCGGCAACGGCGTGCCCGGCGAATAGCCTTGGCCGATGTTCAGCAGGGCCAGAGAATTGCCGGACGAATCCTTGACTTGCAGCTGGAGGTTGGGCGTGACGCCGACCGTGCCGCTGCCGATCACCTGAAACGTATAGGTGTCGTTGCTGGTCCCCGTATACTGGCCGCCGACTTGCGGCGTGGCCGTGCCGGTGTAGCCGCTGGTGTTCGGTGCGGACGGCAAACGGCCAGCAAAATCGAAAGCATAGCCTGGCTGAGCAAGGACCTGTAAAGTGCCCTTTTGCGGATCGACAACAGCTTGAATATTGGGCACGGCGCTCAGGGCGGCGGCAACGTCATTAAGGCTTTGCGTGGTGGGATTGATGTTCACCGGCGTCAAAGTGCGCGCCCCGGTAGACAGGTTGGTGACGCTGACGTACAGCGTGCCCGCCTGGAGAGGGAAGGCCAGACCCGCCTTATCCAGCGGCACGTTGACATTGTTGACGCCGCGCGTCCCGGACAGGATGGTAGCAGGCCCGGAGAGGCCCAGGCCCGTCGCCTGCACCTCGTCTACCTGCTGGGCGATGGCGCCAGCCAGGGTGTTGAGTTGCGTCTGCACCTCCTGAAGCGACTGGTTGCGAACGGCCAGCATTCCACCCACCTGCCCTCCCGTCACTATTAGGGGCGTGGTCGAACCGGCCGCCGTCACTTGACCCTGATTGCCGCTGGCAAGGGAGTATTGCAGTTTTTGGTTCTGGTTGCCGACGACAAGCGGCGTACCGCCAGCCAAAACGTTAACCTGGTTCAAATTGGCCGGCACTACCTGCACGTTGATCTCACCGGCGAGTTGGTTGATAAGTTGGCCCCGCTGGTCCAGGAGGTCGTTGGGCGTGGCGCCGTTGACGGTAGCATTGGCAATTTCGTCGTTGAGCTGGGCGATCCGCTGGGCCAGGGAATTGATGTCGGTGATGCTGTTGTTCAGCTGGGTATCTAAGCCGTTCTGGATCTGCGTCAGTGACGTGCTCAGTGAATTAAATGTGGCAGCAAGATTTTGAGCGTCGTCAAGAACGACGGTGCGCTGCGTCGTATCGCTTGGGTTAGTGGCCAGGCGGTTGACATCGTTGAAAAACTGTTCGATGGCGTCGCCGATCGACCCGGACGACGGGCTTAGGTTGGTTTGCACTTGCTGCAAAGTGTTCAGCTGGGCCGTCGTGTCGGCGAGGGCGAAGGTTTGGTTGGTGATCGCGGTCTCCAGCGGGTTGTCGATGAGCCGGCGCGTATCAGCGATTTGCACCCCACTGCCGACCGAGATATTACCGATCTGGGTTGGATAGGATTCGGTCAGGTCCATGACCTGTTCATGGTAGCCGGGTGTGTTGGCATTGGCCAAGTTGTTGCCAATCAGATTGAGGGCGTTCTGAGCGACATCCAACGCCGATACGCCGACCGTGTAGAGAGACATGGCGTCATACCCGTGCTTCGAGGAGTGTTCCTGTGCGCGTCGGAACAAGGGGGCTTTGGCGCTCGCCTTGCCGGCCATAGCATTCGTTGGGGCTGGCGCCCGTCAGGCCCGCGAACAGGCACGCGAAGAAGCCGCGGGCATAGCCGAGAAGGGCGGCGTTGTGCTGGCAGAGTTGGTCGGCCTCGCGCACCATCGCGGCGAGGTGGTCGCGGCGCTGGAGCAACCGGTCCCGTGCGGGCGGCGACAACGCCAGCGCAACCGCACGCAGCGTCACTTCTTGTTCGGAGACGCCCAGCAGGTCAGCCAGCGCAGTGCGGAAGCGGTCGCGCACTGCCGCCATCTCGGTCGCCTCCTGGACCAACTGTTTCTGCTGGAGTTGCAGCGCGGGCAGTACGCTCAGAGTGCGTTGCAGAAAAGCGGTGCGGACTTGCCGCAAAGAGCGTAGCAAATCCGCCAGCAGTGTTTGCTCGCGCGTCAAATGACCGTCACAGAGTGCGACAACGCGCCTCTCCACTTCGGGGGGCAGCGTTCGAGGAGGACGCTCCATGCGCAACTTTCGGCTCCAATTGCTTCAGGAGGGCCTGGGCCAGGCCCATACCTTTGCCTTGCGCCAAGTGCTGGGCCATGAACTGATCGAACAACCCGCCGTAGATGTCACTGCTGTCGTTGCCGAACAGCGAACCAGGTTCGAGCGTTTGCCGCATCTCTTTGAAGAGCATCGACAGAAAAACGCTCTCGAACCCCTGAGCGGCATCTTTCAGCGACGGCTTCTGTTGTCCGTCTATCATACCTGGCACGCTAAACAGGGCGCTCAATTGTGGACCATAGGTGAGTGCGGGGCCAATCATTTACTCCTCCCTTCCGATAGTGTCCGCCCTTAGTTCCGTCAGGATCCGAAAAGTCGTCAAATAATAACTAATTCCGCCTGCAAAGCGCCCGCCTGTTTGATGGCCTGGAAAATCGAAATCAGGTCGCGCGGCGAGACCCCCAGGGCGTTAAGGGCGCGAGCAAGATCGGCAACGGTGACGGTCTGCGGGGCGATGTACAGCTGGGCGGGCTGCTCCGTAACACCGATCTGCGTACGCGGGACGACCACCGTTCGCCCCTGGCTGAAGCCGTTGGGCTGCGATACTTGCGGAGCTTCGCGGGTGACAATGGCGAGGTTGCCGTGGGCGATGGCCACCGTGGCGAACTTGACATTTTCACCAGCTACCACGGTGCCGGTGCGCTCGTTGATGACTACGCGCGCCGGCGCATCGGTCAGCACTTCGAGATTGCCCAAATCGCTGAGAAAAGACACAGCATGGGAGCGCGCTTCGGGGGGCACCACGACTTCGATCGTGCCGGCGTCAAGCGGCAGGGCATGGCCTGGCATCCATTGATTAATGACGGCGGCGACGGATCGCGCCGTAGCGTAATCAGCGTTTTTCAGCAGCAGATGGACCCGGCCCTTGCACAGCACTTCACCGCGCGCTTCGTGTTCGACCAAGGCTCCGCCGGGGATACGGGCGACGGACACATAGTTCTTCTGAGCGCTGGCCGCCGCCCCGCCGAAGACGAAGCCACCGACCGACAGCGGTCCTTGGGCGATGGCGTAGACGACCCCATCGGCGCCGTGCAACGGCGTGAACAACAGCGTGCCGCCCTGCAAGCTGGTGGCGTCGTCGAGGACCGATACGGTGACATCCAGGCGGCTGCCGATCCGGGCAAATGGACCGATCTCGGCCGTCACCATCACCGCGGAGATGTTGGGCGATACAAAGGTGTTGTCCGTCAATTGCTGGAAGGCGATTTTCGAGACGACGCACAAGCGCTTCATCATGTCTACAGCGACTTGCTGCGTGAAGCGGCTGCGCCCGCCGGTGCCGTTGAGACCGACGACCAGGCCGAAGCCATACAATTGGTTGTTTCGCGCCCCTTCCAGGTCGGTTATATCTTTGATGCGCGCCCCGGCTTGCGCGGGCGCGGCCAGGGCGAGGACGCTCCCCAAAACAAAAGCTACGCGGAGCATGGCGGACCTCAGCATTTTTCCGACGAGCAGGGTGTACCAATACCCCGTTCGCTCGGAACATCAATAGGGCCAAAAATGATTCAACAAACGGCTAAACCATCCCTGGTTGGTGAAGTTGGTTTCCACGCCGCGCCCAAGGTACTGAATCTGGAAGTTCGCCACGTAGGACGAGGGGATGGTATTGTCGTAGTTGATGTCCATAGGGCGAATGACGCCGCAAAGACGCAAGGTGCGCACTTCGCGGCTGACGACGCGCTGGCGGTAGCCCTCGATCACCAAGTTGCCGTTGGGCTGTACGGCGACGACGGTACAGGTGACGGTGTCGGTGAACGTCTGATTGATGTTGTACGTAGAGTTTCCCGTGAAATTACGGTTGGCGTTGACATCGGTAGTCAGGCCGGAATTGGCCGTCCGGTTCGCGGTCTTGCTGGTCCCGGTGATGTTGCCTGTAAGGCTCAGCCCGCCGCCCGTATCGGTTTTGCGATTGAGATTGCGCTGGTCCTGATGTTGGATGTCGGTGCTTTCGGTGATGAGCACGGTGACAATGTCGCCCGGCCGGCGCGCCCGGTTGTCCACATACAGGAACGAACTGAAGAAATTGTGCCGTTGCCAGATCGAATCGGCGCTCGTCCAGGCAGGTGAAAAGACGCAGACGGCCAACACAAAGCCAAGGAACCAACGAAGCCAGCGCGTCATGGCGGTCCCTCAATCGGGTTGCTGATTTCCGGTGGAGGATTGCTCGTCTCCTCATCGACCGGAAATCTTGGGCCTCTCAATATTCCACTTCGACAGTCGAATGATCCACGACTCGTCCTGTCACGACGTTCTTGGAATCCAGGTTGCGCACTTGAATGAGCTGTCCGATACGGCCGTCTTGCAAGGCTTCTCCGCGGGTCTTGACTTGCAGCGGTCCGACCGTGGCGATCAAATGCACCAGTTCGTTGGCGCGAACGACGGCGACTGCGGCACTTGGCGCGTCTAGCCCCACGTCGTCCGGTTCGATCACATGTCCAGCGGCCATCGGCCGGCGGGCGCGACGGCCCATCAGTCCAGCAATGGCCTCCTTGTTTGTGATTGGGGCCGATCCGGGAGGCGCCGCGGCGCGCTCCAGGCGAACGTTGTCTGCGCTGAGTATTTCTCCGCTTTCGATGCGGCGAATGGCGACCGGGACCGGCTGGAGCTTCTTCACGTCCAGGTAGACAATCACGCCGCTGCGGCGCGCACCGCGGACGTAAATGCCAACTTCGACGGCCACGCGGCAAGGCGGCACGACTTGCGAACGCACCGCGGCTTCCAAATGGATATCGCCGCCCTCGGCCGACAAGGGTGGCAGAACGATCGCCTGGGCCAGCTCAATGCGGTAGTCGTCGCTCTGTCCAGAAAGGGCCTGTTCCAAGGCCCTTCGGGCGGCGGCGGCGATCTGGTCGTCCAGGCCTTCCCCGGCGGGCCGGCGGACGCGGACGCAGCTAGGCCCTTCGAGACGATACGATCCGGGGGCCAGGCCCGCCAATTGCAGACGGAAGCCTATCTGTTGCTGCGACACCAAAATGGGCTGGCTGGACAAGGGCAGCTCGGCCAGGTCCAGGCGCGCAAGCCGTTCGCGTTCTGGCCCTTCACACCCTTGAAGATCGGCAATATCGCCGATCTTGACCTGGGGGCCGGACGCCGTCGCCACCGCGCGGAGCACAAGGACGATCGGCCCTGGGGCTTGCGCTTCAAGCCAGCCGGAAACGCAAGCCCAGGAACAAACAACAACGAAGATCGGAAAACCGCGGCCCATGCTCGCTCACCGGATAAGGTTGGTGGTGAAAGATAGCATCTGATCGGCAGTGGTAATGGCCTTGGTGTTGAACTCGTAGGCGCGCTGAGCGAGGATCAGATTGACCATCTCGGAGACCACGTCCACATTGGAGCCTTCGAGAAAACCTTGGCGGATTAGCCCGGCGCCGTTTTGGCCGGCCTGCGTCTGGACCGGCGAGCCGGAAGCCAGGGTTTGCGAATACAGATTACGGCCTTCGTTGTTGAGGCCGGCCGGGTTTTGGAAACGCACCAGCTGAAGCTGGCCCACCTGAGTGGGCGTGGTTGCGCCGGGCGTCATCACCGATACGCTGCCGTCCTGGCCGATGGACACGGACGTGGCGTTTTGCGGGATGCTGATCTGCGGATTGATCAGGAACCCGTCGGAGGTCACTAAATTGCCGGTGTTGTTGATGCTGAAATTCCCGGCCTGCGTGTAGTAGATCATGCCGTTGGGCATGGTCACCTGGAAGAAGCCGTCGCCGTCGATGGCCACATCGAAAGGATTGCCGGTGTTGTTGAGGGTGCCGGGGGTGAACACTTTTTCATTGCTCGAGACGGCGACGCCGTGGCCGACCTGTAAGCCGTTGGGCAGCGGCATCCCCTGTTGAGCGATCGAGCCGGGTGTACGGTCATTGAGATAAATAAGGTCTTGAAATTGTGGTATCATGCGCTTGAAGCCCACGGTGTTGACATTGGCCAGGTTGTTGGAACTGGTGTCCACCATGGTCTGCTGGGCGTTCATGCCGGTGGCGGCCGTGAAGAGGGCGCGGATCATAAGATACCTCCTCGTTCCCAAACTCTGTTGGAGAACAGTCTTACATCGCCGCGTTCGTTCGCTGCTGCATGGCGTCGGACAAGGAGCGCAGGGCCTTGGCCGCCGCCTCATATTGCCTCAGACCCGCGATCATTTGCACCATTTCCTGGACCACTTGTACATTGGAGCCTTCGCGGTAGCCCTGGCGGACCAGGGCGGTAGAGGTTTGCGGCTCAACGCCCGCCGGCGCCGCGAACAGGGTGGCGCCGACGCGCTGGAGCTGGTTTACGTCGTCGAAGGATGCCAGCCGAAGCTGCCCAACGGGTATATCGTCTGCCGTTATCGTGCCATCCTGGGCGATCTGAATCTGTCCCGCGTTGGCCGGAATACGCAGCGGTCCATTGCTCCCACCGACGGGGTAGCCGTTCGCGCTGACCAATTCGCCGTCGGCATTGAGGTGGAACTGGCCGTTGCGCGTGTACAGGGGGCCGTCAGGCCCATTCAGGACGAAGAAGCCATCGCCTTGGATGGCGCACTCCAACGGATTACCCGTATGCTGATAAGTACCTGCGGCAAAGGACGAGGAATTTCGCGCAACCTGCTCGCCATGCAGAGGCGGATTCGTCGTAGGAGCGCCTGCCGCAGAGGAGGGCGTGACAAACTCCTCAAAGGACAGCATCTGCCGGCGATAGCCGGGGACCGGGGCGTAAGCGAGGTTCTGGGCCAGGATGTCCTGATTTTGCAGAGCAGCGCTCATGCCCGAAGCTGCACTGTAGTAGCCTTGGAGCATTTTTCCTCCTCGCACGGATTGTGCCGATTTTACCAGCCCATACTGTTATCGGAAAAATAAGGCTGCGGCGAATAGGAGGAATGACACCGCCTCTAGGGACCACGCGCGAAAGGAGGAAATTTCTGCGGCCTGGCCCACTCCCCTAAGAGACCACCAAGGACACCGCGAAAGCGGAGAGCAAAAACCAAAATCGTATCACCAACTCCTCCAGGTTATACGGGGCACAATTCCTCCCCCCCCACCCCGACCCTCCCCCACCAGGGGGGAGGGAGGGAAGAAGCCCCCCACCCCAGCCCTCCCCCACCAGGGGGGAGGGAGGGAAGAAGCCCCCCACCCC
>JAJPIY010000010.1 GCA_021324515.1 Planctomycetota bacterium
CCCCCGCTCGCCAGCGCTAACCCAAAACCCGCTTGCCCCCGTGTCGAATCTCCCCATGCTCAGCATAGATGACTGACCTGGCATACTAAGTCTGTTATCGGGCATCAGGGCGACCAAGACAACCCTAGGGACATCAACGGTAGCCGGCTCGACCTTGAGACCGCACAAAGACCCCAAACGGCTTGGCGCCGGCCGCTTGTTTGGCAAACTCTTTCTCAATATTATGCAGATAGGTTCCCAGTTTTGCTACTTGAGGTTGACATGGAACGAAGGATATTGCTCGCCGAAGACTCCAAAGCCACCTCCGAACAGCTTAAGACACTCTTGGAGGCGGCGGGGCAATATAAGATCGATACCGTCACGGACGGAGAAGCGGCCTTCAAAGCCCTCACCGAGCATCCGTACAGCATTCTCCTGACCGATTTGCAGATGCCGCGTCTGGACGGCATGAAGCTGATTGAACGAATTCAGGAACACAAGTTACCCGTGACCGTCATCGTCCTGACAGGCTACGGAAGCATCGATCAAGCGGTGCAGGCCATGCGCGCTGGGGCCTATGATTTCATGCCCAAACCCGTGGATCCGGAACATCTGCGGCTGGTGATCGAACGTATCCTGCGCGAGCGAACCTTGCAGGATGAGGTGCTGCAATTGCGCGAGCGTTTACAGGAACAATATGCTTTCCGCGGCGTACTGAGCGTCAACCCGAAGATGCACGCCGTCTTCGAGTTGATCCGCAGTGTGGCCCAGACGACGACGACGGTGCTGATCGAAGGTGAAACCGGCACGGGCAAGGAGCAGGTGGCGCGGGCGATTCACGATGCTTCTTCAACGCACCGTTCCGGCCCGTTTGTGGCCATCAACTGCGCCGCCCTGCCGGAGACGCTACTCGAGAGCGAATTGTTCGGTCACGAGAAAGGCTCCTTCACCGGCGCGGTCGGCCAGCGCAAGGGCCGTTTCGAGCAAGCCGACACCGGTACGCTATTCCTCGATGAAGTGGGCGACATTCCCATGCCTATGCAGGCCAAACTGCTGCGCGTCCTGCAAGAACGCCGTTTTGAGCGCGTCGGTGGCACGACTAGCATTGAGGTGGACGTGCGGGTCATTGCCGCCACCAATCGCAGTTTGACTTCCCTGGTCAAGAAGGGCAAGTTCCGCGAAGACTTGTATTATCGACTCAACGTCATCAAGATCGACCTGCCGCCGTTACGTGAGCGTCCGGAAGACATCCCGCTTTTGGTCACCCACTTCGCCAACAAGCATGCTCGTCCCGGCGAGAAGCCGCCGACATTTGCACCCGAGGCGATGGACAAACTGCTCAAGCACAGCTGGCCAGGCAACATCCGTGAACTGGAAAACGCCATCGAACGCGCTTGCGTGACGGCGCGGGGCGCGGTCATTCAACCGGACGATTTGCCGCTGGAAGTGCTGCACACGCCTTCCGACAACGGTGGAGTACCGATCGATCTGAGCAAGCCCTTGCCCGCTCTGCTGCGCGAAGTGACCCTGGACCTCGAACGGCGTTATCTGATACGGGCCATGAAAAAGAGCCGAGGAAACGTCGGCCGCTGCGCCAAAATCTGCGGCTTGTCGCGGCGCAGCATCTCCGCAAAACTGGCAGAATACAACATCAAAAAGGAAGCGTTCAAGGAGGAGTGAGCTTTCCCAAGGGCAGATTTCGGCTTAATGCCATCGAAAAAGGAGCTTGTAATCCTCCGTCCACAATCGGCACGCAACAGGCGAGCGGCCGGTGGTCCACACCGGCCGCTCCTACCCTCCCTCGAATTCGTCCTGAGCCTCGCCCGATTCCTCAGACGCTTCCGAAGGAGGTTGCTCCTTTGTTTCAAGGCCCATATTGTTTGGAGAGATTCTAGCAATTGGGATGCCAAAACTTTTCCTGAAATAACATGAACAAATCTTCACCTGATATAGCTGCTCTCCTTGCTCGCTGCGAAGCGCTCCAGCGCGAGCAGGAGGAGTTGGTACGTTTCGCTCTGATCGGACAAGCATTCATCGGCTTGGCTCACGAATTGAACAATGCACTCAATAGTATCATGTTGCAAACATCCGTAATGCAAATGCGTGTGGATGAGCAGGGACGCCAAGAATTGGCGGCCATCCGCCAGCAGGGCGCCCAAGCGGCCGGGCTATTGCGAATGCTGCAACAGGTCGTCCAGGAGCGGCGTGACAAATCCTACCCTGTCGATCTTAATAGTGTTCTTACGGAGGTCGTGGAACAGGAAGCAGAGCTGCGCTGCCGCGTCGTGTTGCGCCTGTCCCAGCGAATACCACCTCTCCAAAGCACGCGCAGCGCCGTCAAGCAGCTGGTTCGCCTACTGCTGGCGGGCGTCTGCGCAGGGACAAAGGCGACGGTACAAGCTGCAACCGGAGAAGAAGGGGGCGACGCCGTCTTGAACCTGAGCATCCCTGGCCCAGAAGGGGAGGCGTCGCCCGACGCGCTGCTTTGGCAAAATCTTGACGAAGTCAGCCGGCTGGCAGGACAATCACTGTTGCGCCAACTGGGCGGCGTCCTGACGGTCGAACCAACCGACCTGGGGCCGACCTTGCGCGTCGTCTGGCAGTTAACCACATGAGCGCCAGGCGAGCGGGGGGTGTGACCCCCCCGATAGAACAACCGGGGGTGTTATACTGGGCACGGGTGAATTTGGCACAATTCCTCCCCCCCACCCCAACCCTCCCCCCTGGTGGGGGAGGGAGAATCATTCCCCCCCACCCCAACCCTCCCCCACAAGGGGGGAGGGAGAATCATTCCCCCCCCACCCCAACCCTCCCCCACAAGGGGGGAGGGAGAACCATTCCCCCCACCCC
>JAJPIY010000052.1 GCA_021324515.1 Planctomycetota bacterium
ACGCAAGGGCCGGATGATCCCACCCCGACCGGGGCCAACCCCGACTACTGGGTGTTCGGCACCGAGTTACCTAAAGTAGTCCTCAACGAAGTATTAGCCGAGGCCCAGCAATTGGATACAACGCAAGCTGCCCAGAGCGGCGAGAGTGTGAAGTTGTGGATAGAGTTGTACAACACGATGCCGGCTGCGGGAGGGACAAACACGCAGCCGGAGGATCAATGGCGCGTTCCGCTTTATATCAACCTTCCCATTGGAGGTGGTGGTTATAGCCCGTACCGCATCTCCATCTCTCAGTACACGATGGAGCAGGCAAACTCGCCCGCCAATGCTCCGGGCACCACAGCACAGCTGCCCGATGACAGCGCGAACGTGCTAGGCAAGGCGTATATCTCGGGGCCTTTCCCACAAAGCACAACTGATGCGGATTTCTCAGGTGTCGTCCAGCTAAGCCAGAATCTGGCGAATCCGCCACCGAATCCGCCCGTCGTGCAAGCGCCATTTACCGTCCCTGGATCGGGCAATACCATCAACGCTGGTGTCGATGCAGGGAATTTTTTCCTGATTGGTCCCAAGACATTACCGAACGATTCAAAAGGCAACCCCCTTTATGAGAACCCGTTTGTCTATTCGACGACTTCTCCGAGTCTGCCACCTAATATTCCCGTACTGCAAACGGACAGCGTGACCTATAAGCCAACTTGGGTTGCCAATCCCACCAACCCCGATGAACGGACTACCGGCCTGACGGTGATGCTCCGCCGTCTAGCCAATCCGTATCTACCTGCGCAACTTGATCCCACGAAGCCAAACTACAACCCGTATGTGACGGTCGATTACATCCCGTCCGTACCAATACAACAATCCAATCAGTCCATTTTGTCGTTCGGCAAGCGACAACCCTATACGGGGTTGCTCAAGTTGAGCGGACCGATCACGTATAATAACGGAGTAGCCACGATCCCATTCCTAGCACCAACGGATAGTCCTGTGGCGGAGCAGAGCACAACCGCTACTCCCCCGCCGCCGATGGGAACGATCTTCACTATCAATAATGTCTCCAACACTTTTGGCCGCACGAACTATCCGTTGCCGCCCAGCACCCATTATGACTGGCTCGTCCACCTCGATCGTCCACCCATCAGCCCGATGGAGTTGCTACACGTATCGGCCTGGCCACCCTATAAGCTGACCCAGAAATTCATGCTGGGAGATGATACTGTACCTGCTAACCTATTCGGCCACTATGCTCGTTGGCTTGACTCTCCTCCAATAGCGGGAATCATCACACTCGGCGGTACTGCGACTACAGGCAGCCCAACGATCACAATGTCCAACACCACAGGTCTTACTGTCGGCGCTCCGGTTAATGTGATCTCTACTACGGGGCCTACCACGGAGGAAGTCTTCCCCAGCACGATTTCTGCCATTGTTCCCAATACGAGCATCACTTTGGCCGCCCCCTGGCCTTATAACACGGGAACGGTAACGATTACCACCTACAATTACACAATGGCCTGTCCTTGGTGGTTTGATCCTACCCTGCCGGCGGGAAGCTCGCACCGGCTCTATCGCTTGTTCGAGTTCCTGGAGTGCGGCGATCGCGCCTTCGGCGTCAACGGCTTGGGCCGCATCCCCGGCAAGGTCAACATCAACACCATTTGGGATGCAGAAACTCTCCAAGCGCTCATCGACGCCAATCTGAGCATGGGCATCGCACCCAATCCGGCCAATACGCCTTTGAATCTGCCGGGCGATGTAGTCTCGCAGATCTTCACCAACATGATGATCTCGCGTTCGCCGGCCTACTACAACATGGGGACCTATACCAACACCGGAACTTCCCCTTATCCAGTCCCCATTGGTCCGGTGAATATGGGCACGGGTTTGGATGATCGCCCCTTCATGCCGCTGAGCATGGGGCAATATCTTGGCAAAGCCAGCGGAGAGTTGCAATTCCCCAACGGTCTTAGCGTCACGACGGATACGATCCTGCGGACGAACAATCCGTTCTTGAATAAGAACACGGCGGGGAACATGATGGCGTATCCGCCGCCGCAAACAGCAACTACGCCAGCGAATCAATGGCTGCTGTTCCAGAACTACATTGACGGCGCTGCGGGCGGCGGTACTCCCGGCAGTTTGACTACCTCAACCGTCCATCCCTACTTGCAGGCACAGCTGTTGACCAAGCTGTTCAACAACGTGACGACGCGCAGCAATGTCTTCGCGGTGTTCCTGACGGTCGGTTTCTTCCAGGTGATCCCTGGCGGGGCCGTTGGACACCCGAACATACCGCAGCTGGGGCCGGAGCTTGGGGCCAGCGAGGGCAAGCAGATCCGTCACCGCATGTTCGCTATCGTGGATCGCACCAACCTGACAACGTTTACCACGGCCTCGACAACGCCTGTGACGGGGATTACATCGACAAATTTCACCGGCACCCAGACAATCCAGTTGCCGGTCCTACCACCGCCGCTCACCATCACTGGCACCGGCACCGGGGCCGCGGCTCAACTGTTCGTCCCCAATCTCAATACAGGCGTGCCCGGCGTGATTCAGGCGGGCACGCAGCTTGTGATCGATCCAGGGAACATCAACGAAGAAACGATCACGGTCAGCGCGGTGACGCCACCGTCCGGTGCGACGCCGGCGACCATCACTGCCAATTTCACGCTGCCGCACGCCGCGGGGGCCACGATCATCCAGCGCGGCAATCCCGGCCCGTGGCTACAGACGCCCTATGATCCGCGGCTGGATAGTAACGTGGTGCTGTACTTCAGCATCATCGAGTGAACATGCATAGAGGCAAACAAGGTTGCGTCCTACAGAGGCGAGCGCGATGGCGTCCGTGCCCCGAGTAGGTTTTCCCACTCCCCCCTTGGGGGGAAGGAAAAGACCGCTAGCACTTAAGCTACTACGCTTGCCCCAAATTCAGCGGCATACCCCGTGATTTCCTCTGGCATTGCAGCGCTGCGTGTTTCTTTGTACGACAAACCAGAGTGGAGCTTTCCTCTCTTCTGCGGAGGATCTTTGCCGTGAAACGCACCTTGTTTGGCTGCTTGTGCTTGCTGATGGCGGTCGTGCCGCTGCGCGCCCAGGGCGAAGCGCATAAAGCCACCATTGCATACCTCCAAAACCTTCAAGCCGACGATGGCGGCTTTCGCGCCGATGCGCGCGCCCAGCGATCGGACCTGCCGGCAACCACAGCGGCGTTTCGCGCCTTGACGTATTTCGGCGCCGCACCACGCGATCCGGAGCGCTGCCGCACTTACGTGCAGAAATGTTTCGATAAAGCCAACGGCGGCTTCGCACTTCGACCAGGCGGCCAAGCGTCGTATCGACCTACCGCTGTCGGCATCATGGCAATCGTCGATATGAAAATACCTACGGAGCCATACATCGATGCGGTCATTAAGTATCTGGATGAAAACTCGAAAACATTCGAGGAAATTCGTTTAACGGCGGCCAGTTTCGAGACGCTGGGCCGGCGTCCGCCGCACGCCGATGCTTGGCTGGCGGAGATCGCCAAGCGGCGCAACGCCGATGGCACCTACGGCCAAGAAGACGGCATGGCCCGCGATACGGGCAGCGCTGTCTGTGCCGTCCTGCGTCTGGGCAGTCAAGTCGCGCATCCCGATAACGTGCTGCGCGCGCTCAACGCCGGCCAGCGTTCAGACGGCGGTTTCGGCAAAGCTGGCGCGGAAGGCTCCGATCTGGAGACGTGTTACCGCGTCGTCCGGGCCTTCCATATGCTCAAAGCTAAGCCGCGTGGGGCCGAACGCCTGCGTGCTTTCATCGCCCGTTGCCGCAACGATGACGGCGGCTATGGTGTCGCGCCCGGCCAACCGTCGAACGTCAGCGGCTGCTACTTCGCCGCCATCATCTTGCACTGGCTCGACGAAAAATGACCCTCGCTTACCTCGCCTTGGGCAGTAATCTTGGCGACCGCGAAAATTATTTGCGGTGCGCGCTGGCGGCCTTGCGCCAGACGGAGGGCATCGAGGTGCTGCGTGTGTCGCCGTTATACGAGACGCGGCCCGTCGGCGGTCCTGCGGGGCAGGGACCGTATCTGAATGCGGTTGCCGAAGTGCGGAGCGCGCGTGGGCCGCACGAACTGCTCGCGGTTTTGCGGAATATCGAGCAACAGTTGGGACGCGAGCGCCAAGAAAAATGGGGGCCGCGCACCATCGATCTCGATTTGCTGCTATACGGCGATCTTATCCATGAAGATGAGCAGCTGACCGTGCCGCATCCTCGGCTGCACGAACGGCCCTTTGTGCTGCAACCGTTGGCGCAGCTGGTTCCTGGTCTGCTTCACCCCGTCCTGAAGCGCAGCATTGCTGATCTTCTTGCCGAGCTGCAAGGACTGCGTTTGCACGGCAGCGCACCAGGGCGCGAGCTGGCAGGACGGCGTGCGCTGGTCACGGGTTCGACCCGCGGCATCGGTCGGGCCATTGCCCTGGAGCTGGCGGCGGCAGGGGCAGATGTCCTCGTGCATGGTCGGATCGCCCGGCAAACAGCGGAGGAGACGGCGGAGCAAGTTCGCCGGGCCGGAGTACGCAGCGAGGTGCGGCTGGCGGACCTTGCCGATGCCGAGGCTTGCCGACGATTGGTAGAAGAAGCGTGGAGCTGTTGGGGAGGACTCGACGTTTGGATCAACAATGCCGGCGCCGATACGCTCACAGGTGAGGCGGCCCGTTGGCCGTTCGAACGCAAGCTGCATGAGCTGTTGGCCGTCGATGTGACAGCGACCATGCTCCTGTCCCGGGAAGTCGGACGGCGCATGCGCGAAGCCGGAAGCGGAGTGATCCTCAATATGGGCTGGGACCAGGCCGAGAGCGGTATGGAGGGCGACAGCGGCGAATTGTTTGCAGCCGCTAAAGGGGCGATCATGGCCTTTAGCCGCAGTTTGGCTTTGAGTTTGGCGCCGACGGTACGTGTGAACTGCCTGGCGCCGGGCTGGATACGCACGGCTTGGGGGGAAAGTGCATCTCCAAGTTGGCAAGAGCGGGTACGGCGCGAGACACCGCTGCGGCGCTGGGGCCGGCCGGAAGACGTGGCTGCAGCAGCGCGTTGGCTGGCGTCGCCGGCAGCCGAGTTTCTTACGGGGCAGATCCTCCGCATCAACGGCGGCGTGGTGAGGAGCTAATCGCTCCTTCCTTTGCGGGCGTGGCGCGGTGATCGTGGCCACGGTAAACACCGAAATCGTTGAACCAGTAGCGTTTGGCCAGGCGATACAACCAGTTTTTCTCCGGGATTTCCTGCCCCGGATTGTATTGCGAGGTGCGCGGCTGCATCGCTGCCAACTCGGCCAATGCCGTACCGCGCACGGTAGCGTCCTGAGCGCCGTGTTTCTCGACCAGTTGTTTCAGCAGATCGGGGCGCTCCAAGACAATGCAACCGCGCGTCGTGGCCTGGGCCAAGGCGCGGAAATCGCGCAGAAATTCCGAGTGCAAAAACTTGTCGCGCAGCGAACGAGGGTCGGCTTCGTTGGCATGGATCGATTCCTTGGTAAACTGCACGATAGGGCAAGGTTCAATGCCGCCCCAGGGATTGATGTGGTGGCTAATGCCGGTCGCGGCTGGGCACAGCGCTTTGCCCTCGCCATCGTAATAGGCGTCGATAATGATGATCGGCTTTTTCGCCCGCATCTCTACGACAAAGCGGCGGGCTCGCAGCTGTTGTTCCGGCGTCAGACACAACTGCGGGTTAGCGTCCGGCCCCATCGGACGATACACGTGAAACCAAGCATACATGACCCCCATGTCGATGAGGCGATCGAGCCATTGTTCCGTTAGCAGATCGTCTATGTTCGTTTGACACAGGCTGGTGCAGACGCCAGTGAAGACTTTGTGTTGCAGGCAATTTTGCAAGCCCTGCATGGTCTTGCTGAAGACGCCGGGCCGACCGCGGCGCTGGTCGCTGACGATCTCGTTGCCTTCGATGCTGATAAGCGGAGTTACGTTGCCGAGCTGGCGCATCCGCCGGGCGGTCTCCGAACGGATGAATTGGCCATTGGTGAAAACCTGGAAATAGCAATCGGGGTGTTCCGCAAGCATGTCGAGCAGGTGCGGATGCATGAACGGTTCGCCGCCGACGATGCCGAAGAAGACGTTGCCCATCGCCTTGGCTTCGCGGATGAGTTGGTGCATCGCTTCCGGCTCGATGATCTGCTGCTTGGCGGCCACATCGACCCAGCAGCCCTGGCAGCGCAGGTTGCAGCTGTTGATGATCGATACGTACAAAAAGGGCGGAAAAACCTCGCCGCGCTGGAGCCGACGTTTGTGTTTCTCTACCGACAACACACCCTTGACGCCCATGTTCCAGGCCAGTTTCCACAAGAGGCGTTTGTCGGTTTCCAGCAACAGGCGCTTGGCCATTTTCAGCAAGTACATCATTACCCTCATCCCTAATGAGCCGGAAGCGACGGCAAACGAGCCGGAAGCATAAGCGACGGCAAAGCAGTCCTCACTTACGTTTCCGGCTCGTTCGCCATTGGCGAAGCGGAATGCCTCAAACGAACTTCGTCACGCCGGGGGTGGGGACCTCCGGTTCCGGCAGACTCATGTCTAGCGTCAACCCTTCCGGATAGGTGTTTTCCTTGGAGTTGAGCGCCATGTCCCAGGTGATGGCCTTGCCGGTGTAGGCGGACATGCGGCCCATGATGGCCGTCAAGGTGCTTTCCGCCACCTGTTTCAGCTCGTTGAGCGGCTTGCCGGAGCGAACGCTTTCAATCAAATCGGTGTGCTCTTGCACATAGGGATCGGCGCCGCCGCGCGAAGCGACGCGCTTGCCGTTGATGCTATAGGCATTGACGTGGCAGGTTCCTTTGGTACCGACCAGGTACTCGCCCACTTCGTTGGCGCAGCCGCTAATCTGGCGACACATGCTCAAGGCGTGGACGCCCTTGGGATATTCGTAGTCAATGGCAAAGAAGTTGTAGATAGCGCCATAGCCTTTGTCGCGCGGCACGCGGTAGCCCATGCCGACTGCTTTTTCGGGATGAGAGCCGAAAGCCCAGTTGAGTACGTCGAGATTGTGGACGTGTTGTTCGACGATATGGTCGCCGCATAGCCACAAATAGGCGTACCAGTTGTAGATCTGATAAGCGGCGTCGCTCATGCCGGGCTGGCGGTCACGTTTCCACAAGATGCCCTGGTTCCAATAGGCGCGGCCGCCCACCAGGTCGCCGATAGCACCGTCGTGAATCTGCTTTAAGGTTTCCAGATAGCCGCGTTGATGGCGGCGTTGCGTGCCTGCGACGATGGCCAAGCCCTTATGGAGGGCTTCTTCGTAGGCCTTGAGCACTCTGCGGATGCCGGGTCCATCTACGCCGACCGGCTTTTCGGTGAAGATGGTTTTGCCGGCGGCGACAGCCGCTTCCAGATGAAGGGGCCGGAAACCGGGCGGGGTCGCCAAGATGACGTAGTTGGCCTCGCTGCTCAGGACACCCTTGTAGGCATCCAGACCTTGATAGCAAGTGCCGTCGCTCAGCTCAACAGAGTTGCCGAGTTGCTTGATGCGGTCGCTCTGGGCGAACTCGGTCAGCCGCTTCCGACAGCGTTTGAGCGGTGCTTCAAAGACATCGCCCAAGGCGACGATTTTAACGTTGGGCGCGGCGCTGAGGACGTTCTCGGCCGCCCCGGTGCCGCGCCCGCCGCATCCGATGACGCCGACTTTGATGACATCGCTGCCGGCCGCATGGACAGCCGGAAGGCTCAATTGCACGGCTGCTGCGGCGCCTGCCGTCGCCGCAGCCGTCTTGAGGAAATCGCGCCGCGAGGCGCTCGGTTTCGAGTTGGTGTGGCTCATATTAAAAACTCTCCTGGGTAGGGACAATCGGCCCCACGCCTGCACCCGATCAGGCGCCTGGGGACCGGAAATTCATCAACAAAGGCCGTTGGTGTTTTCCAAACTCTAGGGCGGAAACACTCCTTACACAAAAGGGGTCTTCCCGGGCGTGGCCACCGGCGGCACCGGCACCAGCGTGTCCCAGGTTAGGCTGTCGGGCATCAGCTGTTCTTTCGAGTTCAGCGCTTGCTCCCAAGTTACGCGCTTGCCGGTGTACGCCGACATGCGGCCCATGATGGCCGTCAGCGTGCTTTCGGCCACACTCAGCAGTTCGTTAAGCGGCTTGCCGGAGCGAATGCTTTCGATCAAGTCTGTATGCTCTTGCACGTAGGGATTGGGGTGCTTGCGTTTCTCTTTGTCCGTGTAGAGCCTTTTGCCGTTGATCTCGAAAGCGCTGACATGGCACATTCCCTTGGCGCCGACAAGATATTCGCCGATTTCGTTGGCGCAGTAACTGATTTGACGGCACATGCTCAGGGCATGGATCCCGTTGGGATATTCCAGATCGACGGCAAAGAAGTTAAAGATGGGACCGTAGCCTGGGTCTCGAGGCACGCGGTAGCCCATACCCACGGCCGCTACCGGATGGGCGGCGAAGGCCCAATTGAGCACGTCGAGATTATGGACGTGCTGTTCGACGATGTGATCGCCGCTCAGCCAGGGATAGCCGTACCAGTTGCGAATCTGATAGGCGACATCGGGCGTGCCCGGCTTGGCTAAGCGCTTGGTGTTGGTATTGGTGTTCCAGTAGCAGCGGCCGCCGACCAACGGGCCGATGGCCCCGTCGTGAATGCGCTTGAGGGTTTCCAGGTAGGCCCGTTGGTGGCGCCGCTGCGTGCCGACGCCGATGGCCAGACCCTTGTTTTTGGCTGCCTCGTAGGCGGCCAAGACCTTGCGGATGCCGGGGCCGTCCACGCCGACTGGCTTCTCGGCAAAAACGTTCTTGCCGGCAGCGACCGCCGCTTCGATATGAATCGGCCGGAAACCGGGGGGCGTGGCCAGGATCACATAGTTGACTTCTGGACAGCCAATCACCTTCTGGTAGGCATCCAGCCCCACAAAGCAGCGCGACTCCGGCAGATCAACCGAATTGCCGCGGTCTTTGATTTGTTGCTTCTGGGTGCATTTCGTCAGGAATTCACGGGCGTCCTTGATTGGTTCGGCGAAGGTGTCGCCCAAGGCGACGATCTGTACGCCCGAAGCAGCGGACAACACGTTTTCGGCCGCCCCGCGGCCGCGGTTGCCACAGCCGATCAGCCCCACTTTGATCCGATCGCTGCCGGCCGCATGTACGGCTGGAAGAGTTAATTGCGTAGCCACAGCGGCACCCGTTGCCGCCGCCGTTTTCAGAAAGTCGCGCCGGGTGGCGCCGCGAGAATGCGTACTCGGTTTACTCATGTCAATGGTTCTCCTCCTGGCGAGCGGGGGGTAGCGTTCCGAGGGCGAGCGGGGGGTGTGAACCCCCCGGTAGCACAACCGGGGGGTTCACACCTCCCGCTCGCCCCTGTAAACCGGGGGGTTCACACCCCCCGCTCGCCCCTGTAAACCGGGGGGTTCACACCCCCCGCTCGCCCCTGTTGGTGTCTCTCTAGCCGGGATTGCCGAGAGCTATATTACTCATCCGGACTCTGGAGGGTGATCGGCGAACGAAAATTCTTCAGGTTGTCTTGTTCCTCGACGGCCCGCACCAGTCGAAACCCCACAAAATCGCCGTCGGTCATCCACCAGATGCTTTGCGGCCGTTGGGGATCTTGGCGCAGCCAATCGCGTTCTGAGGCGACCCGCGTCGCGCTGCGGCAGTCTTTGGCCTCATCGCCCCAGGAACCGCCACGCACCACGTGCGGATAACGGGCCTTGTCCGGCAGCAGCACCGGTGACAGCGTGACTTTGTCGCGCGGAAAGGCGGCGTAGGCGTCCTTTTTATAGCGATCAATGCACCATTCTGCGACGTTGCCGTACATATCGTAAAGGCCCCACGGATTGGGCTTCTTGCTGCCGACTTTATACGTTTTTTCATCTGAATTATCCGCAAACCAGGCGTAATCGCCGAGTTGCTTGGGATCGTCGCCGAAGAAATAGGCCGTCTTGGTGCCGGCCCGGCAGGCATATTCCCATTCCGCCTCGGTCGGCAGGCGGTAGTGTTTGCCGGTCTTAAGCGATAGCCAGCGGCAATACTGCATGGCGGCGTGCCAGGTGATGCCGAGGACGGGATGGCCTTCGCGGCCCTTTTTGAAAGTCTCGTCGGCGTAGGGCGGCGTCGGCCGGGTGACGGCGTCGGCATCTTTGGGATTTTCCGGTTCCTTGTCCTCTTTTTGGCCCGGCTTGGCGCGCCAGTACAGGTCGAATTCGTCCCACGTCACCTCACACTTACCCATCCAAAAGGGGGGGATGCGGACGGGATGCTGCGGCCCCTCGTCGTCCTTGCGGTCCTTCTCGCCGGGTGGACTGCCCATGAGAAATTCGCCGCCAGGAATGGCAATCATGTCGAACTTGACCGGGGTGCCGGGGATAGTCTCGGTGTATGATTTATGATTACCGGCCGGCGCTTCGGCGCGGACCTGTCCCGCTTCGGGGACGGCTTCGCTTGGCCCCAAGGCCCAGAGTAGAAAACCGAGACTGAAGAACCCAGAAAACTGTAGCCATCGCTTCATTTGTGCTAAGCTCCACAAAGTTGCGTCTCAACGATCATGAAGGAGATAAACCCTATGCTATCGCACTTTATCAGCGTCCTGGCCGCGGCCCTCTTGGGGAGCGGAGAACCGACCCTGAAGCGCTACGAGTTCACCGAGCCGCACATGGGCACACGCTTCCGGATCGTCCTCTATGCCCCAGACCAAGATACGGCCCGCAAGGCAGCCGCAGACGCTTTCGCTCGCATCGCATCTCTTAATGCTATCATGAGCGACTACGATAACACCAGTGAATTGATGCGCCTGTGCGCCCAAGCCGGCGGCCCTCCCGTGCCGGTCAGCGCCGAGTTGTTCTTTGTTTTATCCAAAGCTCAGGAAGTGTCTCGACAATCCGGCGGCGCTTTTGACGTGACGGTCGGGCCAGTGGTCAAATTGTGGCGTCTGGCCCGCAAACGACACAAGCTGCCTGACCCGGACAAATTGGCCGCGGCACGGGCACTGGTCGGTTGGCAGAACGTCCGACTCGATCAAGCCAAGCGCACGGTGCAGCTGCTCAAGACGGGTATGCAACTGGATCTGGGCGGCATCGCCAAGGGTTACGCCGCCGATGAGGCGTTGGCGGTGTTGCAAAAACACGGCATCGATCGCGCCTTGGTGGCGGCCGGAGGCGACATTGCCGTCAGCGGCCCGCCCCCGGAGACCGACGGCTGGAAAATCGCCATCGCTACCTTGCCCGGCGAGAAAGATCCGGGCCGGCTGATCTTGCATCATGCCGCCGTCTCCACCTCAGGCGACGCCGAGCAGTTCGTCGAGATCGACGGCAAACGTTATTCCCACATTATCGATCCGCGAACGGGAATCGGTTTGCTCGGCCGTATGAGTGTGACCGTTGTGGCGCGGCGCGGCATCGACGCCGACAGCTTGACGAAAGTCGTCGCCGTACTGGGGCCAGAGAAAGGCATCCCCCTTGTTGAATCCTGCCAGGGGGCCGGCGTCCGCATGGTTCGTCAAAAAGGTGAAGAATGGGAGACGATTATCTCGAAGAATTTTCCAAAATTACACCCGGTCGAGAAATGAACATGCCAGCTCACAGCGTCGACGAGGGACCGAAATACCCCTCGCTGACGCTGTGAGCTGGCACACACAACTAGCCGCGCCCCGGTATCTTACTGCGGCAACGTCACATCGCCATCGCATTCCAGCTGTTCTTGCAACTCCGCCTCCAGACGCCGACGCAAGGCAGCGACCTGATCGGGCGAATAATCACCACTCATGTAGCGCTCCGTCCAGTTGATGACCTCACGGCACCAGCCTTCACCATCATCGCGTTCCGGCCGAGGATGGTCCGGATTGCACCACGATCGGGGATCTTCGTGCAGCGCGCAGAAACAGGCCGCTGCGTCAAGCAGCGTTATCTCACCCCTCTTCAATGCCTCAACAACCTTCATCTTGAGTTGGAGGCGCTCGATGACGGACCGACTTTCGCGCGTCAACTGTTCGCCCTTGTATTGAGCTTCAATCAGCGCGATGCAGTCGCTGAGGCTATTGGTCCAAGCGCCTGGCCCCAACAGCCAATCAACCGAGAGACTGGCACACGTCACCAGCAAAGCGGTCAAAAGGAGGAAGTTGCCGAGCATGCGGTTTATGAGATTCATTGACGGTCTCCTTTGTCTTAAGTGCCAGAGGACACAACACCCTGGTCCCGTTGTGCGTTCTTACCAGAACGGGCAACGCGGAGGTTAGGGCGAACCGTGTGGAGTAGGCCGTTTCCAGCCGCGGAGAGGACCGCTTCGGCGGGGGGCCGGCCTGAATGCCGGCATATTGTGACAGAGTTCTGTGTAAACTCTATTATCTGTTCATGTATTCCCTATGTGAGTCGGGTCAGGGTTACACAGGCTTGAACGCTGCATCCTTTCTGCAAGCAGCGTGCCAGAATTGTTTTGGCAAAATCTTTGTCCTAAGTGTCTTTGCAAGAAAAACTTATGGAATGAAATCGCTGAGAAGAGACCAGGCCGTGGGTGAACGAATTGCTTGCTTTTGATGCAAGCGCTGTCGCCTGCGGGGCAGCGGGGCCTCCTTGCTCCTAATCCTTGGCTCTTTTGGGAGTGATGTTGGGTGGCCAATCGATGTTCTCCAGAACGGTCGGATCGGCGGTTTTGACGGCTGTTCCCTCGCCAGCGAAGGTACAATCGTGGAAGGTAAAGTAACGATCCTTGGGGATCAGGTCACGGATGCCTGGTTCGATGCTGAAAAAGAGGGCCGCCTGCTCCTTTTGGGTCGTGACAAACTCCAGACGATTGAACTCGATACGGCGGTCAGGGCTTCCCTCGCAGTTGGTGATCCAGATGCCATACTTTTTGAAGCCTTGCAGTTTCAGGGCTTCGAGCTTGGCGCCGGGGCAGTGGTGGAAGAGGTTGACAAGAAGGTCGAGGCGATCTTCGCCTTCGAGAATGAATCCCTTGATACAAACGCCCTCGGCCTTGTAGACGGCGAACAGTTTCGTGGCGCCTGCTTTCGGTGCCGGCCGCCAGCAGATGGTTTTGCCCTCTTGGGCCTCAATAACGACTTGGGGCACATCCACCACGACATCGCTTTCGGCAATGTCGTCCTCAACGATGATCCGGGCCGCGGTTTTGCTTTGGCCGCGCAGCTTATTCAGGACTTCCGCGATCGAAGGAGTCGCATTATTTCCGCCGTGCGGATTGACGTGGAAAATGGCCGGCGCCTCCAGAGCCGGGGGGATGTGGTCCGTTTTGCCGCTGTAGATCCAGGCGATAACCGTGGCGATCAAGACCGAGCTGATCACGATTGCGGAAGAGACGCCGATGACCCAGCTGACCTTTCGCAGTGGCACGCTTAGCGGCAGACTGCTCACGCGGCGGGTAGTGGAGAGAGGGCTTCGCTGCGCGGCACGGGACGCCGCTTGGTTGGCTGCTACGGTGCTTTCCTGCTCCAGCACTTCCTTCCAGGAGGTCCCTTGGTCGCGCGGTACGGGAGTAGGAAGCGGTGCCGGCGCGTCGGCGAGGGGGACCGGAACGGCCTGGGCTTGCGGGACGGCGGCCCAATCGCGCCGGGGTGAAGTCGACGGCGAGCGTTCCAGGTTCAACGTCCCGCGGGGCAGATCGGTGTTGCGCGCATGGTGGGCTGGCGGCGATTTCGGATGGGTCGGCGTTGTCGTCGGGGGAGCAGGCGTGGCCGACTGCGATACGTGCCAGACCTTGCGCGGCGCCGGTGACAGGGGGCCGCCGCTGGGCGTTTTGGGGCCGTTGGACGGGCTGGGGTCGCCTGGCCCATTGCCCAGCGCCGCTGGACAAAGCCGCGGCATTTCATGTTCGGGCGGCGGCGGGATGGGCGTCTGCGTCCACGGTGTCAACAGCTCCGCTACTTCCTGGGGTGTCTGCGGACGCTGATTGGGATCTTTGGCCATCATCTTGTCCACGATGGCTGCCACGCCTTCGGGAACCTCCGGCCGTAGCTGACGAATCGGCTTGGGCTGGCGCGTTTGGTGCCAAATCAATTTCTGAGCTATCGTGCCCTCGGCAAAAGGCGTTTGCCCCGTCAAACAGAAATAAAACGTGGCCCCCAAGCTGTAGATGTCCGCGCGAATGTCTACCGAATGACTGTCCACCGCTTGCTCCGGCGCCAGATAATCGGCTGTGCCCAGCACGTCATCGGTAAACTTATGGGTTAGCACCTCTTCTTCGTCATGGAAGAAACGGGCCAAGCCCATATCGAGAATTTTGACAACCCCGTTGCGATCGACGAGGATATTGCTCGGTTTGATATCGCGGTGGACGATGCCGGCGGTTTCGTGGGCATGCTGTAGCCCCAGGGCGGCTTGGCGAATGTAATGGCAGGCCCGCAGCACGTCCATCGGTCCCGTCTTCTTGACGATTTCTTGCAAGCTAGAGCCATCCACATGCTCCATGACCAGGAAGTGCAGCTTATCGTCCTGATCGATGTCGTAGGCGCGGACGATATTGGGATGATCGAGGGCAGCGACGGCGCGGGCCTCGCGGTAGAAGCGCGCCAACGAATCGGCGTCGTCGGAGCTGGACTCGGGCAGCACCTTGACGGCCACCCTTCGCCGCATCAGTTTGTGTTCGCACAGGTACACAATACCCATGCCGCCGGCACCGAGCTTTTCCAGGACCTTGTACTTGCCCAGACAGAAACGCCGCCATTTACCTTGCAAAAATTGCTCGGCCTGAAATTGCGTCAGCACGCCGTCGCGCACTAGCAAGCTCGCCAAGGCCGCAGGCGTATTCGGCAGCGCTTGCGCAGCCCGAACTTTATCGAGATACGCCGTGAGCTTCTTCTCGTCGACGATCTCGCTCTTGCGCACCAACTCCAGGAATTCGTCAATGGTTGTCGGCGACGGCATCGTCTATCCTTGCAGTTGACGCGGATCGGCCTTGCGCCTAGGAGGCTTACTTCACTATACCACCTCAACCGGCGCAACAACTATCCTCATAAGGGATGAGTGTGACAGGTGATGCTCCTCTTTGCAAGAGGCCAGACCTATTTTTCCATCGATCTTTCACAATTGGAAAGAACTGGTAGCATGACCTTATGAAACTGTGTATCAGCGAGGCGGTCACTCTATCGCGCACTTTTGCCGAGGACGTCAACGGCTACGCCGACGGCGGCTGTCACGCCCTGGAAGTGTGGCTGACCAAGTTGGAAAATCATCTGGAGAAACATTCCGTCGCCGACACGCGCAAACTCCTGGAAGACCGGGAAATGACCTTGGCAGCAGCTTCCTATCAGGGAGGCTTGCTGCTTTCCCAGGGTGAACAACGCAAAGCGCATTACGATCATTTCAAACGCCGTCTCGATCTGTGTCAGAGCTTCGGTATTTCCACGCTGCTGATCGCCGCCGATCCTCCCCTCGCTCCCTCCGCGCACGCGGGAGACGAAAGAGAGAGGGGTGTGGCCGGACTCCAACGCGCCCTCGCCTCCTTGACGGAGGTGGCGCAGTGGGCGGCGGCATTTGGAGTACGGCTGGCCCTGGAGTTCCGCAGCTCGGCTTCGTTCTGCACCAGTCTCGATACGGCCTTGGCCTTGATTGCCCAGTGTGGGGAACCCAATGTCGGCGTCAACTTCGATGTGTTCCATTACTACATGGGACCGAGTAAATTCGAAGACCTCGCGCTCTTGACTCGCCATAACCTCGCCTTCGTTCAGCTGTCCGATGTTCTCGGCATGCCGCGGGAATTGGCCCGCGACGCCGATCGCATTCTGCCCGGCGAAGGAGACTTTCGTCTGCAACCAATTGTGGAACATCTGCGCACCATCGGGTATGATGGATGGGTCTCGCTGGAGTTATTCAACCCGACGCTGTGGCAGTTGCACCCGGCGCAGGTGGCCGAGTTGGGTTTGGCGTCGCTGGAACGCTTGCTACACCCCTAACGTTGCAAGGAGGCAGAGATCGGTCTGGACCTATCCGAGACACCGCGTTACAAGGACGGCCCAGAGGCGTCCTGCCCGGAGGGGAGGACGGAACCCAAGACAACGACTGTCGCTGCAACGACGTCCGATGGTCGGAGAAGATGGGCAAAGCAAAAAGGGCCAGCGGCCCACGTGAGGGCGTCGCCTCGACGCCCTCCTTGAAAATTCATGTCGAAGAAGAAGTACCGAGTTCGAAGGCTCATGCTCCGCATAAGCGCAACGGCCGGTCGTTGTCGCCCTACGAGGAGTTGATCCGTTCGCTCAGCGATCGGCTCGTTGAAGCTCAGCGGCCCATCCGCATTCTCGACGCCATCAAATGGGACGATGAGATCGAGCGTGCTTTCTTCGCCGCCGGCTGTCGGGCATTGCCGCCTGTCAGCCGCGAGTACTACCTCTCGCGTCCTCTGCCTTTCGATCCCGAACAAAAACGCCTGGAATTTCTGAGTCTCGAGCGCGCCATCCGCCGACGGCTGGGCAAGTACAACGCTGCCGGCCAAATCATGACGCGGATGTGCATGGAATATCGCCAAGTTGTCGATCTGCTCACGAGCCGCGGCACTCCCGCCTTTGCCGCTCTCTCGGAGCGTCTTTACGGCGGGTCCGCCGACTGCTTTCACGCCGGCGATCCGACCCTCGCCGACCTGGGACGAATGCTCTCCGGCTCGCTGGACAACCTGCCCTGCGACCCTCTGCTGGCGCCGGATGAGCCGAAGCTTGACGCCATCGAGGCAATGCAGGTTCTGTCTGAGAGATTGACCGGCTTTTTCCAAAATCCATCCGCGGTGCGCATCCGCCTGTCCGACGGCATCGTCGCCGACGCCGCCGCCGGCAGTGATTACATCAAGCTGCGCCGCGACGCCCGTTTCACCCTGCGCGACCTCCGCTTGTTGGAAGTGCATGAAGGCTGGGTCCACCTCGGTACGACCCTGAATGGACAACATCAACCTATCTGCACATTTTTAAGCAAGGGGCCGCCTTCCTCCACGCTAACCCAGGAAGGATTGGCGGTGCTGACAGAAGTGCTGGCGTTCGCTTCGCATCCGGCCCGCGTGCGGCGGCTGGCCCATCGCATTCAAGGCGTCGCTTTGGCCGAGGCGGGCGCCGATTTTCTCGACGTGTATCGCTTCTTCCTCGACGCTGGCTACGAGCCGCGCGAAAGCTATCAACAAGCCATGCGGATCTTTCGCGGTAGCCTGCCGGCCGGCTGTGGTCCTTTCACCAAGGACCTGTGTTACAGCAAGGGATTCGTACATTTATACAATTTCATGCGCTTGGCTGTGTCCCACGGCAAGGTCCACCGTCTGCCTCTGCTGTTCTGCGGCAAGACCAATCTCGACGACTTCAAAACACTGGCCTTGCTGGCTGACGAAGGCCTGCTGACGCCGCCGCGCTACCTGCCGCCGCCCTTCGCCGACTGGCACGCCCTCGCCGCCTGGCTGTGCTACGCCAATTTCTTCACTTCCCTCTCCCCCAAACGCATCGCAGAAGATTACGCGAACTTTTTCTGATTTTTAGCTTGCACGGCGCCGAGAATGGTGTACAATAAAGCCGATCCTATTATCTGATTCCGTGGCCTCGCTTCTTCGTTGGTGGATCGTTCGGTGAGCGCCGTGCGGCGATGTCTGGGTTTCTTCTCTCTCGGCGTGCCCTTGGCATGTCTGAGCATCGCTCTGTTTGCGCCCACCCCAGTTCGCGCCGGCTGCGATTATCCCACGCATATCGAGCACCCACCGGTCCCATCCCCAAGTGAGATGCCGATGGCACCGAAGTCAGAGACGCAAGGGCCTTCCCAACCGTGTCCCTGCACGGGGCCGCATTGCTCGCGTCAACCATTGGCACCGACGGCGCCCACTTCGATCGAATCGGTAAAGATAGTGGAATGGGCCCGCCTGCTCCCTCACCTGCTTCTGCTCTCCCCTCAGAGCGATGATTGGGTGCCGGATACCCCGTGCTCGCATCCGATACGACATCCGACTTCCATCTATCATCCTCCCCGTCTTCCTCTCTAATCTTTTCTCGCCCACAACACACGGACAATCCATAAGCATTTGCGCGCCGGCGCTGAAAAAGCGTTGGGTGCTGTGCTACGCAACATCCAGATGTCGTTCGTTGAGCCGCGAACCGGAGGCCAGCGC
>JAJPIY010000373.1 GCA_021324515.1 Planctomycetota bacterium
ATAATGTGGCGGTTCGCCTCATTTTTCTTCGCCTGTACGAAAAGATTCGCGCGGAAGTCATTGTTGTCTAACCACAATCTGAGGTCAGATTCCCTCCCCCCTGTGTGGAGGAGGGTAAAGTCCCCTAGCACATAATCATGGTCCACAGGCGATGGGGCCTATCGAAAGCAAGCGGTAGTAGGGAGGTAAATGATGAGTAACAGCCGTGTAGCCTTGGTGAGCGACGATCCAGAACTTGCTGGCAGCATTCAAAACCACCTGAAAAAGAGCCTCGGCCAGCGGGTCTTCCAGTGCAACTTTTGCTCCATCCGCACTCACCTAAGCCAGGAAACCGACGGCTTGCTGCTCTTGGCGGCTGCTTCCAGTGCAGAGGCGGAATCGATCCTCCAGCTGGTGCGAGAGATCTATATCCGCAAATTGCCGCCTGTCATTATGATCGTGGCTGGCGAAGGCGTGGAGCGGATGGACGAGCTACAGCAATACGTGGCCCAGTATCTTTACTGGCCCTATGACGCTGATCGGCTGACGCAGCTGATCCGTCAGCGCATCGGTCGGGTCCGCAGCTTCCTCGCTACGAATACGCAGGAAACCCTCGAGCAGGTCATCAGTCGGCAGCTGCTGTCACAGACGCCGTCGTTGTTGCCGTTGGTCGAACGCCTGGCTTTGGCGGCCGCCCATGAAGTCACCGTGCTTTTGACCGGGGAAACCGGCACCGGCAAGACTTTCTTGGCCCGTCTCATCCACGATTGTTCGGCACGGCGTAACGAGCCGTTTGTCACGGTCCCCTGTGGGGCACAGCCGGCCAATCTGATCGAGAGCGCCTTCTTCGGCCACGCCAAGGGAGCTTTCACCGGGGCCGATCGCGCCAAGATCGGCAAGTTTGAAGCGGCCGGCAACGGCACTATTCTCCTGGATGAAATCGACACCTTGGGCATGGAGCAGCAGGCCGCCTTGCTTCGCGTCATCGAAACCGGCGAGTTCGAGCCGGTCGGCAGCAACGAGACGCGCCATTGCACGGCCCGCATCATCGTGGCCAGCAATTGGGACCTCGAAGAGGCCGTCTCCGCCGGCAAGTTCCGCCAGGATCTGTACTACCGCCTCAACGTCATGTCATTTCATCTGCCGCCACTGCGCGAGCGCGTTCAGGACATCGCCCCGCTGGCCCGCTCCCTGGTGGCTCGCTTTAACACCAAGTTCCGCAAGGAATTGTTTGACATCAGTCTCCTGGCTATGGACGCCCTGGAGTCGTTCCCCTGGCCCGGCAATATCCGGCAGATGGAGAACTTCATCCAGCAAGCGGTGCTGGTCAGCAGTGGCCCGGAACTGTTGCTGGAACACCTGCCCCAGCAGGTCCGCGACTATCGGCCGGCCCGCATTCTCATCCCCGCACGTATTGGCGGCGATTCACTGACTCGCAACCGTGAGCAGGTCGAGCGCAACATCATCCAGCGCACTCTGGTGGTCAACGGCTATAGTCGCATCCATACCGCCAACGCCCTCGGCATCAGCCGCGTCACGCTATACAAGAAGATGAAAAAGTACGGCCTGCTGCGTAACGGCAACAGCACCGAGGATTCGTGATTGCCGGACCCAGCCGCGGCGGATGTTTCGAGCGCGTTCGCGCTCCTCTTTCGGGCCGCGGTTGACCAAGAAGCGCTATACCATCCCGACGGCGCACTAATGGGTTGTTCCGCAGATCAACAAGGGCTCGCCGAGGCTGCGGCACAGCCTGGGTAGTTGGCTTGCCTCACTTTTGTGGGGGCGGCAGATGGAACGGTTGAGGAAGGGGAAGAGGCCCTTTCGGCGCGGGCAGCAGGGCCGGGTTCGCTGCATTGGCGGCGAGGATGCGTTGCTTGACGCTTGCCGCCGTCTCGGCCGGCGGCGTCATGTATTGCACCACCAGGTAATCCGTGGACGGCGCCGGCCCGATATATTGCGGATACCAAATGGGATAGGGAGCATAATAGGTGACGTTCGGCATGCATTGACCCCGCGCTGCCCCGCCGCTGGCGCCAAAGACAATCAACAACGCCACAATCACAGTCGAGGTTATCATGGCCCTCTCCCAGGGATAAGCACTTCATCCGAGCCTCAAGCGTAAGGAACCGGAATTCTTCGCTTGCGTTTGAGACTCGACCAGATCCTTCCAGAGTTTTTACTGCTCGCCCAAAACCATATCATGTGTTACAGCGGCGAAGGCGCCGCTGTGAGGCGTGTGCAGCGTTTTTCGTCGACGCAAGAACGATGCGACTGGTTTGTCTCTTGCGAATTGCCTGGATTAACACGTTTCAGAGACGGCATTATGATTACCTGCACCGTAATCGCAGGCATCCTCTCCTGGTCGGCGGCGGCTCCGACCACATGCAGAAAATTGGTTCCCTGCGTTCAGTCAATCCCTACAATCCATTCCTGACCATGTGGACGATGATCACGCGCCGGGCCAAGTGGTACGAAGGCCGCCTGCATCCAGAGGAAGCGCTCAGCCGGCAAACAGGCCGATTTCATCGTCCTCGACCGCGATCTGTTGACTTGCCCGGTGGACGCCATCAAAGATACGCGCGTGCTACGGACCTCCACCGACGGCAAATTGGTTTACCAGGCGCATCCGAGCCGCGATCGTTAGAGACCCCTTTTTCGATTATAGTCGTCAAATTCTGCATTTCAGTGTCTTCGCTGCCGAAATTTTGCACAGACAATTCTTGTATCCGTGCTTTCGTGGGTTAGACTTTCGACGTCTCTGCCCAGACCCAAGAAAGGGCCGTCAGAAAAGAAAGGACTTGACCATGAAACACAACAGGGAGGTTCGTTTGGGACTAGAGGTTTTGGAAGACCGGACGGCGTTAAACGGCGCCTTCGGCGGCGCCATTGGCGCTGGAGTTCCTGTACTGACGCCATTTAATGAGTGGATGCTGCAACCAACAAGCGTCGGCCTATCTCAGCCCGCCGTTCAGAATGCGATTGCCAATTTTTACAATCCGACGGGTCAATTATCGAACGCCTTGAACCAACTCCAATCTTTCCAGGCCGCTCAGACGGCGCTGCTCAATCAAGTGTTTAGCGAGATGCAGTCGCTGCTTCAGGCCTTGCACATCAATACGATTGTTATGCTCTAACAGTGCTAAATCGACTTGGCAGGCGAGCGGGGGGTGTCAACCCCCCGGTAGTCTAACCGGGGGGTTGACACCCCCCGCTCGCCCGCGGATACCGGGGGGGTGACACCCCCCGCTCGCCCAGAACTACCGGGGGGTTCACACCTTACAGG
>JAJPIY010000260.1 GCA_021324515.1 Planctomycetota bacterium
GCCTACGAAGGTCAGACGCCGCCGGAAGCGGTACGTATGTTGGCAGCGGTTTTGCGCGGCTCGCGGATGGGGCCAGGTGAAGGTTGGTTCGGCCCCGCGCAAACGCGCTACACCTGGGAGTGGTTGGCCAAACGCTGCGGCGTCGATCCGGCCAAGGGTGCCATCACGCGCAAACAATTTCCCGGATCAGATGCCTGGTTCACTCGTCTGGACCGCGATAAAGACGGTACGATCACGCCGGATGATCTCGACTGGTCGGAGCGCAACCCCTATGTGCAGATAGCGCGTATGGTTGATCGGCTATTTGGGAAACTGAATGCAGCAGGAGACGGCCGGCTCACCAAGGATGAGTTGATGCAATTCTTCGATAAAGCTGCCCAAGGCAAGGGCTATCTCACTCCCGATGATTTCCGCGACGCCCTTTTGCGTGGTGTGTTTGCCCGGCCGAAACCAACCGACATGCCTTCGCAGGCGGTGCTGATTCGCGGTCTCTTCTCCGGCGAACTCGGCTCCATGCATGAGGGACCGAAACTCAACGATCCCGCTCCCGACTTCATGCTGAAGACCGCCGACGGCAAGGAGACGATCCAGTTAGCCAAGCGGGTCGGGGCCAAGCCTATCGTGCTCGTGTTCGGCAGCTTTACCTGAGGGCCCTTTCGGTCCCAGTTTGGGGCCTTGGAAGAAGTGAAACGGCGTTACGGCGATCAAGTTGAGTTCCTGGCCATCTATGTTCGCGAGGCCCATCCGATCGATGGTTGGCGGATGAATTCCAACGACGAAGCCGGCATTTCTCTGAAGCAGCCGCTCACGGAAGTTGAGCGAACCGGTGTAGCGCAGCGTTGTTGCAGGGCCTTGCAAATGAGCATGCCGATGGTGGTGGACGAAATGGACGACCGGGTTGGCCACGCCTACAGCGGTATGCCAGATCGCCTGTATCTCCTCGATCGCAAAGGTCGGATCGCCTACAAGAGCGGCCGTGGGCCGTTCGGTTTCAAACCGGGCGAGTTAGAACAGGCGCTGATTCTGCTGTTGCTAGATCAAGGAAGCACGAATGGATCCAACCGCGCCGCGACTACCAAGGAGCGATCTCAAGGACCAACTTCTCGCTCCCTTACGGTTGCGGCCCTAACGAATGCAGATGCGTGGAAGAAAATGAGGCCCTATATCGAGAAGGAAAGTGGCCAGCCGCTGCCGATATGGATTCGGGCGCTGGCGGTTTCGTTACCCAAAACAGCGGCGGCCATGCTCGACCTTGATTATGCCCAGCGCGTCGAAAGCACGCTGCCACCGCTGTTGCGCGCCAAGCTGCGTTGGATGGCGGCTGACGCCAATCGCTGTAACTATGCCAAAGCCTACGCTCGCTTCGATTACCTTCAGGCCGGCGGCAAGGCCGAGGACATCGACCAATTGCCCAAGCAACTGGATCAGCTGCCGGAAGCCGAGCGATTGGCCCTGGAGCTCGTTCGCCAACTCGTCGAGGCCGCCTACAGCGTCCGCGAGGAACAGATCGCTCGTCTGGTGGAGCTATATGGCGAAAAACAGGTCGTCGCTATCGTGCTCGTCGCTGCTTATGCCAATTTTCAGGATCGCTTGCTGCTGGCCCTGGGTGCCGATGTGGAGGAGAGCGGCCCTCTACCGCCCATCAAAGTCCATTTGCGCCCTCGTACAAAGCAGGGCAGCGAAAACGCCAAGAAGGATAGACCGAAACGCATCGTTTCGCCGCCGTCTCCAAATCCGCCGCCGCTGCCAGACAAACTCGACGATCCGGAATGGACGGCCCTGTCCTTCAATACTTTACGGGAACGCTTGAGCGAACAGATTGCCCGGCGGAAGGCTCGCATTCGCATTCCCGACTGGGAGACAGTGCATGCCAATCTCCCCGCTGACATGCCTCAGCGTGATAAACCGATGCGCATCCGCTGGAGCTTGCTGACCTATGGGTATCAACCGAGGTTGACCGCAGCCTGGCTCAACGGTTTGCGCGCTTTTCGCGAGGAATCCGATCTGGAAGCGGTATTCCATGAATCGATGTTCTGGGTAGTCACGCGGTCGTTGCAGTGCTTTTACTGAATGGGTCACTCGCAAATGCTGCTCGCGGTCGCGGGCCTGCAAGAACTGGCTTTGAACGAACGGATCGCCAAACTCGCCAGCGGCGATTGGTCGTCGTTCCCACCGCACGAGCGCGCCGGCTTGTTCTTCGCCCACAAACTGACGCGTACCCCCTGGGCGGTCGGCCAAGCAGATATCGATACGCTGACAGCGTATATGGGAAGGGAACGCGCGCTGGACACGGTCTGGTACGTGTGCTGGTGCAATTACATGACACGGGTGGCCGACGCCTTTCAGATACCCCTGGAGCCTGAAAATGTTTTCCAGGATGAAAGAAAGAAGGACTAGCCCCAGAGCCGCAAAAAACGCCGTAGGCAAGCGCTGGCGCTCGCCTACGGCTCGCGGCGAAATGAAGTTATACGTCTTGGCGAGCGGGGGGTGTGAACCCCCCGGTATATCGTGGCGAGCGGGGGGTGTGAACCCCCCGCTCGCCACGATGTCAGATGTTCCCGTGCCCAGCATATAAGATTGCACAGTGTCATGAATGATCGTCAGCCTTTCCCCTTGTGGAGGAGGGAGAAACAAAGGTGCTGTTTCAACCGGGTGTAGAATAGAAATGTCTCCTCCGGTCCGGGAACAGAGCATGAGGTCTTTCCACCCGCCCCTTGGCCTCTTGTTGCCATTTCACGAGCCTTCCCTCGCTGTTTCTTTTCACTTGCCGATACAAAACCGACTGAAAATGCGATCAAGCAGATCGTCTGTGTACACAGTGCCAACCATCTCTCCGAGTTGTTCTAGCGCTCCGCGCAACTCCAGGGCCAACAGTTCCGGCGGCTCCTCGAACAAGACGATGCCATGTGCGCGGCGCAGTTGTTCCAGGCACGATTCGACGTGATGGCGACAGCGGCTTAGGCTCGGCGCCAGGGCCGGCTGACGCTGACGGCGGGCATAATCGGCCAAGAGTGCTCGCAGTGTATCGAGCCCGCATCCCGTGACGGCGCTGGTGGCCGGTATGTCGCAAAGAGGCATTGCCAGATCGCATTTGGTGCCGATCGTAACGACTGGGGGGTGCGGCCGGCGGCGCAGCGCCTCTTCTTCCGGCGTCAGGGGATGGCCCGCTTCCAAGCACAACAACAGTAAATCGGCCTGCTCAGCCTGCTCGCGGGCCAAGGTTTGGGCTTGCATTTCGATGGTCCCTGTCTCGGCCTGCCAGCCCGGCGTGTCGACCAGCTCGATGAGGGTTTCGCCCAATTGGAGCCGCCGCACGAGATAATCGCGTGTGGTGCCCGGCTGCGGACTGACCAGGGCGTCGGCGCCGGCCAGGGCGTTGAACAGGCTGCTTTTGCCAGCGTTGGGCCGGCCTGTCAGCACCACGCGGAAGACGCGATCGGCCAGACCGCGCTGCTCCAGCTGTTTGCCTAGCAGCGTGACCTGGGCCAACGCTTTGCTGATTCGTTTGAGCATCTCCTCGGGCTGGACGAAACGAATGTCTTCCTCGGCGAAATCGAGGGCGGCTTCGACATCGGCAAGAAGGTCGAGCAGGTCGTCGCGCAACTCTTGCAGCGGACGAGCCACGCCGCCCGCGAGCTGTTTGAGGGCTTGTTTCAGCTCATTGCGCGAAGTGGATTCGATGACGGCGTGGACCGCCTCGGCGCGAGTCAGATCGAGTTTGCCGGCCAGAAAGGCGCGCATGGTGAATTCGCCAGGCTGCGCGGCGCGGCAGCCGGCTTGAAGGAGCTGAGCGATCACCAACTCCACCAGGGGCGGGCTGGAGAGCAGATGGATCTCGGCGAGGTCCTGTCCGGTATAGCTGTGCGGCGCGCCCCAGAAATAGACGTCGGCCGGGATCGGGGCCAGGTCCGGCAAGCGTAAATGCCCCGATAGCAAGGCCCGTCGTCGAGCGTTAAGGTCCTGCGGCGTGGCCAACAAAGGGGCGAGTACGGCTGCGGCCGCAGGACCGCTGATGCGGACGATGGCGCGCGCGCCGGGGCCGGCCGGGGTAGAGAGAGCAACGATGGTGTCGCGTGTATGCATGGGAGAGGCGCTCATGCGCCGCCGTAAAAGCGATACAGTTGCCGCACGCCCGCCGGCGCTAACAGGAACACGCCCAGCAAGGCCAACAATCCCAGATAAATACGATAGTTCATCTCCGGTACAACGACGCCGTGGACATTATAATCGGCCGAACCGACGTTGCTAAGGCGGACGCCGCCGCGCTCGATACTAATGTCGATGCCGCGGGCGGTGCCGTCGTGGCTGGAACGTTGGCTGGCAAAGGTCACGGTGTACGTCGATTGCAGTTGCGAGGCCAGGTCGCGGAAGAAATCGGGCAGCTTGGCGGCATCGCGGGCCCAGAAGAACTTGCCACCCGTCTTTTCGGCCAACTCGCGCAACTCTTTCTCGTTGATGCCGTCGTCGTGCAGGTCGATCGAAAGGGCCTCGAAAATGTGGAACAATTTTTGTTCATTGCCGGCATGGAAATACTTGCCGCCAGTTTCGGCAGCCATGCGTTTCATGACCGCTTCGTTGATTTCCTCCCTCTGGCCCAGACCGAGCATGTAAAGCGGATAGTTCAACTCTTGGGCGCGTTCGATGACCAGCTGAGCCGAGAGGCGACTTCCCGGCGCTTCATCGCGGCCATCGGTGAGGACGACGACGGCATTGCGTCCCGGGCGGCGTGCGGCGGCCAACATCTCCAGGCCGGCGTAGGCGGCGTCGTAGAGCGACGTGCCGCCCGCCGGTTGCAACTCCCTGATGCGCTGGATCAACAAGTGCTTGTCGTCGGTGAAATTGCCGGGGACATCATCGACCTCACTGCTGAACGGCTGGAGCGCGATCTTGGCGTCGCGCCGCATCAGTTCGACGAAACGCCAAGCGGCCGTGCGCAGTGCCTCGATCTTCGAGCGCCGATCGTTGGTGTCGGCCTTCTCTTTCATACTGCCGGAGTGATCGAGAACGAGGACGGTAGTGACGTTCTTGTATTTGCCCAATTCACCGATGCCAAGTGTGTAGACCGGCACCTGATAGACTGTAGCGAGCTTGATGACTTCGCTGAGGGTCCGTTTGCTATTCATATCGACGCCATCGGTCATGAGGACGACGGCGCGGCGGCCGGTGAGGTCGCGCAGCATGTCCACGGCCTTTGCCGCAGCGTCGAGGTAAGCTGTGCCGCCCATCGGCTGGGCAGCATCGATGAGTTGACGAATCTTGCGGCGATGTTCAGCGTAGCGCTTGGTCTCACGCTGCGGCGGCTCCTCGACGCGTAGGAGGTGATCGAAAAGGACCAGGCCGGTTTCCGAGTTTGCCGAGAGATGATCGAGAAAAATTTCAGCTGCCTTCTTGGCCTCATCGATCTTGCGAACGCGACTCGTACCGCTGGGGTTCTCCATGCTGCCGCTGACGTCCATGACCAGTACGGTGGTCAAGGGCGCCCACGGGGAGAAGATTTCCAAATCGTGGACCCTGCGGCCATCCTCGCGGACAACGATGTCGGCTTTGTCTACCTCGGCTTCTTGACCGTCGGAGACGCGCCGCACCCGGAAATGTACGGTGACATACAAGGCCTGCTTGCCGTTGCGTTCGCGAAACGAGGCGAACACCTTGTTCTCGCCGTGCTCGTCTTTGTCGATCTCGATTTGGTAGTGCAGGGGATCTGTGTCCGGGGCAGCGCCCGGTACGACAGCGACGAGCCACAGCGCCAGAGCGATCGAGAGAAAGATACGCATGGGAAGTCTCACAGGCGCCGAAATCCCTGTTCCGCCGCGCGCCGCAGGCGCGTGTGGGCATGTCTCGCGTGCGCCTGGGACGCACGGCGGAACAAAGGACTAACTGCGATGTTTTTTCTCTGCTTCCTTGAGTACGGCAATCCACCACTCGTGCAGGCGTTTGCGCCAGCGGCCCAGCAGGGAGCTTTCCTCAGCAGCCGGGTTCGCTCCGTAGGGCAAGGCTTGACGGCGTTTGTCGCGGCGGCGTCTACCGCTGGTGCGGCCTTGAACTTCCGATGCTACGGCAAATCCGTCGTTCCTTGGGGAAACACCGACGGCAGCGGGCGTCGCCGCCTCGCCCTGAACGCGGCGGAACAGCTTGTGAAAGTAACTTGCGCCCGCCGGTGTCGGCTGGCCAGATCCGGTCGTTTTTTTCGGCAGCAGCTTGCGCTCGCAGAAGCCCCAGGCACTGCTGGCGATGAAGTACAAGCACAGACCGGCCGCCACTTTGTAAAACATCAAGCCAATGAATACCATCATGTACGTCATCATCTTCTGCTGCATGGCCTGCTGTTCGTCTGTGGGGGGCGGCGTCATCATCTTCTGTTGCACGATCATCAGTACCACGGCAATGACCGGCAGCAGATTGAAGTAAGGGCCTAGATATAAGAACGAGCCATAGTCCTCGACGCGGCTGATCCACGGGATATGTTCGCCCCAATTGAAGAGCATGTCTGGGGCAGCCAAGTTGGTGATCCACGGCCAGCAGGGAGCCAGACGGAAATGCGTGCTTTCCTGCAAGGCCACGTATAGGCCGATGAAGATCGGCATCTGCAACAGCAGCATCCAACAGCTGCCGAACGGGTTGACGCCGTGCTTGCGATACAGTTCCATCTGCGCCAGCCCCAGCGCTTGGCGATCGTCCTTGTATTTTTCTTGCAGTTTTTTCAATTCCGGGGCCAATTGCTGCATGCGCACACTCATGAGCGCCTGCTTGCGGCTGATTGGGAACATCAGACTGCGCACCAACACGGTCAGCATAATAATGCACAAACCGTAGGGAATGTGCAAGGCCCGCAAGTAACCGAGGACCATGTGCATGAAGTTGGTGCATTTGATGACCAACTCGGTCCAGTAGATTTTGCTAGCGAACGCACCCATCGCACCGGGCGAGTGATAATCGGTCAGCGTATTGAGGTGTAGTTCCTCGTGATAGCGGCCATACAGCTCTAACGGCACACCGCCTTGTTCGAGCGGTTTATTCGGCAAACCCGGCGGCGGAAACAATTGGCTGACCTTTACGGGTCCGTTATAGAGCAGATATTTATGGACGACTTCGGCGTCACCCTTTAGCTCCACTGGCTCCGAGGAGACGCGCACGGTGATGTCATCCACCCACAGCGATGGCATAGCACTTTCACTGAGAATATCCGTGGCGATTTCTGGATATTCCCCATTGCGCTCGGGGGCCGAAGCCGTATGGTGCAGGACGGCGATGCGTCGGCCCTGGATACGGCCCACGAGTAAGCGATTCGCGCCACGCGACGTGTAGAAGGTCTGTTCCGGCCCATTGTCCAATGGCTTGAGGACGAAACTGGCGCCGTCCTCAGCGGTGCGGACGACGGTGCCTTTAGTAAGGGCCGTCTCCAGCGTCGGACGGGCCTGGTGGAGAAAGCCGCGATTTTTTTGCTGATTATCGACGACAATCACCGAAGCAAAATACTGGTTGGCTACGCCCGCATAGAGAAGGGCGTTGTTTGCCTCGCGTGGCACCAGATTGCCGCCGCCCCAATGGCTGATTTGCCGTAAGTCCTGTAGGTCGCGGATGACACCGTTGCGATCGGCCAGAGCGATCAAGGCGTTGCGGAAAGTGCTGGTGTACCATTTGCCTTCGACCGGCAGGCCGTGCGCGCCCGTCATCTGATAGCGGAAGGAGATGTTTTTGTCGGCCCCTTCCGTGCGGCGCATCTTCACTTCCAGGCCTAAATGATATTCTCCCTCCGTCAACGTGTACGTCTTGGTGACGATCACGCCCTGCGTTTCGGCCTGGAAGGACACCGATTGGCGGCGGCGGCCCTCTATTTCTTCCTCCTTGAGGCCGAGGACGGTCCAGTTGAGGCGGCTGAGGGTGTCCAGCGGTTGATCGTCACTGGGATCGTTGACATCGAAAGCAAACATCTGAAACGACGGCCAATGGGCATTGAGGTCGGCGGGAATTAATTCCAGGGGCTTCGGCTCTTTCTTCTGGGCGTCGTTCCATTCCGGGCGGCCGTAGGAGTCGGCGGCTTGATATTTGTTGAGCCACAGACTATGCACGCCGGCGCCACGCGGGTCGAGTTCCACGAACAGATGAAACCGCGAATCGCGCTGCTTGGCGCCGAGGCGAACCAGGCGGTCGGGGGGCGTCGCTGGCAGGTTGTGAAGGTCCGCGGCGGCGACGCGCTCCGACTCTTTGGTGTTGTTCTTCTCGTCGGACCTTTTCTCAGCGGCTTTTTTCCCCTCCGTGTTGTTTTTGAGACCTTCGTCGCCTTTGGGTTTGGTTTTTTCGTCGGTCTTGGCGACTTCCGTGCTCGAGGGCTTGGGCGGGGGAGGTGGCCAGAGGTATTGGCTAAGGGCCGTCCAACCGGCCAGAATGAGAATACTCAGAACAAAAGCCAAGAGAAGGTTTTTTTGCTGCATTGTTGCGTCCGAATTCCCGATCAGCGAGCGGGGCGTGTCAACGCCCCGGTGAAAACCACCGGGGCGTTGACACGCCCCGCTCGCCAATTGTTTTCACCGCCCATCGCGAAGGCGATCGCCGAGGAAATTTTCCAATTCAGGGATCGCGTAAATCTTCCGAATGGTCGTGTCGATGTCGTATTCGACACGGCGATAACGAATCGTGTCGTTGTCGAGCAGCACGTAACAGGCGCGCCAGTCGCCGTCACGGGGTTGGCCGACCGAACCGACGTTGCACAGCGTCTTGCGGCCGTCGAGTCGGTGGACGTACTCGATCTCTTCGGGACTGCTGAACTGGTACAGGTCGTCGGGCATCTGCTCGATGAAGATGCCCGGCACGTGGGTATGGCCCTGAAAGCAATAGCGTTCGACCAGCGCGAAGATGCGTTCCATCTTGCGCTGATTGTAAATGTCTTCTGGGAAGACGTATTCGTTGAGCGGGTTGCGCGCCGAGCCGTGAACAAACAAAAAACCATCTTCCCGGAAAGTGCGAGGCCGTTCTGCCAGGAATCCCCAGCGTTTCTCACGAAGTGAACGAGCCTCGTCCGAGGCTTCCAGCTGATCGCGGGTCCAGAAGATGGCCCGTTCAGCAGGCGGATTGAACCCGTCTGGATCAAACAGCGCACCTTGATCGTGATTGCCAAGCAAGACGATTTTGCATTGCATCACCAAATCGACGCACTCGCGCGGATTCGGACCATAGCCGACGACGTCGCCGAGGCAGTAAATGTCGGTGACAGAATGTTTTTCAATGTCTTTGAGGACGGCTTCCAGCGCCTCAAGGTTACTGTGAATATCGCTGATGATCGCCTTCACGCATAGCTCTCCCCGAGTGGCAGCGCTGCGCCAAGGCAGGTCTTGCTTGCTCCCGGTGATTGGTGCGCGGCCCCAGGTCTGGGAAAAACAACCACTTTACAAAGTTTACCTGGCGTCTTCAAAAAGTGTCAAGGCGCACCCGGTTTCTTGGTCTAGTGCTGGAAGAACCAGAACGAGATGACCGCTGTCAGGAACAACAAGACGAAGAAACACACCCACTTCAGCGCTTCCCAATTCGTGGAAGACGGAACATCTCGGAGAGAGATGAGCGGTTTGAGCGGCGGGGTGGGCAAAGCGGACGGCGGCGAGAGCGACTGGGAAGCGCCTGGCTGGAGATGTTGCTGAGTTGGCGCTGTAGCGTCGGTGGGCGTGGCTGCCGGGTGCGCCGATGGCCCTCTCTTGCCGCCTCCCCAACTGGGGAGAGAAGGAGGAGATGCCGGCACTGCTTCTACTACCAGATCACGGAACTCGGGATAACCGCGCAGCGGCTCGAACGGGCCAGCCTTGGACCGCGAAGCCCGTACATTGCTGGCATCGCCAAGCAGACCGTCTCGGAGGGAGCGCCGAATTGCCGATACCGTGCCCTTGACCGTATGCGGCGCCCCCGTCTCATCCTTGTACACCAGATACCATAAGTCTTGCTGGGGAGTGGCGCTGTCTACCGACGGCAGACGGCGCGTGCTTTTGCCGGTCAGGTCTTCGATAAACTCGCGGCACGACGCCGGCCGCTTCTCCGGATCGGCGTTCATGGCCCGCCGGATGGCCCAATCCACCCGCTCAGACAGTTCTGGCACAAGCTGGCGCGGCGGTACCAGGTCGTTTTGGATCTTCTTCATCCAGGCATCGAGGGGGCCGTTGGAACGAAACGGCAACTCGCCGGTCACCATTTGATAAAGGGTAGCGCCCAGGCTGTAGACATCGCAGCGCACATCGGCGTTCTTGGCATTGCGGAACTGCTCCGGGGCCATAAAGTGCGGCGTGCCCAGGCCGCGGCCAGTCCGCGTCAGGTTCAGGTCCGTCTCCGTCTCTTTGACCAAGCCGAGATCAGCCAGCTTGGCAACGCCGTCCGGCGTCACCAAAATGTTGTCGGGCTTGACATCTCGGTGGACCAAATTTTGCTTGTGGGCTCGGTGCAGGCCTTGGGCCACTTGGGCGATGAGACGAATGGCCTCCGCCTCGGACATACGCCCTTCGCGTTCCAACTTTTGCCCCAGCGACTCGCCCTCCACAAACTCCATGACCAGGAACGGCCGATTGCCGTTGTCGCTGTAATCAAGGGCGCGGACGATGTTGGGGTGATCGAGGCGGCTGGCCGCCCGGAACTCTTGCTCGAAGCGCTTGAGCAGCAGCGGGTTTTTCGTCAGATGAGGCGCCATGACCTTGATGGCGACGATGGCGCCGCTTTGACGATGCCGACCGCGATAGATCGCCCCCATGCCTCCCTCGGCGATCTTCTCTAGGAGATCGTAATCGCCGATAGACTTAGCGATGTCCAGCCCCATCATTCGGGTCCCTTCCACGATCTCCCTGGTTCCAGGAGAAAGCCCACAAAGCTACCGTTTGAGTAATTCTATCTTGCTACCGTGACAGATGCATGACAAATTTTTGGAAAAAAGCACGATCGCGCCGAAAGCAACGGGACTGCCGATCCTTCCGGTCCTTCGGAACGTAGGAGTTTAACGTAGAGGATCTCCGTCTTGGATGAGGGAACAGAAAGAAAGTGGGCAAATTCCTCTGGAATTGCCGAAATAAATCCGTCACAATCAAATAACCCAGCGGTAAGCGGTGACCTCTTCCTGTCTTTGCCGGCTGCCGAAGGGGACTGCCCTAGCGGAGTGTATCATGTCCATTTTCGGGAAAATTTTGGCGGTCTTGAACGTCTTCGCCGTCCTAGGCGTGCTTGTCCTGATGGGGATGAATTACGTCAAGCGTCAGAACTGGGAATACGCCGTCTTTCGCCAAGACTTGATGATAAACGGTCTGCCGCTCGACAATACAGAAACGGACCCGTTGCAACAGCCTATTGTAGACAAGATCGGCCCCAAGACGCGGCAAGAGTTGTTTCAGCAAACCTCGCCGACCACACCGGTGGCGACGCAAAAAGAGGAGTTGGACCGCGTCCAGAGCGCTCTGCGAGACCAATACCAGAAAGCCGGAGACAAGAAGAAACAAATCCGCGAATTGGCTCGGATTCTGACGCCGATGGCTGACACGAGTGAGCAGCGCCGCCGTCTGATCGCCTATCAAGACCATCTGCGCGATGACAATACCTTTGCCGCTCTCAAAAAGCGCCTGCTCGACGCCCACACCGCAGCGACGGCGCCGCAACCGGGACAGGGACGAGCCAAGTCGTATGAAGAGCGCTTTGGCGACGCCCTCGCCGTCACGTTCCGTGATCCCCCCGGCCCGTTCGCCGAGGCTTTTCTGGCCGTCATGAAGGCCAATCCAAAGGAGACCTTTGAGACCGCGCTAGAGAAAGCACTTGACCATCAGCAGACCCAGCTGCAAGGCCAGTTCGATCAGATGTTCCGCGACGCCTGGAGCGGCGGAGAGGGGGCGCAACCTGGTGGCGCAGCACAACAGAAACGGACCATCGCGCGCCTGCTCTTCAACATGGTCGAGGTCACAGGCAGCGGCGCCCAGCCCGACCTGAGTGATCCGGCCTACAAACGCTTTTTCATCGTCGTCGGCGTCAAGGCCGCTGTGGAAGCAGTCAACGATCAGGCCGCCATCCTCCAAGCCCTGGCTTTCGAGACACAAGCGGAGCGCCTGCGCGAACGGAACTTGTTCGCCCTGGAGCACCGCAAGGCAGTAGATTTGGTGCTGGAAAAGAAAGCCGAGGTGGACCAACATGCTTACCTGTTGGCCCTCAAGAAAAAAGAACGGGAGGCGCACGCGACGGCCCTGGCGCGCCGGCGTCAGGACGTCCAAGTGTACGAAGAACAGTTGGCGGAAGAACGGCGCAAAACCATGCAGAATTTACAGCAGCTGCGCAGCCTGAGCGATCGCCTGTTCGCCGAGCGCGTCCAGCTGCGTGAAAAGAGCGATGACAATCAAAAGCTGGAAAAACAGATCCGTGCTCTGGAGGCAGGGCGCTAACGCGGAGGACATGGCCCCATGACACTGTTCGGCAAACTGCTCGTGCTGCTCAATCTGGCCTTGGCCCTTGTGCTGGCGGCCTGGTCATTCAACATCTACGCCAACGGGATTGATTGGACCGACCGCAAAGACACCAAAAGCACGCCCCCGCGGATAGGCCAATTCGCCCTCCGCAAGGAAAAACTCGACGAACTATGGAAAGGCGTGGCCCCAGTCCAGAAAGACTGGTTGGACGAACGGGTCCAACTGGCCAAGGAAGAGAAACGCCTCGCCGATGAACGCGTCTGGTATGACAAAGAACTGCATTATGTGCTGACCGGCCCAGCCAAGGGCCGAGGCGTCCTCGAAGTCGCCATCGCCGCCAAGGACGATCCCGCCACCGGCGTCAAGAGAGGGCAAGTCCTCCTCGACAATCAGGGCTATCCGCAACTGGTGCCGGTCCATGATCCCGCAAACGTTCCCCTACAATTGCAGTCCTTGGCGGAATATAATGCAGAAGATGAAGGCATCTTGAAGGAAATCGCGGCCCAGATAGCCCTGCACACGGCTCAGATCGCTGAAGCGGATAAACTGACTGCCAAGATCATCGGCGACAAGGACAAGGGCATTCGCGGGTTGCAACAGCGCATTTACGATGAGCAGGCCAAGAACACTGCTGTGCTCGCTGAGATCAAAGAGGTCGAGCCGCAGCTCATCAATACGCTGGTAGAAGAGCATCTGGTAAACAAGCGCTACACGCAGATGATAAGGCGGATCGAGGAATTGAAGAAAACAAAGGTCGTCAGCAAATGACTGTATCCGAGCCTGAAGCGTAAGCATCTCGAGAAGTCCCACTCGGGGCGCTGAGCAGACCCGCTCGCCTTAGCTTCTTCGGGGGTGCTGGCGCAACCCCGCTGGCCCCAATCCAGCGGCAGGCGCGGGGCCCAATTTGGCATTGACAGCGACGCCAAGCAACGGCATAAGTATCGCCCCGGCTCGCATTGGGGGAACAAGCGCGAGTACGGGGAACCGCACAAGGGACAAGAGAGCGGACGGCCTGCGGTGTCGGCCGGAAAGGCGGCCGCGCCAAAAGGGGGACGGACCATGACCGCGGTCGGAAAGATTCTCGTTTTTCTCAATCTGGTGTTCAGCTTGGTGGTTGGAGGCTTCGTGGCCTTCGCCTACGCAGCCCGCACACACTGGGTCGAGGAGTACAAAAAGCTCCAGGCCCAGAATACGGTCCTCGCTGCCGATGCGCGGACCTACCAAAGCGAATTGGAAAAAGCCAAACAAGACGCCGCCGCCCAGATCGCCAAGAAAGACGCGGAGCTGAAGAACGCTCTACAAGATTTAGAAGCCGCCAACCGCGTGATCGTTCAACTGCGCGACGACCTCAGCAAGGCCAAGAGCCTGGAACAGAACCAGCGCAATCAGTCTTCCGTGTATACTTATGAAGTCGATAAGCGTCAGCAGGACGTAGCTCAGCTGCGGGAGGCACTGCGCAAGGAGCGCGAGACCAATAACCTGCTGGCCAAGCAGAACGCCGAGCTGCGCGACCAAGCCACCGTCGCCCAGATTGAGGCGCGGACTTCCCTAGAGCGAGCCAACCGTGTGGAGAAGCAGCTCCAGCAGGCGTACAAGGACATGGCCCGTATGAGGGCCAACGGCGCTTCGGCGACGATGGCCCGTGCCGGCGGCCGGAACCCGCCCCCGGACAATGTCGAGGGACTGGTTAAAGATACCGATACCAAGGGAGGAACGGTCCTGATGACGCTGACCATCGGCAGCGACGCCGGACTGGCCAAGGGCCATACCTTGGAACTGTTCCGCCTCAATCCGGCCGTGCCGTCGCAATCGAAATACCTGGGCACGGTTCGTATTCTCGAAGCCGAGCCTCATCAGTCAGTGGCTCAGCCGGTCGGACGCCTGTCCGCGCCGCCGCAACGGGGCGACCGTGTGGCCAGTCGCATTTTGGGCGGCTGAGCGCGTTGTCCTGGAGACGCCGAGTTTTTATTCTTCACGGGGGGACAGAGAAATATGGCGGCTGCTCGAGCGCGTGGCGAGACGATGGCCAAGCCTCGCCCGGATGCCTATGTCGGTTTGCTGGGGCTATCGCTTCTGGCACTGATCGTGGCCATTGTGTTCGCGTATTTGAATTGGGACCAGCTCAAGGAGAAACCCAAGCCAGTGCAAATGGCCCCGACAGGCGGCGGCGCTCGAATGCCAGCGACACCTGCGCCTGGTCCGGGTCCTGGCGTCGCGCCGGGTCAGCAGCCTGTTCCGGGTGCGGCCCAGTCGGGCGCTCCAGCGGCGCCACCAACAGGAGGCAATCTACCGCAGGCGATGCCGCCGCAAAAGAAATAAAATCTCCTACGAAGGAGATGAGCCGGAAGCGTAAGCAACGGATGAAGATGCTCCGTTGCTTATGCTTCCGGCTCGCAATATTTTTACACTTTGAGGAGGCAGCATGGCAGCACGAGTCGTTGTGGCGATGAGCGGGGGCGTCGATAGCTCGGTGGCGGCGTATCTGCTGCACCAGCAGGGCTACGAGGTCATCGGTCTGTTCATGCGCACCGGCGTCCACAGCGACGCCGAGGGTCGGGCCGACCACAAGAAAGGCTGTTGCAGCGCTGTCGATGCCGGCGACGCCCGCCGCGTCGCCGACCGTCTGGATATTCCCTTTTACGCCCTCGATTTTGCGCGCGAGTTCCATCGCATCATCGATTATTTCGCCGACGAATATCTGTCTGGCCGCACGCCCAATCCCTGCGTGGTCTGCAATAACTGGCTGAAATTCGGCCAGCTGTGGAGCTACGGCCAACAGCTGCAAGCCGATTTCATCGCCACCGGCCATTATGCTCGTGTGGTCCGCACCGCCGCTGGTGTTGAGTTGCACCGTGCCGTTGATTGCGACAAGGACCAGTCCTATGTCCTGTACGGCCTGCGCCGCGAAGTGTTGCCGCACCTGCTGTTCCCCATCGGCGGCTATCGCAAGGACGAGGTGCGCGCCCTGGCGCGCGAGGCCGGACTTGGCGTCGCTGATAAGCCCGACAGCGTCGAAATCTGTTTCGTACCCGACGGCGATCATGCCGCACTGATCCGCCAGCGCCGCCCCCAGCACGCTACGGCGGGACACATCGTCGATACCTCCGGCAAGGTGCTGGCCGAGCATGATGGTATCGAACATTTCACGATCGGTCAGCGCAAGGGACTGGGCTTCGCCGCTGGCCAGCGCCGCTATGTGCTCCAGATCGTGCCGGGGGAGAACAAGGTAGTCGTTGGTCCACGCGAAGAACTGTTGGCCTCGGGGCTGGAAGCATCCGGCATCAACTGGCTGATCGATGCCCCACAGGAAGAATTGACGTGCCAGGCGAAGATTCGCTACCGACACCCGGCTGCGCCAGCGCGCGTGACGGCACTGCCGGACGGTCGGGCCAAAGTCGAGTTTGATACTCCGCAAAGTGCAGTGACACCGGGGCAGGCGGTGGTGTTCTACGATGGCCCGCGCGTGCTCGGCGGCGGCTGGATCGACACGGCGCTTTCCGTTTAGCCGCGAGCCGTAGGCGAGCGCTCGCCTACGGCATGACGTGCCTCCGGCTGATGCTCTCCAATTGACTATTGTCCTGACGAAATTCCATCCGTCGATTTTTTGAATCGCCATGGCGGTGGCGCGCATCCAAATAATGTTCCCTGACGGCTGGTGTCTTCAGCAAGACTCCAGGCGTTCGGCGCCACCCACGAAGACGGAGTACGCGCCAGAAAACGGGATAATCCCATAAATATCATCCCCTCTCAGTCGGAACGGGGCCGCAACTGTAACAGAGCGGTAAGCAATACTGCTCCCTTTCGCTCGCGTCCCAGACGGAACAGAAACGATACGTTTCGCGCAACAGAAAGGTATTCTTCGCATGTGTGGCATCATCGGGTACGTGGGTTTCCGCGAGGCGGAACCTGTTTTACTTCAGGGTTTGCGTCGCCTGGAATATCGAGGCTACGACAGCGCTGGCGTAGCTACCTTGACGGGAGCAAACTTGCACGTCCGCAAGAAAGCGGGGCGGGTTGCGGAACTGGCCGATCATTTGCACAAGCATCCGGCGCCCGGTTGCATCGGCATCGGCCACACGCGCTGGGCGACCCACGGCGTCGCCACCGATCGCAATGCCCATCCCCATCTAGGCGGTAACGGCGACATCGCTATCGTGCATAACGGTGTCATCGAGAACTATGCCGCTCTTAAAAGTCAGCTGCAACGCCAAGGCGTCGTCTTCCACAGCGACACGGACACCGAGGTCATCGCCCACCTCATCGCTCGTCAACAGGAAGACGATTTGGTTGAAGCTGTCCGCCGGGTGCTGCCCATGCTTAAGGGCACTTACGGTTTGGCGATCCTCAGTCTCCGCGAACCGGAGGTACTGATCGGGGCTCGGCTGGGCAGTCCGCTAGTCATCGGTATCGCCGACGGCGAGCACTTCCTGGCCAGCGATTCGTCGGCCCTGGCCGATCATGCCGAGCGCGTCGTTTATCTCAACGATCATCAGCTGTGCGTGTTGACGGCTGAAGATTGGCACATCCTCGACCGGGACCGGACGCGCATTACGCCGGAGGTCCAGCCGCTCCTCAACACCGCGGCCAGCCTCGATACGGGTGAATTCGAGCATTACATGCTCAAGGAGATCTACGAACAGCCCGAAGCGCTAGAGAACGCCCTGCGCGGCCGGCTCGATGAGGCCAATGCCACCGCTCATTTCGGCGGCTTGAACCTGGACCCACAAGCCCTCCGCCAAATCGACCGCATCATTTTGACGGCGTGCGGCACCAGTTATCACGCGGCCCTGGTCGGGGAATATCTGTTTGAGGAGTTCGCCCGTATGCCCGTCGAGGTCGAGTACGCCAGCGAGTTCCGCTATCGCAATTCCCCCCTGGACCGCAACACCATCGTTATTGCCATTACGCAATCGGGCGAGACTGCCGATACCCTGGCGGCCCTGCGTGAATCGAAGCGCAAGGGGCATCCGACATTGGCCCTCTGCAATGTCGTCGGTTCGACGATTGCCCGCGAAGCCGACGGCGGCGTCTATCTGCACGCCGGCCCGGAAATCGGCGTGGCCAGCACCAAAGCGTTCACCAATCAGGTGGCCGTCCTCGCCATGTTGGCCCTGTATTTCGGCAGGCTCCGCCATCTGTCCAGCCTCCAGGGCGAACAGATGATTCGCGAATTGCAAGCGCTGCCCGAACAAATTCGCCGCACCTTGTCCTGCCATGAGCGCGTCAAGGAAATAGCCCGCAAGTACGCCCAGAAGCGCAATTTCCTTTACTTGGGCCGGCAATATCTTTTCCCGGTGGCCCTGGAAGGCGCCTTGAAGTTGAAGGAGATCAGCTACATTCACGCCGAGGGCTATCCCGCCGCCGAGATGAAGCACGGCCCCCTTGCCCTGATCGATGCCGACACGCCCTCCGTCTTTCTTGTGCCGCACAACGCCGTCTATGACAAAGTCCTGAGCAATCTGGAGGAAGTCAAGGCCCGCGGTGGGCCGATCATCGCTGTCGCCTCCGAGGGAGACGAAGAGATTGCCGACCACGCCGATGAAGTAATCTACGTGCCGCACGTAGCGGACCATTTGCAACCGCTGATAACCGTAGTGCCGCTGCAACTGTTGGCTTACCACATCGCGCTGTTGTGCGGCCGAGATGTTGATAAACCGAGAAACTTAGCCAAAAGTGTCACCGTGGAATGAGAAGGGAGAAGAAAGGCATGCATCTTTGCGTATTTGAAGATAACGCCGTCGGCCGCTTGCAGCCCTTGACGGACACGCGGCCGGCGTTTGATCTCCGCTGCGGCGTCCGCACGCTGCTGGAGCGCCAGCTACACGCCTTCGGGGCGGAGCGAGCATTTGCTTTCGTTCGGCCCGAATTGGCCGATCTTTGCCGCTTGGGGCATCCGGAACTGACAGTCAACAGCCTGGACGGCTGGCAGGAAGGCGCTATCCTCGTTATCAACGCCCGTTGGCTTCCCCCCCTGAATTCCCCTCGGGAGCCGAAAAGCGGCGAAGTTGGTCTTTGTGATGGGCAGGTAGCCTACGCCTGCCTCCCCGCCGGAGAGATCGATCCTCTGCAAGGATGGAAGGTCTTCGAGCACTTGGAGGAGTGGGTGCGGAAACTTTCTGCTCGTCCGTGCGGCGGGCGGATGATCGCCTACCCGTGGGACCTTCTCATGCATCATGCTGAGGCGCTGGAGCAGGACTATTTTCACTGGATCCGGCAAAACACGGCGCAGTTTGCGGTCCAGGCGCCGGTGGTCGGCCCACCGCAGCGCTGCCTGGTTCATCCGTCAGCCCGCGTCGAACCGATGGTGCTCATCGACACCACGCACGGGCCGGTATTGATTGATAAAGAAGCCGTGGTCCAGGCTTTCAGCCGCATCGAAGGGCCGTGCTACATTGGGCCGCGAACTCAGGTGCTCGGAGCGAAGCTGCGCGGCTCGAGCTTAGGCCCGGAATGCCGCATCGGTGGGGAAGTGGAAGCGTCCATCGTGCAAGGGTACAGCAACAAGGCCCACGAAGGCTTTCTGGGCCATTCCTACTTGGGTGAGTGGGTCAATCTCGGCGCCGGTACGCAGGTCAGCGATTTGCGAACCGATTACGCCAATGTACGCATGAAGGTAGGCAGCGAAGCGGTTGATACCGGACTGCTGAAAGTGGGTGCTTTCATCGGCGATCACACGCGGACGAGCATCAACGCCTTGGTCAACACCGGCAGCATGTTCGGTCCCTTTGGTCAGCTGTTAACTTCCGACGCGCTTTTGCCGCGCAGTCTGCCGGCGTTCTGCCGTTTCGGCCACGGCGAGATCCATGAGCGGAACGATCTGCGCCAGCTGTTCAACTCGGCGGCCATAGCCATGGCGCGCCGAGGGCAAGAATGGACCGAAGTTCATGCCGAGTTTTACTTTGATCTGTATGAACGCACGGCAGAAACGCGCCGCTGGCACCTCCGTGACAGCGAACAACGACGCCTGCGTCGTGCGATCTAAACCAGCAGCGCAAGGGACTGTCCGACAACACTAACCCCCAGCGCAAGCAAGGGATGCTAGATAGACAGAGGTTCTTCTCCTCTATCCTAACCCTCCCCTACAAGGAGAGAAAGGCCCGCTAGCGCTTAACTTCACCGGAGCGAGGTCGGTTCGCCCGTGCGTTCTTGAGCCGTCGCGACTGTTCTCTGGTCGCTGGGCGACCGCTTAAGCGGACGACGGCCGCAGCGGAAGCCGGATGCGGAACAGGGTGCCGCGGCCGACTTCGCTCTCGACCTCGATGCTGCCGCCGTGATCGCGGATGATGCCGTAACTCACCGACAGCCCCAAGCCCGTGCCTTGGCCGACCGGCTTGGTTGTAAAAAAGGGATCGAAAATGTGCGACAAATGCTCCGGCTTGATCCCGCAGCCGCTATCCCGCACCTCGATCACCACGCCGCCATCTGCGGCCGTATCGTCCGGCCGCGTCTGCACTTCGATCGTACCGCCGGGCTGGCTCGCTTGTATGGCGTTGAGCAGTACGTTCAGGAACACCTGATTGATCTTGCCGGGATGACACAGGACCGGCGGCAGCTCGGCGAAATGCGTCCGTAAATCAATCGACTTGTCCTTAATCTCGTGGCTAGCGATTTCCAGCGTCGCTTGCAGGGCGGCGTTGAGGTCGGCTTCCTTAAACTCGGCCTCGTCGAGCCGGGCGAAATCGCGCAGGTTTTTCACGATGTCGCGCACCCGCTTGAGTCCTTCTAGCGAACGCTCGAACAGCCGCGGCAAACTGGCGCGGATGTACGGCAGATCGATGTCCGCTTCGAGACGCTCCGCCTCGGTGACGATCTCCGGGGCCACGCTCCGCAGTTGCTCGCGGCCGGCGCGGTACTTGTCCAGCACGTGCAAAGTGGCCGGCACGTCGCGGCGCAATACAGCGAGATTGTTGGCGACGTAGGCAATGGGATTGTTGATCTCATGGGCCATGCCGGCAGCCAACTGGCCCAGGCTGGCCAATTTCTCCGTCTGCACCAGGGCCGCCTGTGCCTCGCGCAGCGCCCGGTTCTGCGCTGCCAACGCCCGTTCCAATTCGACAATGCGTTCCCCAGCGCGCACCCGCACGCGCAGCTCGCCGCGGTCGAACGGCTTGGTCACAAAATCATTGGCCCCCGCCTCCAGTCCCTCGATCACATCTTGTTTTTGCGTTCGCGCCGTCAACAGGATAATGTACGTAAAGGCCCCGTTGGGGCAGGCACGAATATGGCGGATCAACTCCAAGCCGTCCATCTGAGGCATCACCCAATCGCTGAGGACAAGCGGAAAATCCTCTTCCTGGAACAGCCGCCAGGCTTCCATGCCATCGACCGCCGCCGTCACCTGATGCCCCCATTGCTGCAAATACGCCTGGAGCAAATGACGGGAAACCACTTCATCTTCCGCAATAAGGATTTTCACGATCGCATGGATATTCTTTCTGCGCTCATTCTCCCTTATGAGATGAGAACAAGTGCAAGGACACAGATATCTTGAGCGCAGTACAGTATACACTGGGCACGGGGAAATCGGACATCTCGGTGAGCGAGATTGCGTCCGCGCTCCGAGCGAACACGCGACGAACACGGGGCGAGCGGGGGGTGTGAACCCCCCGGTTGTTCTACCGGGGGGGCACACCCCCCGCTCGCCCAAAGTTTACCGGGGGGTTCACACCCCCGCTCGTCCAAAGGACACAACCCCGTTCGCCCAGGCGTCCGCTCTGTGCAAGCGACGTGTTGGACTTGAGGACCAATCAGGGCATTTGGTCTGTTTCTTCCGCTACAGGCAAGTCTTTGAACTCGCCTTTGCCGGGCCGCTTCGACAGTGCCTCCTGAAGCCGCTTCGCTTGTTCGGCGGAAAGCAGTTCTTTGGCTGATTCGGCCAATGTGGCGGCAAACGAGTGGAAGCGCGTCAGCCAATCGGCTGATTGCTGCTTGCAGCAATCCTCTCCTTGGGCCAGGCGGTCCCATTGCCGGGCGGCGAGCTTCAACAGTTGGGGCATCGTGTCCTTGTCGAGCTTTTCGGTCTGGGCAAAAGTCTTGACGCGATAGAGCGCCAAGGTGCGGAACTCGATGGCCGAGAGATCTCCAGGTGAACCCCACTTTTCTTTGGCCAAGGTTTGCTGGAGTTCCTCCCCCTCGAGAAGGACAGGCTTGCGGTTGTCTTTGGTCAGGTCGTCGCGGACCGCCGCTGCAACCTTGTCTCGATCTGCCGAAGGCGCCACAGAGATGCGTAGCAGAGTGCCGGTTCGATTGGTGAAGCTTTTCTCGACGCCCTCGATCTTATTCAGGCGCGCCAAGACAGGGGCAATGCGATGACCACAGCCCAGCCCTTTGACCGCAGGACACGTCAATCCCTCTACTTTGAAGACAAGCTGACGCGCTATATCCACTTTTGCAGAGTTGCTGGATGAAGCCGTCTGCTTCGGCGACGCAGGAGCGCAACAATCTGCACCTGTGGTCGCCGGCTGCTCGGCCGAAACATTCGGGGGTGAGCAACAATGCACCTTTTGTGTCGTCTGTGGGTTGGTTGACACAACGGCAGCATTTGGCGACGAACGCGCTGGCTTGTTTGCCGGAGAGCAGCACGGCTCGCTCGACCCACAGCCGCCGCCCAGAGCACACAAAAACCCCAGAAGTCCGGCGACGACCACACGTTGTCTACTCATGGTTTCCTCCTTTTGGGTAAAACTACGTTTCAAGATAGAGATTGGTGCTGAGGTAACGTTCCCCCAAATCGGGCAGAACGACGACGATCCATTTACTTGTGTTCTCGGGCCGTTGGGCGACTTGTACGGCAGCGTGGACGGCCGCGCCGGAACTGATGCCGGCAAGGATGCCCTCTTCGCGGGCCATACGCCGCGCCATCGTAAAGGCATCCTCGTCACGGACCTGGATGACCTCATCAATGACATCGAGGTTGAGAATGTCGGGGATAAAGCCCGCGCCGAGACCTTGGAGCTTGTGCTTGCCTGGCTTAAGTTCTTCTCCTTTCTTCCGCTGTGTGATGACCGCACTGGATGCCGGCTCCACCGCGATGCATCGGAAGCTCGGCTTACGTTTCTTGATGACCTCGCCGACGCCGGTGATGGTGCCGCCCGTGCCGACGCCTGACACAAGGATGTCCGCCTGACCGCCGGTGTCGTTCCAGATCTCTTCAGCGGTAGTGCGGCGATGGATTTCGGCGTTGGCCGGGTTCTTGAACTGCTGGGGCATGAAGCTATTGGGAGTCGTGGCGACGATCTCTTCGGCCTGGGCGATGGCGCCTGCCATGCCCTTGTCGCCAGGCGTAAGGATGACTTCAACTCCGAACGCTTTGAGGAGACGGCGGCGCTCCAGGCTCATCGTCTCCGGCATGGTGACGATGAGCTTGTAACCCTTGGCCGCGCAGGTGAAGGCCAGGCCGATGCCGGTGTTGCCGCTGGTCGGTTCGACGATGACTGTGTCCCGGTTGATGCGCCCTTCGCGCTCGGCCGCCTCGATCATGGAGACGCCAATGCGGTCCTTGACCGACCACAGGGGATTGAGGCACTCCAGCTTGGCGGCGACGACGGCCTTGCTGTCGCCGACCACGCGACGCAGCCTCACCAGAGGCGTGTGACCGATGGCCTGGGTGATGTCGTCGTAAATCTTGCCACGGAACGGTTGCGGAAACGTCATGAGAAAACCTCTTCGCTGCCTGAACCCCGTCTGTCTGTCAAATGAACATGCCTTGTTCCACTTCGATGTTCTCCCGGCAGGCCATGAGTACAAATCCTTGGTTGTCCGCGACCCGAAGGCGATAACCACCCCGGTACAGTCGTTCCAACAATTGTGGACATTGATGATACGCAAAGAGCGACGACTCCTTTTCGAGGACGCCTGGAGTATCCACGAACAGGGGCATTTCGCTCAGCAAATACTTGGCCGCCAAATCCAGATCGACAGTCGATCGTGCCGTTGGATCGCCCAAGCGCTTCTCCAGCACCCACCAGGCGGCGTCCTGGCAGTCCTTGCGAAAGTCCACATCCTGTTCGTAAACCTTGGTTGCTTCCTCCAGCAGCGTCTGGTAGCGAGCATTGGCTTCCAGCTTCTCCCAGGTGAGAAGGACCTCCTTGGCCTTCGCCCCGGAGATGCCCACGGCTTCGAGGGCGCGCTCGGTCTTGTTAATCACGTAGCGCACCTGGCGCTTGGCCTTCCAGCTCGCTTCCTTGGGGGGATAGCCCAACGCCAACAGGGTGTAGGTCGTCGGCACATCGGGGATGAACAAGTGCATTGCCTCGAAGTTCTTCCGTCCCCAAGACGCCAGTTCCCGCAGTCTCGCCTCCGAAAAGTAGCTGTTGAACGGGCTGATGCCGATAAGCACGTGCCTTCGTTTTCCCAGAATTTCCCGGCTGTTGTCTGTAAGCGGCCTCACAAGCATGTTCTGCTCCATTGCAAAGACGCGCTGGGTCAACGACACGCGGGGCGAGACGATGTTGGCTATTCTTGGTCGCAAAACTCCGTCTCGCCCCGTTGGGAGGGACACCCCACGTGAAGCGGGGTCAATCCTGAGACTGCCACTTGACCTTGGCCCGGTAACCGGCCTTCTGCACTGCTTGCACCAGCGTCTGGCCGATCACGGCGAAGCCCGGCTTGATGCAGACTTCCGCCTCGGCCTTGGCATAGCTCACCTTGGCATCGGCCACGCCCGGAACTTCCAGCAGGGCCTTCTTCACATGTCCCGTGCAGTGCTCACAGGACATGCCCTCGATGCCGAGAAGATAGCACCGGCTGGCGCGGGCGACGGCCTGGGCGTGCAGGTGGTTACCGAAGAACGAAGTACAGCAGCCGCACCA
>JAJPIY010000059.1 GCA_021324515.1 Planctomycetota bacterium
TCCTTAAAGCGCACCTCCATCGGCCCGCCGGCGTGGATTTGCAGGCCGAAGATGCCGCGGCGCGATAGTTTCGGATCATTCACATCCACGCATAGTTTGCCGTTGATGTATGTCCGCACCCGGCTGCCTTCGGCCACGATTTCGTAGTCGTTCCACTCGTCGGGTTTGACGTGCTGATCACCGGATCGGGCCCACAAGAGGCCGCGGCCATTTTCCTCGTAGAGCTTGCCCCACCAGCCGGCGCCGATGTCGGCTTGCGGACCACGCATCTCACCGTCAGCCAACGGCTCACTGCGGAACTGGATGCCGCTGTTCTCTTTATTCGGCGTCAGTTTCACCTTCAGCGTCAAACGAAAATCGGCAGCGAGCATCTGGCTTTTGAGAAACGCGTTGCGCTTCAAGCCGGGACTTTTGCCGACGATCGCGCCGTTCTCGACCGACCACAGCTTCGCGTCGCCGTCCCAGCCAGTCAGGTCTTTGCCGTTGAAGAAGTCCTTGGCATTGTCCGGCGTGGCCAGCATCGGCACTTGAGACGGATGACGCAAGTATGCGATCAGGGCACGAACTTCCTCCTCACTTAGCGGCTTGAGCAGATCCTCCGGCATCATCGACGTGGGGCTGGAGGTGCGTTCCTCAATTTCGTTGATAGGGACAGTCAAGGTCTCGTTGGCAGTGACGACCGTGAGCGCGGCAGGCGTTTCGCTGCGGACGATGCCGGTGATGACCCGGCCGTTTTGCAGCGTCAACACCGTCGCCCTGTACTCGTTGGGGATCACGGCACTGGGATCGAGAATGTTCTCCAGGAGATAATCGAGGTTGGCTCGGTTCGAGCCGGTGATGTCCGGGCCGACCTTGCCGCCGCTACCGTAGAGAGTATGGCACTGCTGGCACGTTTTGGCAAAGACGGCCCGACCCAGGGCCAAATCCGGTACCGCCTCGGCCTGCATGATCTTCTGCCTCCATGCCTGGATGAGCCGAAGGCGTTCGGCTGGCGTGCTGCGGACGACCCCCCAGACTTGGTCAATGCGTCCATTCAGCGTCTTGTCGTGGAGATTGCGAAGCTGGCGCACGATTTCCGCAGGTACGTCCGACGCCGGGATTTTCTTGGCGGCGATAGCTTCCATCAGCGCCTTGCCGTAAGCGATCCGCGAGGCCAACGTTCCCAGGGCGTCGCGTTTTTCCTCAGGAGAGAACGAAGAGAACGCCTGTACGATCACCTGCGGCGTCTTGGGATCGTCGTAGGAAGCCAGGCCACGCAGGGCGGCACTGCGCAGCGGTTTTTCCCCCAGGAGTTGGTGCAAGACGGGGGCAAGCTCTGGATCGCGCGCATCGAGAAGTGCCGCAAGGGCCTCTTGCCGGGCGTGGGCGTCCGCGCTCGGATCGCTTACAAGACGGCGCAGCTCCGCAAAAGCCTTGGGGTCGCCGAAGATCACAGCCAAAGCCATGGCTTGCCGCCGTACCTCGGCATCCTTGCTGTGTGAGAGCTTGGCGAAAGCGGCGGCCCACTCGGTCGGCATGGGCACGCGGCGTCGGCCTTTCAGCGCTTCCTGGATGCCGCGCAGGATCGCCCGATGCCGTCCTGCGTCCTCCTGGGCTGCCAGCTCTTTCACTACCAGCGCCAATACTTCCGGCTTGCCCGATGAGGCGAGGCGCCGCGCCGTGAACGGCAACAACAACGGCGATGCCTTGGCAGACCTGGCCAGTTGCAGCGCTGGCTCCGGGGATTCTCCGGCCAATGGCTCCAGGGCGTACCAGTACATCAGCGGCAGATTGGGATCGCCTGCGTCTTCGGCGTGTGTCAGCAGGCCTTGCAGCACGTCCCACCGTTGCGCTAGCGGCAGCCGCTGCAAGCCGCTAGCGAGATAGAGGCGCACTACCGGCGAGGGATCCTGGACGGCCATCTCGGCCAGTTTCTTCAAGAGCCGTTCGGAAGCCTTGCCGTCCTCCAGGGCCAACTGCACCGCCCAGCCTCGGACGTGCGCCGCTTTGTCATCCAGGGCTTTAAAGATGTCCTCTTCTCTCAAGCCGCCGGTGACATGCAGCGCCCACAAGCCGCGCAAACGCCGCGTCTCATCGAGGTGCTCGAAGGCCATTTTGGCCAATGCTTTACGAATGGCCGGTTGCTCCCGCAGACGATCCGCCCGCTCTTGCAGCAGTCGTTGAGCATGCCGCACATACCAGATATTTTTATGGAGTAATAGTTCGACCAACTCCTTATCGCCCTTTGCACTCAGGTCCACCCCTGTTGCCGGCTTGGTGCCGCGGTAGCGGATCTTGTAGATGCGGCCGTTGCCGCGGTCCCAAATGTTGGGGTCGCCGTGATGGCAGGCTTGTTTGTCATACCAGTCGAGGAGATAGACGTTGCCGTCCGGGCCGGTGCGCAGGTTGATGAACCGCGCCCAGGCATCGTTGGCCAACAGAAAATCGGGACCGTGTGAGGCAACGAAACCGGAGCCTTTGGGTTTGAGCACATCCATATTGAGGCGATGGCCGTGGATGTTGCCCATGAACATCTTGCCGCGATACTCTTCCGGCCAAGCGTCGCCCTGGTAGATCAGCAGACCGCAATGGGCGTGGCCGCCGCCGTGGCTGTCGGACGTGGCGATGGCCTTCCACGGATCGGCGCCTTGCCAGTGCAGATGATCGGCGATGGTTTGGATATCCGCGTAAGTGTGTAGATTGAAATGCGATCCTGCTTGTCTGTGATAGCGGCCGCCCTGGATAATGTGGAAAGCATGGGGAATGACGCAGGCCTCGACGAAGGCCTGCCCGTGGGCGTCGAAGTCGAGACCCCAGGGATTGCTGGTGCCGTGCGCGAACACCTCGAAAACGTGCTTGCTCGGATGGTAGCGCCAGACACCGGCGTTGAGGGGAATGCGGTCCTTGTCCGGCGTGCCCGGCTTGCCGACGCGCGAATGGGTGAAGACGCCATGACAACCGTACAGCCAGCCGTCCGGACCCCAACAGAAAGCGTTCAAGGTTTCATGCGTGTCTTCGTAGTGCCAGCCGTCCAGCAAGATTTGCGGCTTGCCCGCCGGTTTGTCCGTGCCTGGTTTGACAGGAACGAACATCAGATACGGGGCCGCCCCAATCCACACGCCGCCGAAGCCAACTTCCAACCCGCTGACCAGATTCAATCCTTCCATGAAAACGGTGCGTTTGTCGAACTTGCCATCGCCGTCGCTGTCCTCGAAAATGAGGATGCGATCTTTCGCGTCCTTTTCAGATCGGCGAATGGGATAACTATACGCCTCAGCTACCCAGAGCCGACCGCGGTCGTCCAGGCAGAAAGCGATCGGCTGCCGCACGTCCGGTTCGCCAGCGAATAGCTGGACCTCGAAGCCTTCGGGTACAGTCATGACAGCGGCAGCTTTCGCCGGCGGCAGCCCAGCATATTTGTAACCATCCGTCCTGGCAACTGCTCTCATCAAGAGTACAGAAAGGAAGACGACCCAGAGACGACGCATGCTATTCTCCTGCTTCATTGTCGAGAACGCCGTACACAATCGGCTGACTCGTGGCACGATACTTGCTAATAATAACTTTAGCCAGAGACCGAGTAACTGGCTTGTCGTCGAGGACTGTCTACAATTGAAAGTATCCACGTCACGACAAGGACAGGATGAATGACGAGGTCGTAACCATGTCGAACCATCTGGGACCGTTAGAAGTTGAATGCGACGCCCCCCCTTATGCAATTGTCCGTGCGTGCCGCAAATTGGGGTTAAGCGAACCGGAGGATGTCCGTTGGTGCCGCAAGGGTCGGCGCTCGCGGCGCTCGCAAACGCAAAGTTGGATTCAATTTTTCAGCCCCCTTTGGGGACACTTGATGGGCCGTGAAGAGCGAGACGAAACATTGTGCCTGTGCGGTCGGCCGCTGCCCCTGCTGGAAAACTATTCGTTCACCTTCGTATCCGGGGAGCAAGTGGAATACGAAATCGGCCAGTGCCCCCATTGCCGGACGATCTATTGGGACAAGGTTTAGCGCATAATTTCCTCGATGACATGGCCGCTCGTCTCGGTCAAGCGTTCGTCGCGGCCGTCGTGCAGGAAGGTCAACTGTTTGTGATCGAGGCCAAGCAAAGCAAGGATGGTGGCATGGATGTCGTGGACGTGGACCGGCTTGTCTACGGCGTACAGGCCGATGTCATCCGTACTGCCGTAGGTAATTCCGCCTTTGACGCCGCCGCCCGCCATCCACATGGTAAAGCCGAACGGGTTGTGATCGCGGCCGTTGCCACTTTCGCTCATCGGTGTGCGGCCGAATTCCCCTCCCCACACAACTAACGTCGAATCGAGCATGCCGCGCCGCTTCAGGTCCTTGAGCAAGCCAGCGATAGGGCGATCACTCTCCAAACAGGCTTGAGCATGGTTCTTGTCCAGATCGCTATGAGCGTCCCAGCGGCTGCCCGAACCCATGTAGAGCTGCACGAAACGGACGCCGCGCTCGACCAGACGGCGTGCCAGCAGACAATTACGGCCATTGGCCGCCGTCTCCGGGCGATCCAGCCCATACAGCCGTTGCGTCTCGACAGTTTCGCGCGACAGATCGACGACCTCGGGGGCGCTAGATTGCATACGATAAGCCAATTCGTAAGCAGCGATGCGCGCTTCGATAGACTCGACTTCTTCGGAAGCGACCGCCGCGACGCGGGACCAACCAGCCCTGGATCGGCGCGATGCCGGCCCTACCAACCCCACCAATCGGGCGGTATAGTGCTTGTTCAATTGGTTGATGTAATCGACTTTGGCCCGTTGACGGACGGGCGTGATACCGGCAGGCGAATCGGCGTAGAGGATCGGCGTTTTGCCCGGCGCGAAGTGGGTGCCCTGGTAAGTAGCCGGCATGAAGCCCGTTCCCCAGTTATGATCGCCGCCGGGCGGCTCGACCTCCGAGTCGGTCAAGACCACGAAGCCCGGCAGATTATCGCAGGCGGTCCCCAGGCCGTATAGCGCCCAGGCGCCCAGGGACGGTCGGCCGGGGCGCAGATTGCCGGTGTTCATCTGACAAACGCTGGCCACATGTGTCTGCCCATCGGCACGGCAGCTGCGGATCACGGCGATGTCGTCCACACAGCGTGCGATTTCCGGATACCAGTCGCTGACCCACAAACCGGATTGGCCGTGTTGCTTGAAGGTGCGGGTGGACGCCAACAAGGGGGTGTAGGCCGTGCTGCCCATCGCCGTCATCGGCCGCGGAAAACTCGGCGGCAGCGGTTTGCCGGCCAATTTCTTCAACAACGGTTTGGGATCAAACAAGTCGATGTGGCTAGGCCCACCGTCCATAAAACAGAAAATCACGCTCCGCGCACGGGCCGGAAAGTGCGGCGCGCGCGGAGCTAGGGGGTTGTTGCGTGCGGCCGAGCCGCCGGCGGCTTCGTGAGCCATGAGGGCCGCCAGGGCCAGACCGCCGAAGCCGGCCCCAGCCCGCAGCAGAAACTCTCGCCGCGTCGTAGGCCGGGCCATGTGGAGAGCCGAAGAAAAGAAGGAGCGTTTCATACACAGACCGTCAAGGGGGCGAATCACCAGGAGAGAGCATTATTCCACGTTGAGGAACTCGGCGGAATTCAGTAAAGCGTGACAGAAATCGACCACGGCAGCCGTAAAGGCGGAATCTAGGGACTTCTCCTTGCTCCGCGCAGCGGAACGACCAGGCGCAAGGCCGATCAACCGCGCTTGCTGTACCAGGAACTTCTCTGCCGCAGCCAACTCCTGAGCATCCGGCTCGCGGCTGAAAATACGCAAGTAGGCGGCGCGAATCAACGGGGCGGCAGCATGGCCATGTTGCGCCACGAGAACGCCAGCCAGGTGATGAGCCTGGGTCAAAGCAAACTCGCTGTTGAGCATGGCCAAGGCCTGCGGGGCCGTGGTGGTAACAGGGCGAACTGGGCAACTGTTCAGCCGATCTGGCTCATCGAACGCAGCAAACAACGGATAAACGAAGTTGCGCTTGACGAGCATATAAATCGATCGGCGGTTGCGATCGCAGGGGCGTTGGTCGGGATCCCAAGCGTATTTGCTTTCCATGACGGCAGCAGGCAAGAGCGGGCAATTGCTGGGGCCGCCCATGCGCAGGTTAAGCTGCCCGGACGCTTGCAGCATGGCATCGCGGATCGCCTCAGCTTCGCGCCGCTTGACGCGGGCATGCCACAATAATTTATTGTTGGGATCAACAGTCGTCGCCTTGTCCGCCTGGGCATTACAGCTCGGCGACGACGCCTGGCGGTACGTCGCTGAAGTCACAATCAGTCGGTGAATCGCTTTGAGCCGCCAGCCCTGACGAACCAATTCCGTGGCCAGGTAATCGAGCAATTCGGGATGCGTGGGCTTTTCTCCCTGGGCGCCGAAGTCGTTGGGCGTGGCCACGATGCCGACGCCGAAATAATGCTGCCAGAGGCGATTGACGATAACGCGGCTGGTCAGCGGATGATCGGGCTGGCACAGCCAATCAGCGAGGTCGGCGCGTCTGGCAACTGGTGAGCGGGGGGTAATCCCCCGGTTCGCTGTAGGACCGGGGGCATGACTGCTCCCGCTCGCCGACTGCTTCAAACATTCCGGAAAGTCCGGCTGTACCCGCTCGCGGGGGCGGAGATAATTGCCAGTCGCCAAGCGATAAGTAGGCGGCGGCTCGCCGTCGATATTGGCCACGCCCATCGCCACCGGCAGTGGCTCTGGTTTGCCCGCTTCTATTTTCTTCTGCAATTCGTCGTAGACGGCTCGCTGTTCCTTCGGCAGCCGGCGATAGGCCCGGCTTAGCCGGCGCTCTACCTGTTTGCCTGCCAAGGCCGCCAGCTGACGTTGCAAGGGGGTCCGCTTCGAGGGCGGCGTCGTCAGGGCCTTCTGCGTTTCGGGATCAAAGGTGGCGATCACTTCTTGGCGGATGGCCCGGCGATGCTCAGCAAGCATGGCATCGCACTGGGCGCGCCAGGCCTTGGTGGTTTGCTCCCATTGGGCCAGCCGCTGCCGATACGCTGCCTGTTCTTCCGCCGGAGCCAGGGGCCAATCCCGCTGCATCAGCGGCGTGAAGAACGCTTGCAGGCGGAAATAATCCTTTTGCGTCAACGGATCGAATTTGTGATCGTGGCAGCGAGCGCAGCTAAACGTCAGGCCGAGGAAGGTGGTGCCGAAAACGTCCGTTATGTCGTCGAGAATGTCCTGGCGGATCATGCGGTAATTCGAGCCATTGGTTTCTTCGGGCGGCAGCCGATAGAAGCCCGTGGCGATCAGCGCGTCGGGATTGGTCGGCTCCAGCTCGTCCCCGGCGATTTGCTGGCTCAGAAAGCGATCATAAGGCAGATCGTTGTTGAAGGAGCGGATGACATAATCGCGGTAACGCCAGGCTTCGGGCCGCAACCGGTCGAGCTTGAAGCCATCGGTCTCCGCAAAGCGTACCACATCGAGCCAGTGCTGCGCCCAGCGCTCGCCGAAATGAGGCGAGCATAACAGGCGATCCACCAGTCGCTCGTAAGCATCCGCAGTACGATCGGCGAGGAAGGCGTCGCGTTCGGCCGGCGTCGGCAGCAAGCCGGTCAAGTCGAAGGTAACGCGCCGCAATAGCGTCAGCTTGTCGGCAGGCGGGTTTGGTTGCAGCCCGGCCTTCTCCAACGCCGCCAGCACGAAGGCATCCAGGGGATTGCGTATCCAATCGCGCCGGTGTACTTCGGGAAGGGCGGGACGTTGCAGGGCCGTGAAAGGCCATTCAGATGGCCCCGCTTCAGCAGCCCGCAATAGCGACAAGGAAACGTTGCCAGACCGCAGCGCCAAAAACGACAGCAGAAAGATGGCAAATAAGGGGCGGAGGAAACAGTGACAGGGACGAACACAGAGTCGGCGGATCATGGTCGCAGTCCAGGTTCTTTCGGAACGACTGGTCTTCTCTGACAAGTCAGAGCGAGCACATCGAAAAAGGAAGGAAGCACTCGTAGGCAATGTCGCCTTCCGGTCCTCCCTCTTCCCAGGTGTGAAATAAGGAGATAATTGACCGGAATACCGACTAATTGTCCATATTAATGAAGAGACCGCCCAGCGGCAACGGAGGCGACGATAAAAAATAGACCATCCAAATTGGAGAGACGGAAAAGCTGACCGGATGTACGGATTGCGTAAGATAGCAATGGAGGAAAGGACCATGAGAACCATTGTGGGTGTCAACGGCGCCGCCGGTCGAATGGGCCAGCGCCTGATCCATCTGATCGGCGAAGACAACGACTTGGCGCTCGGTGCAGCCTTGGAAGCGGCCGATCATCCCCGGCTAGGCCAGGACATTGGCGAGATCGTCGGGCTGGGCAAGCTAGGCGTACCCCTTGCTTGCGCTTCGGACTGGCCGCAGCGCCTGGACGTACTCATCGATTTTTCGACGCCGCAAGGCACGATGACGGTGCTGCCTTTGTGCGTCGAGCGCCGCATCCCGCTGGTGGTGGCCACAACCGGACACACAGCCGAGCAGCGCAGCGAGATCGAAGCCGCCGCGCATCACACGGCCCTGTTGATGGCCCCGAACATGAGCTTGTCAGTCAACGTTCTCTTTCAGCTGGTGCGCCAGGCGGCGCTGCTTCTCAAGGACAAGGGCTTCGATGTCGAGATCGTCGAACGGCATCATCGTTTCAAAAAAGACGCCCCCAGCGGCACGGCCTTGCACTTCGCCCGCATTGTGCAGGAGGTGATGGGCCAGACGCAGCTGCGGCATGGCCGCGAGGGCTTGGTAGGCTAACGTCCGCCGCACGAGATCGGCATCCACGCCCTGCGCACCGGCGACAATGTAGGCGAACACACCATCATATTCAGCACCCTGGGGGAATCGCTGGAGTTGGTCCACAAGGGCCACAGCCGCGACAGCTACGCCCGCGGGGCACTGCTGGCGGCGAAGTTCCTGGCGACCCAGCCGCCGGGACGCTACACCATGAACGATGTACTGGAGTTATGAATCCGGGAGTGGTGAACGGGGGCAAGCAATCCGGCAGAATCGTGACGCGCTGCGATGAAATCGGGGAAGGACCGCTCGACCAGGTTGCTGAGCAGGTCCGGGAGCGATATTGGTCCGCATGGTCCCCTGGTCCGCTGGCACCGTTGGGTAATCGCGGCGGCTTCAGTGGTGCGCGCCTGTGGCGTTGCCAAGGAGTTGCGGGGCACTTGTGCCTGCGGGCCTGGCCGCCTTCCAAGACGGCTGCCTGGGTCCGTCGCCTGCACGGCCTGATGGAATCGGCCCGCCGGCAGGGCCTCGCTTTTGTCCCGGCTGTGTACGCCACCGACAACGGAGATACAGTGGTCGAGGCCGCAGGGCGAGTGTGGGAATTGACTCAGTGGCTAGAGGGTCGGGCCAGCTTTGCCGAGGCCCCCTCCGCGACGCGTCTGGAGGCGGCCTGTGAGGCGTTGGCTCGCCTCCATCGAGCCTGGGAAACGTTTACGGCCCCGGCGGAGCCATGCCCGGCCGTCCGCCGCCGCTTGCGACTCCTGGCGGATTGGCAAGCCCTTGTCTCAGCCGGCTGGCGGCCGCAAGCTCCCCCCATGTCTCAACTCGATCCTTTGTGGCCGATAGCCGAACGAGCCTGGCGAGGACTGCCCCGCTGGCTGCCCGAAGTACCCCGTTGTCTGGGACCGTGGAGCAATTTCTGCTGTCCCGTGCAACCCTGCCTATGCGATCCGTGGCACGACAATCTCCTCTTCGAGGGCGACCGTTTGACGGGGCTGGTCGATTATGGCACGGTCAAGAACGACCATGTTGCCGTGGACGTGGCCCGTCTGTTAGGCAGCCTTGTCGGCGACGCCCCGGAAGGTTGGGAACGCGGTCTGGGCGCCTACCGCCGGGTGCGCGGGTTGAGCCGCGACGAGGAACAGCTCGCCCGGGTATTGGATCGCACCGGCGTCATCCTGGGGGTGGTGAATTGGCTGCGTTGGCTGTATTACGAAGGCCGACCCTACGAAGACGTTTCTGCTGTCGCTCAGCGCCTGGAAAGCCTGGTGAAGCGAACCGAAAGTTGGCAACTTTCGGTTAGCCGCGACCCGAAGGGGAGCGCGAACGCGCTTTCGGTTAGTTAGCCGCGACCCGAAGGGGAGCGAGAACGTGCTTTCGGTTAGCCGCGACCCGAAGGGGAGCGCGAACGCGCTCTGCGGCGCGGAGCGGCCAACTAGAGAATCAGCATGGCATCGCCGTAGCTATAGAAGCGATATTCCCTCTCGACAGCGATCTGATATGCGCGGCGCATCGACTCCATGCCGGTGAAGGCGGCGACGAGCAACAACAAACTGGAGCGCGGCAGGTGAAAATTAGTCACCAGAGCATCGACCACACGGAAGTCGAACGGCGGGCAGATGGTCAAATCGGTGGTGCCAGACCAGGCGGTTAACGGCAGCCCCTTACGCCCCACCGTCTCCAGGAGGCGCACGGACGTAGTGCCGACGGCGACGACGCGCCGGCCGCGGGCCTTGCAAGCATTGATCGCCTCAGCGGCGGCAGCCGAGAGTTCGCCCCACTCGCTCTCCACTTGATGCTCGGCCACATTTTCGACCTTCACCGGCTGAAACGTGCCCGGTCCGACGTGCAGAGTTAGGAACGTCCAGTCGATGCCGCGCTGCCGCAGCGCCTCGAAGACGGCGGGCGTGAAATGAAGACCGGCGGTGGGAGCGGCCACGGCGCCGGCACGGGCGGCGTAGATGGTTTGGTAGCGCTCATAGTCACTTGGTCCCGCGCGGCCCTTACGGATGTACGGCGGCAGCGGCACACGCCCATAACGCGCCAGCAATTCGGTGAGAGGGCCTGGCTCACTCGGCTGAGCCAACCAGCGTCCGGTCGACGTTTTGCCGATCAAACACAGCCGCAGTGGCGGTACCGGAGGGGCTGGGGTAACTCCGCTCGCCTCGCTGTCCGGAGCATCGACAAGCAGGGTCTCCCCGACGATGAGCCGGCCGCGCGTCTGGCACAACAGTTCCCAGGCGCCCTCTGCCGCCGTACCGAGGATCAATCCCTCCCATCTGCCCTCGGTGCGCGCCCGGCGACCCACCACGCGCGCCGGCACCACGCGCGTGTCGTTGAGCACCAGCAGATCACCGGCAGAAAGCAACGTGGGAAGATCGCGGAATTGCTGATGCCCCAGTACCTCGCCGCCGCGACGCAACACCAGCAGACGCGACTGGTCACGCTGGACGCAGGGTTGTTGCGCAATGAGGTGCGGCGGTAATTCGTAATCGAACTCGTCGATACGGATAGCGTTCTCTCCGTTGCTGACCTGTCCACTTCGCTTACTTGAAGTTCTTTACCCACTCGTCGAAGCCTTTTTTGTAGGCTTCCACGGTCTTGGCCGGCCCCGTCAGCTTGATTTGATAGACATCTTTGGGACCATCGAAGTAGATAGCTAACATGCGATAGTTGGGTCTCTCTTCCGGCTTGGAGCGCGGGTTAAACGGCTGCGGATTGAAGAGGTACGTACCGTAGATGTCGAGATACGTAGCTGGACGATCGCCGATCTTGATCTCTTCAACCTTGGCCACGTCGTCGATCTGCTTGTCCTTGGGAGGCAGAAATTGTTTCTTCCAGCGCTCGATGTTGGCCTTGCTGCCGCCGCCGAGTCCCTTGAAGATTACCAGCTCGGCGTCTTCCCTATCGTCGCCCTTCTTGGGCAGCCGGAACTGCATAAAGCGCATACGATTGGACGGCGCTTCTTCTTTCCAGTCGCTGGGCGTCGTCGATTTGATACCGTCGAGGTCTACAACTACTCCTTTGCCCTTGTCTTTAGCGCTGTCCGCTGCGTTGGATTCGCTTGCGGAGGGACTGCACGCTGCGGCCATGAAGGCTAGCAGCAGAAAGCCGAAAAGTCGTTGCATTGCTTTACCTCCCCCAGGCGCCGGAGCGTCGCGCCGCTCCTTAGATACTTCTGTCAGTTAACGGGGTGTCCGCGAGTTTGGCAAGAGGCGGGCGACTTCCGGATTCACCCATGCCGGCAGCGGTTGGCCGTTCAGGCCCGCTAGTAAGTTGTTGGCGCAGATCTCGGCCATTGCATTGCGTGTTCCGACCGTAGCGCTGGCGATGTGCGGCGCTACAATCAGGTTCGGCAAGCGCAGCAGTTCGCTCGACGGCTCCGGCGGTTCCGGGTCGGTCACGTCCAAACCTGCGGCGAAAAGGACGCCTTTTTTCAACGCCGCAATCAGGTCTTTCTCCACCACGATGGGACCACGCGCCGTGTTCACGAATACCGCCGTCGGCTTCATCTTCCCGAAGCACTCGGCATTGAACAAACCGCGCGTCTTCTCGTTAAGGTCCGTATGCACGGACACGAAGTCGGACTGGCGCAACAGCGTATCGAGATCGACCTGGCGGGCGCCCAGCTCGGTCTCTGCTTTTTCATTGCGGTACATGTCGTGATAGAGCACCTGCATGTCCCAGCCGAAGCGGCAGCGGCGGGCCAGGGCATAGCCGATGCGGCCCATGCCGACAATGCCGAGGGTGCGGCCGACAAGATCTTGACCGAGATGTCCCAACGGTTCCCACGTTTTCCAGTGGCCGGCCTGCGCGTAATGCACGCTTTCAACCAACCGTCGCGCCGCCGCGATAAGCAGACAGAAAGCCATGTCGGCGGTAGCATCGGTCAGCACGCCAGGCGTATTGCCGACAGCGATGCCGCGCGCCGTCGCTGCCGCCACGTCAATGTTGTTGAACCCCACAGCATAATTGCTCACTACCTTGAGGCGCGGGGCCGCATCCATCAAGGCGGCGTCGATACGATCGGTCAACAGCGACACCAGACCGTCACAGTCGGCGACTTTCTGCCGGAGTAAATCGTAGGGCGGCGGCATCGGTTCTGGCCAAACTTCGGCGTCGCACTCTTGGCAGATGCGATCGAGACCGACCGCAGGGATGCGGCGGGTGACAAAGACTTTGGGTTTGCCGGGCATAGGTGCAGTTCCTCCCCACCAGGGCTTCGCCATTTCGGTCCCCCCCGGTGCTAAGCGCCCCGAGGGCCGTTATCTTATCCTCTTACCGTTTGCTCGGCGTGAGCAAACCGTGGGTTTTCAACCAGCCGGCCAATTGTTCCGGCCAGGCCGCTAAAGCGCCGCCGCCAACTCCGAGACCGACGCCGTGCCTCCCCTTTTCATAAATGTGCAACTCGGCTGGCACTTTCTTTTTGCGCAGCGCCTGATAGAACAGGATGCTGTTCTCCGGCGGCACCACCGTATCTTCATTGGTGTGGAACAGAAACGTCGGCGGCGTGTTCTCCGTCACCTGTTCGTCGTTGCACAGACTGGCCACCAACGCTTCGTCCGCTTTGTCGCCGAGCAGATTACGACGCGAACCACCGTGGGTCCAAGGGGGCCGCAGGGTAATGACCGGATAACAGAGGATGGCAAAATCGGGCCGGCAACTGGTGCGCTCGATGGGATCGTCGGCGTCGGGCCGGCCGTCCTCGAAATGCGTGGCCACCGTCGAGGCCAGATGGCCACCGGCTGAGAAACCCCAGATGCCGATGCGCTTCGGATCCAGGCCCCATTCTTTGGCCCGGCTGCGCACCAGGCGCAAAGCGCGCTGGGCATCTTGCAGCGGCGCCGGGTGATGATAGCGCGGCCCCAGGCGATAGCGCAAGACGAAAGCGGCGATGCCTTGACGATTCAGCCAGTCGGCCGGATCTTTGCCTTCGTGGCCGACTGCTAAGCCGCCATAGCCGCCGCCGGGACAAACGACGATGGCGGTCCCATTTGCCTTGTCGGCCGGCGGCAGATAGATGGTAAGGGTGGGTTTATCACGCTCCTCCGTACCGATAGCGCCGGGAGCGCCCTTCGGCCAAAGCAACTCGACTTTCGGTTTCTCATCGGCGCCACAAACGGTCAGCGCCAACATCAGCAAAGTCAGGTGGGTCATGGTAAGGTTCTCTTTCGCATTCCTCCGACGGACCATTGCGCCGGCTTTTCTCGTTTTATACTGGGCACGAGGAGATCTGACACCTTGGTGAGCGGGGGGTGTCAACCCCCCGGTTGTGTTGGGCGAGCGGGGGGTGTCAACCCCCCGCTCGCCAGAGTTCTACGTCGCTCTTTGCTCTTCCTTGCGACGTCGGGAGCTGCTAAAGTAAAAACTGACTTGGGCCTTGCGAATGCTTCTTGTGGTTGCCCGTCACTTTTTTTCAGCTTTCTCTCGTCCCTGGTCATGGTAGATTAACCCCCTTTGGGGTGCATTTTTTCCGAGGAGGCCCAAATGGGCAAGAAAATTTACGTGGGCAACTTGGCCTACGGCATTAGCAGCAGTGATTTGCAACAGATGTTTGAACCGTACGGCGCCGTCCAATCGGCCCAGGTCATCATGGACCGCGACACCGGTCGCTCCAAAGGTTTTGGTTTCGTGGAGATGGACGGTGAAGCAGAGGCCCAGGCCGCCATTACCGCCCTCAACGGCAAAGAGATGGAGGGCCGTACCCTCACTGTCAATGAGGCACGCCCACGCGAGGAGCGGGGTGGCGGCCGCGGCGGTTACGGCGGCGGGCGGGGCGGCGGCCGCCGCGGTGGTTACGGTCGCTACTAACCCCAAGACGCTCGCTCCGCGGCCCCGGTCCTTCTGAACGGAAAGAGCGGACGAGACGACAAGCAGGCCAGACCATAAGCTGACGGAGACACGGGAATGGACGTGCCTTCGTCAGCTTTTTTGTTTTTGGGCTTCCTTATCACGGCGTCGCGGTTGCGAAGAGCAGGAGGCGCTGCTGGCCGCTTCTTGAAAGGGAAAACATGGGAGCGCATTTAAAGGCCCTGTTGGCTCAGGATCGCGTGGTCAAAGTGTTTGCACTGGGCCAAATATGCAATCCGAAACTGGTGGAGATGGCCGCCTGGTCGGGTGGTTTCGATGCGGTGTGGTTCGATCAGGAACACGTGGGATTGACGATTGCGCAGATTGAAGAGGCGGCTCGCGCCGCGCGCAGTTGTGGTCTGGATAGCTTCGTTCGCCTGGCGGCTACCGATTACGCCACAGTCATGCGCGCCCTGGAAGCTGGGGCCGGCGGCGTCATGGCCGCTATGGTGCGCAGCGCCTGCCAGGTTGAAGAGCTGTTAAGCTGGGCCAAGTTCCATCCGCGCGGCCTGCGTGGCGTCAACGGCAGCGGCGTCGATGGCCGCTATGGCACCTTACCCCTTGCGGAATACCTTGCCCGCGCCAATGCCGAAACCCTCGTCGGCGTACAAATCGAGCACGTGGACGCAGTGGAGGATGTCGAAAACATCGCTGCTATTGCCGATCTGGATTTTCTCTTTATCGGTCCTGCCGACCTTACTCAGTCGATGGGCGTGCCGGGGCAATGGGACCATCCGCGGCTGTGGCAAGCCATCGAACGGGTAGCCCGCGCCGCCCGCGCGAACCAGGTTCCCTGGGCCATTCTGCCGCCCACTGCCGAGCACGCGCGCCGTTGTGTTGCGATGGGCTGCCGCATGTTGTCGATTGGGCTTGACGTCTGGGTCTTCAATCTCGGTCTACAGGCGTTCAAAGAACGGTTTGCTGAATTTTTCTCCCCGACGCCGTTAGGCTCTTGACCTCTTTCCTCCTTCTCCGTCCTTTCCAGGGCTACAATGCTTTTTTGCGCAGCCGCAGCGAGTTGCCGATCACCGATACCGACGACAAGCTCATGGCCGCGCCGGCAAGGATAGGAGGGAAAAACCCTACGGCGGCCAGCGGAATACTCACTGTATTGTAAACGAAGGCCAAAAACAGGTTTTGCCGAATGGCAGACAGGGTAAAACGACTAAGGCGGCGCGCCCGCGCAATAGCTCGCAGATCGCCACGCACCAGGATGACCCTGGCACTCTCCATCGCCACGTCCGTGCCGGCGCCCATCGCGATGCCGATGTCGGCGCGAGCCAATGCCGGCGCGTCATTGATGCCGTCGCCGGCCATCGCAACGATGTGGCCTTGCCTCTGCAACTGAGCCACGATTTCACTTTTCTGCGCCGGCAGCACTTCGGCGATCACTTCATCGATGCCCAGTCGCCGGGCCACCGCTTCAGCCGTAGCGCGGTTGTCGCCCGTCAGCATGACCAGGCGCAGACCGTCGGCGTGCAGCAGTTGGATCGCTTCAGGCGTGGAGGCGCGGATCGGGTCGGTCACACTGAGCATACCGGCAAGTCGCCCCTGGACAGCAACGAACAACACCGTATGCCCTTCGCGCCGCAGTGCCTCGGCACGTGCCGTCAGCGATTCGACCGCGATGCCGTGTTCGGTCAAAAATGCGGCGTTCCCAAGCAGGACCGTCTGTTCCGCGACGCGGCCTCGGACACCACGGCCGGTCACGGACTGGAAATCCTCACTGGGCGTCAATTCGATACCACGTTCCGTCGCTCCGGCTGCTAGCGCCGACGCCAACGGATGCTCGCTACCGCGCTCCAGACTCGCCGCTAGGCGCAGCAACTCTCGCTCGTCGAAACCCGCTACCGATTCGACAACGGCTAGGCGTGGCTTGCCTTCCGTCAGCGTGCCGGTTTTGTCCACCACCAAGATATCAGCCCGGTGCAGCACTTCCAGCGCCTCGGCGTCGCGGATCAAGACGCCGACCTCGGCGCCGCGTCCGGTGCCGACCAGGATGGCCATTGGCGTTGCCAGGCCCAAGGCGCACGGACAGGCGATGACCAGCACCGCCACCGCCCGTATGACGGCATGAGCCAACGCCGCCTCACGCTGCGGATCGAAACGCCACCAAAGAAAGAACGTCAGCAAACTGACGGCGAGGACGGCCGGCACGAAGTATCGCGCCACTTGATCGACGAGCCGCTGCACCGGCGCGCGGCTGCGCTGGGCTTCGGCCACCATGCGGACAATATGGGCCAACAACGTGTCGGAGCCGACGCGCTCGGCGCGGACCAATAAACTGCCGGTGCCATTGAGTGTGCCGCCCGTGACCTTGTCGCCCGGCGCTTTCTCGACAGGCAACGGCTCGCCGGTCAGCATCGCTTCCTCAACGGAACTGCGGCCCTCGATGACCTCGCCATCCACCGGCACTTTCTCGCCAGGCCGGACGCGCAGTATATCGCCCACTTGCACCCGTTCGAGTGGAACGTCTTCTTCGCTGCCATCTGGCCGGACCAACCGGGCCGTCTTGGGCGTCAGACTGAGCAAGCGGCGGATGGCGCGCGTGGTCTCGCTCCGCGCGCGCAGTTCCAACACCTGGCCAAGCAACACCAACACGAGGATCGCCGCCGCCGTCTCGAAATACAGCTCCTCGCCGAGCACCTCCGGCGCTATCAGCGCCGCGATGCTGTAGCCATAAGCCGCGGCCACCCCCAGGATGATGAGCGTAAACATATTGGGACGGAGGCGCACTACTGAGAAAGCGGCCCGCACCCAAAATGGCCCGCCGCACCAAAACACGACTGGCGTGGCCAACAGCAATTGCAGCCAACCGAAACGGCCATGACCTGCCATGTGCAACACAAGCAGCGGCACGGTCAAGACCAAGCCAATCCAGAAACGCCGCCGCATGTCCATCCATTCCGGGTTCGGCTCCTGCTCAGGCCCAGCGACGCGCGGCTCCAGGGCCATGCCGCATTGGGGGCAGCTGCCCGGACGGTCGCGGACAATCTCCGGGTCCATTGGGCAGATATACTCGAGCTTGGCTCCGGCAGAAGCAGCCTGAGCAGGGAGCATACGCGCTGGGAGGCCTTGCTCAGGGAGCGGATGGCCCTCCCCGTTCAGATAGCGCCTGGGATCAACCTGAAACTTTTGCGCACAATGAGGACAGCAGAAATAGTATTTCTTCCCTTCGTGTTCAACCGAAGCGGGCGCTGAGGCCGGATCCACTGCCATGCCGCACACAGGATCGACGGTTTCGGAACAGGAGACCAGAGAAAGAGAAAAACCCTGCCCGTGTGCAGGCGAGGGATGAGGTTCATGGTCCATAATGCCAGCTCCCGTCAAGTGTCCGGGCGAGGTCAAAGGCACTTCCCTACTCATTTTAGGTGATGGGGGACAATAGGTGAGCAATCTTGACCATCGGGGTTACTGCAAGAGCGGCAGGATGGATACCAGCTTGCTTTTCAAAGAGCAGTCCTGTATCATTTCTTATGAGATGTGATGGGTGGATAAATTGAACGCCCATCATTTTTCGGTGGGACCAGCTAGTGGATAGACCAACTGGGCGGCACCACCGGGCAAGGCAGCATCACCCAATCGTTTTTTCATTTGATCCAGGCCAACGGGGTTCGGCAACTACGGCACCAACTGGCAAGTCACTGAGTAGTAGTCTTTTGCGATCGATCAGCTCACAGGGTAGGTGGTTGTCGTTATGCATTCGGCCCTGCCCCATCTCTTCCGGTTTGTGAAACCTTTCCGGAAAATTTGGCACGGGAATTTCTAGCTACAACAGATGGGTCATCGAGACCAACATCGGCCCTCTGACGTTCAGAGGCAGTAAACTCGGGGCCACGTCTCGCTAAACAAAGGAGCAAAGTCATGTCCCTTCTCGCAGCAATTTACTTGGAACCGGGTGGCATAATTGCCTGGTTGTTCGTCGGGCTGGTCGCAGGCTTTCTGGCCGGAAAATTTATGAGAGGAAGCGGCTATGGGATCATCGGCGACATTATCCTCGGGCTGATCGGGGCCTTTCTGGGAGGAATGTTGTTCGGCTCCTTCGTCGAGGCCCAATACGCCCTGATCGGCAGCATCGTCATCGCCTTTATCGGAGCCTGTCTCCTCATTATGGTTGTGCGTTTTATCGCCCCCAATAGAACGAACCTCTGAGTCGGCGGTTTTGCTGTCTCTCCTTGGGACCGGGATTTCGCATGGCAGGGCCAATGGCGTGCGAAATCCCGGTTGTCAGGTGCGGCGTTCCTTCGCCAGCATCTCGCGTGTCGGCAGTTTCAGGTCCCAGGCGAGGCCTAGGAGGGCCAGGGCGCGGATGACCCAATAACTCACGTCGATCTCCCACCAACGCAGGCCATGCCGCGCCGAGGTCGGAAAAGCGTGGTGCGTATTGTGCCATCCTTCTCCCAACGCCAAGATGCCGAAGACAAAATTATTGCGGCTTTCATCGTCGCTTTGGAAAGGTCGGAACCCCCACAGATGGCAGGCCGAATTCACGCTCCACGTCACGTGATGGACGAGGAAGAGTCGGACCAGTCCGCCCCAGATAAGTCCGGTCCACACGCCTGCCCAACTCTGCGTGAGGAGGCCGCCCAAGACCGCGGGAAGCACAAGACCCAGGGCTACCCACAGGGGGAACAACCGACTGGCCAAGCGAAGGGCCGGGCTGGCGCGGAGATCTTTAACGTAGCGATCCAGGTCGGGCGGGTCCGGATCAAAAAACCAGCCGATGTGAGAATGCCAAAAGCCCCGCAATAGTCCGAGAAGGCTCCTGCCGTGTCCATGGGGCGTATGCGGGTCCGCCGGCGTATCACTGTATTGATGGTGACGACGGTGCATGGCGACCCACTTGAGCATTGGCCCCTGCACGGCCATCGAGCCAAGAACGGCCCAGAGGAATTTCACCCATGTGTATGTCTCAAAGGAACGGTGGACGAACAGGCGGTGGAAGCCGACCGTGATCCCCAGAGCGGTAAGAAAGTACATTCCCAGCAAGAGGCCGAGGTCGGTCCAACCGAACCCCCAGCCCCACAGGAAAAAAGGAGCAGCGATCAAGCCCAGCAGCGGCATGGTGATGGCGAGAAAAGTCGCTGTCTGGACCACGAACGATGGCTTCCGGGGATAGTCGGCCTGGGGCAGCGTCCCAGCAGGTGCGGCGGGGGAGCCTATTTCTTCAGACATGACGAATCTCCTGTACGGTTGAGGGCCGTTTCCGGCATACATTTGCTGATTCTGGTATATTTCTCCTCCCCCACTGCGCCTTCGACAGTGGCCGAACGACTAATTATTTGGTAACAGGAGGCGCCCCTCATTGTCTAGATCCGCAAAGGGCTTCCTTAAGGATCGAGGGCGGGAGAAGCTGCGAACGAGCACGAGCAATTGGGACAAAAGAGTTCGACCTGCATAGCTGTTCTCCTAAAAGGACCGGGGGATTGCTTTGTTGGTGGGCATGAGGGCAAGTGGGATACGAAACACGATGCAGTCCAGATGAATTTTCGCTGTTTCGGCGTAGATATTTGCTGTTTATGGACTTAGAACACCAAGAAAAGTGGCGACCGCTAGCGCTCGCCTTCGCCGAGGCGTCTTCTGAGCAACCCTTTTACAACACACGCAGGAGAAAAGTACAAAACGATTTCGTGATGTCATCTGTGAACTTGCTAAGTGGGACGCGATCGTTCCTCAACGCCTTTGGCCCTGCCTTCTTCCGCCCGCCGCCCATTCCGCCGGTCTTGCCCTGCACGTGGAGGGACGCAACTCCGCTTTCCGCTTTCCGCTTTTCGCCCTAGTTTATGGGCAGAGAGTGCAAAGCGGAGAGCAGAGCAACCATGACGACAACCTGCTTAATCACTGGCGCGACGGGTTTTGTAGGCGGACATCTTGTCGAGGCTTGTACCGGCCGTGGTTGGATCGTTCGCGCTTTGGCGCGTCCTAGCAGCGCAACCGGGGTGCTGGAACGCCCGAACGTGGTATTGGTCCGCGGCGACCTGGCGGATGCCACCGTTATCCGTGAAGCGCTGCACGGCGTCGAGGTGGTGTTTCATTGCGCGGCCAAGGTCGGCGATTGGGGGCCGGTGGAAGAGTATCGCGCCGTCAACGTCGAGGCGCTGCGCGGCTTGCTTGACGCTTGCCGCAATGTGCCGCTCAAGCGTTTCGTTCATTTCAGCAGTCTCGGCGTCTATGCGGCCCGGCACCATTACGGCACCGACGAGACCGAACCGCTGCCGGCCCATCACATCGACGGCTACACGCAAACGAAAGTCGAGGCCGAGCAGCTGGTGATGAGCTACTATCGCCAGTATCAGCTGCCCGTGGTCGTGTTACGGCCTGGCTTCATCTATGGGCCGCGCGACCGCACCTTGATGCCGAAGTTGATCGAGAACCTGCAACGGCGCAAAGTGCGCTACATTGGCCAGGCCGACAAACGGGCCATGAACTGTATTTATGTCGGCAACCTTATCGATGCAGCGTTATTGGCTGCCGAAAAACCCGAAGCGATTGGGCAGATTTTCAATCTGACCGATGGGGAGTTCGTATCGAAGCGGCGTTTCCTGGATACCATCGTCGCGGGCCTGGACCTGCCGCGTCTCAAGCCGGTGCCGGTGCCGTTGTGGGCGGCGCGGCTGATGGCCTGGTGGATGGAACGGCACGCGCGCAAGAAAAACAGCCCCACGCCGCCGCGATTAACGCAAGGCCGGCTCAAGCTGTTTGGTCTCCATCTCGACTTCAGCATCGAGAAAGCCAAAAAGCAGCTCGGCTATCGACCACGTTGGAGTTTCGACGAGGGTATGCGCGAGACGCTGGCCTGGTACAAGCAAAATGCTTAGAATGCCTTCATTCGCAAACCCTCAATCACAAGGAGACTTCGATGGAACTGCAAGGCAAGCGCGCTGCAATCTTGGTGGAACAGCAATATCAGGAATTGGAGGTCTGGTATCCGGCTTATCGCTTGCGCGAAGCCGGCTGCAAAGTGACGCTGGTCGGTCCCGAGGCTGGACAAACCTATCCGAGCAAGCTGGGCTACCCGGCCAAGAGCGATAAGGCGGCCTCTGCCGTCTCGGCCAAGGATTTTGACTTGCTGGTCATTCCCGGCGGCTTCGCCCCGGATTTTCTCCGCCGCCATGAATCGGTGATCCGCTTCGTCAGCGACATGGCCGAGCAGGGCAAAATCATCGCTGCCATCTGTCATGGGCCGTGGGTGCTGTGTTCGACGCAGGCACTCAAGGGCAA
>JAJPIY010000385.1 GCA_021324515.1 Planctomycetota bacterium
TGCTCACAGGACATGCCCTCGATGCCGAGAAGATAGCACCGGCTGGCGCGGGCGACGGCCTGGGCGTGCAGGTGGTTACCGAAGAACGAAGTACAGCAGCCGCACCACGCCAGAGACAGCCCCAGCAAGGTGGCGGCGCCCATCGTCGGTCGAATGTACATGAGTAAACTCCTTTCGTGTCATTGCCCCCGTTCGCCTGGCCGTTCCTTCGGCCAACCCCAGCCGGGGGGCCAACGCTGGGATTACTTCTTCAGCTGAGCGGTGTAGCCGGCCTTCCCAACCGCATCGATCAGCGCTTCGGGTTGAACGGCACAGCAGGGATCGAAGTAGAGTACGGCCTCGGCACGGTCATAGTTCACCTGCACTTGGCTTACCCCGGGCACTTGGCGAAGCGCTTGCTGCACGGTGGCGGCACAACCTTCGCAGGTCATGCCCTGGAGTTCCAGGACGACCTGCTGGGCGTTCGGGTTGACGGCCGCGGTCGAATTGCCGCCGCCCCCCAGGAGCAAGCCGATGCACTGCGGGAACAGAGCGAACAGCACGATCATGACCGTGGCCATCCACAGCATCACCTGGTTGAACTGCCGCATCGTGAAGCGTCGGCGGGCGGGTTGGCCGGCGACGGTCTTCGCTGGAGGGGCGCAGCAATCCTCCGCTTCCGGCTCTGCTTCGATCCCGCAGCAGCAATGGACTGCGGCCGGTTTCGGTTCCGGTTCGGTCGCACAACAAGAATGAGCCGGGGCGGAAGTAGCTTCGGTAGCGCAGCAGGCTTCGACAGCGGATGCCGGAGCTGGCTTGCCCTGTAGACGTGCCCAAACTCTCCAAATGGCCGAACGGTAGGTGAAATACCAGGCGACCGCCAGCAGGGTGAAGGTGGCGGTGAGGAAATACGGCCGATATTGCTCGAAGAAGCTGCCAATCCCAACGGCGGAGAAGCCGAAGGTGATCAGGAGCAACGGCAGCCAGCAGCAGGCCGTTCCCAAAAGAGCAGTGAAAACAGCGCCGAGAGTCGCCAACAATGCCCCCTTCTCCTTCATTGGCTTTCTCGTGGCTGGGGCAGCCCCCACCCTGCCCTCCCCCAAATTGGGGGAGGGCAGGGTGGGGGCGGGCAAGGCGGCGAGCTTGGCCCGGACCTCCTTGACCGCCTTGTTGACGTTGCCCAAACAGCAGCTGCCTTGCGGGTTCATCGTCTCGCAGTGACAGTAGCCTTGCTGCACCATCCGTTTGATGCGTTCAGGGATGGTCGTGTCGCCGGTCAGGCGCAGCTCACGCTCGATGTCGTCGGTGGTCCAGTCGAAGCAATAGCACACTTGGATCGGCGGCGTGGTTTCTTTCTGGCCCACGCGAACGCGGAGGTCGGCGCGATAAAAACGCTGCTCTGGATGTTGCTCGCTGAAATAGACCACGTCGCAGGCAGGCGATTCACAAAAACGATACGTTTCGTCGCGTACTCGGCCCGTCAACTCCGGCTTGACCAGAGCACGAACCGTGAGCGGCGCAACTTTCCTCCCCTTGCTTGAGCAAGCAGGACAGAGTTCCGTCACGGGTGTCGGATTGGCAACGGTCGCCATTGGTTTCCTCCCATGTGAAAAGGATGTCGGGCAACTCCTACTTCGAGGCATTATCGGCCTATACCTTGGTATCGGGTTCAAGAGCAATTTTGGGTTTTTTGCGACGGCGAATCGCTTTCGCTTGCACCAGCTAAAGCTTCGATGATGGGGCATTGCGTGATGGGGGCCTGGCCTTTGCAATCGGCGAGCAATTGGCTCAGGGCCGTTTGCATGGCCCGCAGGTCGCTGATTTTCTGCTCCATTTCCTCGATTTTCCGCTGGGCCACGACGACTACGTCGCCACAGGTGGCCCGCGGCACTTTGCGCAAGGCCAGCAACTCTTTGATCTCCCGCAGGGAAAAGCCCAGTTCTTGGGCACGCTTGATGAATTTCACCATGCCGATGGCGTCGGCAGCGTATTCGCGGTATCCGGACGCTCCCCGCGGCGGCTTGGGCAGCAATCCCTTCCGCTCGTAGAAGCGCAGCGTTTGTACGCTTACCTTTGCCAGACGGGCCAGTTGGCCGATGCGCAGCGGCGGCACAGGCATCACCTCCTTCCAGGAATTGTCACTGTGTACTACGGTATAGGGTTCAAGAGCGCATCGCGTCGACCGGCGCAAGTGAAAAGAAGGGTTTTGGGGACCTAAGCCAGTTCTGCGTCCAATGATTGTAAGGCCGGTTTGAGACGCTCCAGTTCCGCCTCCAGCTGAGCAGCGGCCTCGGCGGCTTGCGTAAGATCGCCTTTGCCGGCCAGCTGCTCGATTCGTTCGGCCGCCTCGTGGGCGGCCTTGGCGCCGAAGATACCGACGGCGCCTTTGAGAGTGTGGGCCGCTCGGTTCAATCGAGGGGCGTCGCCCTGTGTGAGCGCAGCGCGGACATCCTGCCACATCCGCGGACAATCGGCGAAAAAGACGTCGATCAATTCACGCAGCAACTTTGTGTCGCCGCCGACGCGCTCCCGAATCTCCGCGCGATCGAGAACGTCGGCGGGTGTTTGTTCTTCGCCGTTGTTGTGGTTTGGTGCTACAAGTTTGTCGATCTTCTCCCACAGTTCGCGCGGCTGGATGGGCTTGCTGATGTAATCGTCCATGCCGGAGGCTAGGCAGCGTTCGCGGTCGCCTTTCATGGCATAGGCCGTCATAGCGAGGATGGGCAGATGACGGCCCGTGCCGCGTTCGAGCTGGCGGATAGCGGCGGTGGCCTCGAAGCCATCCATCTCCGGCATCTGCACGTCCATGAGCACCAGATCGAACGGCTGTCGCTGCACCGCCTCGACCGCCTCCCGTCCATTGGCGGCAACCACGATGGTATGGCCTTGTTTTTCCAGCAAGCGCGCTGTCAGTTTCTGATTAACAAGGTTGTCCTCGGCCAACAGCACACGGAGTGTTCGTCCGATCCGCGAAATCGGCGAAGGCGGGGTCTGCGGTTGCGTCTCCGGACTGCCCAGCGCGGCCAGGATGGCACGGTACAACTCCGTTTGCTTGATCGGCTTAGTCAGATAGGCGGCCAACCCTAGTTCCTGACAACGGCGTGCCTCAAGCGGCTGACAGGCCGAGGACAACATCATGATCGTGGCCCCAGTCAGGTCGGGGTGCTCGCGGATGCGCTCGGCCAGCATGAAGCCGTCTACCTCCGGCATCTGGGCGTCGAGTAATACCAAAGAGAATGGTTCGCCGGCTTGCTGGGCTGTCTCCAGCACTTGCAATGCCGCGGCGGCGCTCTCGACCGTGATAGGCCGCATTTGCCACTGAGCCAGCGTTTCCGCGAGGATGAAGCGATTGGTAGCGTTATCGTCCACGACCAATACAGACAAGCCGTGCAGCCGGCCCGGTCCCTGCCGCAAAGGCCGCTCTAATGCCTCCCTCGGCAGGGTGAAATGGGCGGTGAAATGGAAAGTGCTGCCTTTGCCTAACTCGCTCTCAACCCAAATGCGGCCGCCCATCCGCTTGACCAGGCGTGACGAGATGGCCAGTCCCAATCCCGTACCGCCGAAACGCCGCGTCGTCGAACTGTCTGCCTGTACAAACGCCTCGAAAATCAGCGCTTGCTTGTCCGCAGGAATGCCGATGCCCGTATCGCGCACCTGAAAATGCAGAGTACACTCCTTTGCGTCGCTTCCGCTTTCAGCGCGTTGCGTCTCCAACATTTGCACATCCACGACCACCTCGCCGCGATCGGTGAACTTGATGGCATTGCCGACCAGGTTGAGGAGCACCTGCCGCAGCCGTACCGGATCGCCAATCACGGTTTCGGGGACTTCGGGAGCGATGTGGCAGGCCAACTCCAATCCCTTTTGATGGGCGCGGAGGGCAAGCGTGTTGAGCATGTCGCCGAGCGTATCGCGGAGGTCGAAGGGCGAGTATTCCAGCTCCAGCTTGCCGGCTTCGATTTTGGAGAAATCGAGGATGTCGTTGATGACCGAGAGCAGGGCGTCGGCGGACTTTTTGATGGTCTCCAAGTAATCGCGCTGTTCGGCGTTGAGTGGCGTATCGAGGAGCAGTTCCGTCAGGCCAATGATGGCGTTCATGGGGGTGCGAATCTCGTGGCTCATGTTGGCCAGGAACTCGCTCTTGGCGCGGCTGGCTGCTTCGGCGGCGTCGCGCGCCTGACGCAACTCGGCCTCGGCCTGCTTGCGCTCGGTGATGTCGTGGAGGAAGGCGCTGAAGATCCATTCATTACTATAACGGATCGGAGAAATCGTCATTTCGACAGGAAACTCGCCGCCGTCACGGCGCAAGGCGGGAACTTCGACGCGGCGATGGAGCAGCTGTCCCTTGCCGGTTTCCAGAAAGCGGCGCATCCCGGCCACGTGCGCCGCCCGGTGGGAGGGGGGGATAATCAGCTCATGCAGCAAACGGCCAACGGCCTGCTCGCGCGGCCAACCGAAAGTCAACTCCGCTTGACGATTCCAGTCAATAATAAAGCCGCTGGCATCCATAGCGACGTAGGCATCGTAGGCGCTGTCCACGATGAGGCGGGTGCGCTTTTGGTCCTCTTCGGCGCGGCGCTTGGCTTGTCGCAGTTCTTCCTCCGCGCGCATGCGCGGCGTCACGTCCCAGAAGATGCCCTGCATGCCGATTACTTCTTGGTTAGAGTCGCGCAAGGGGACTTTCAAAACGCTCACCCAGCGCCGGCCGCCGTCCGGCCCGATGTGTTCCTCGACGGTCTCGAACACTTGTCCGGTTTCGATAACGCGGCGATCATCGCGCATGTACTTTTCGGCCAACTCGGCAGGGTAAATGTCCCGATCGGTCTTGCCAATCAACTCGGCAAGGCACAAGTTCAACTCGGCCAGGAAAGGACCATTGGCGAAGGTGAATCGGCCGTGGCGATCTTTGCGGAACAGACAGACAGGCAGCGCTTCGACGAGGGAATGATACAGGGCTTCCGAATCGAGCAGTGACTTCTCGGTTTGCTTGCGATGGGTAATGTCGTGTGAGATGCCGCAGGTGCCGATGATGGCGCCGTGGCGGTCGCGCAGCGGCAATTTCGTCGTCGAGACCCAGGTAACGCGGCCGTCCGGCCAGTATTCTGTTTCTTCGCGCGCCACCAACGGTTGGCCGGTGCGGATCACTTCCTGTTCGTCCAGATAAGCCTGCCGGGCGTGCTCTTCACTGAAGAAATCAAAATCGGTCTTGCCGACGGCCTCCGCAGGATCAGAGAGACCAAAACGCTTGGCCAGGCCGCGATTGATGCGGATAAAACGGCTTTGCAGGTCCTTGAAATAGATGGAATCCGGCACATTTTCCATCAGCAAATGCAACAGATAACTTTCGGAAAGGCTGGTCATGGTGTTCTCCTACTGCCGCTATCCATTATGAGCGCTCCATCCGAGGCGTCGGCAGAATGCGGTAGGGTCATCGTGAACGTCGATCCCTGGCCGGGGGCGCTGGCCACATCCACTGCGCCGTCATGCATGGCCACGAACGCACGGACCACGCTGAGTCCCAGACCCAGCCCGCGGCGGCCGAACTCGAATTGTCCCGAACTGTGCCGCGATACGTCCATCTCGGTGAAAAAAGGCTCGAAGAGGTGCGGCAGCTGCTCGGCGGCGATGCCGATGCCGTTATCGCGGACTTGCAAACGCACCGTAGCGCCCTCGCGCCAGCCGCGCACTTCGATGGTCCCGCCGTCGGCTGTGAACTTGATGGCGTTAATGAGCAGATGATCAAGACAGATGCGGATTTTCCCTGCTTCCACGTTGATGACGCCGAGGTCCGGGGCCAGATCGACGACAAGCCGTTGCCGCCGCTGCTCGATAAAGAGACGAACGCCTTCGACGGCCTCGCGGACCAGGGCGGTGCAATCCGTCGGCCGACGATCGAGGGGTCTCTCGAAACGGCCCGCACGCAGCATGTGCAGCATTTGCTCCACCAAACGATGCAGGCGCGTCCCCGCCTCCTGGATGCGCCGCAAACAATCCGCCGTCATCGGGTCCGGGTTTTTCATCCGCAGGGCCAGTTCCGGCAGGGCTAGCAGGATAGTCAACGGCGTCCGCAATTCATGACTGGCGACGTTGATGAACCCTTCTTTCAAAACATTGGCTTGCTGCAACTCGGCGTTGGCTTGTTCCAGCTCCTCGTTCTTGCGGCGCAGATCGTCGAGTAAGCGCTGACGCTCTTGCAACAGGTCGTACTGTTCGCCGGCCTGGCGCAAGATCATCAGCAATTCGTCCGGATCCCAAGGTTTGGTGATGTAGCGATAGACATGGCCTTCGTTGATCGCATCGATGACGGCCTTGATGTCGGCGTAGCCGGTAAAGAGCAAGCGAATGGCCTCGGGCCGATCACGGCGGACGCTGCGGAGAAAATCGACGCCGCTGATCTCCGGCATGCGCTGATCGGTCATGACGACGTGGACCGGCTGCTCGTGCAGCAGGCGCAATCCGTCTCGCGCACGGGTAGCGCCCAGGACGTGGTATTCCCGGCGAAGCAGATCCTGCAAGCTCTGCACGACATCGGCTTCGTCATCGACGACCAAGAGAGTATGACGCTGGGCCATGCTCCCCACCTCACGAGGGTTGACAGATGCCATCGCCGGTGAAACACTATACAAATTATCTCTCACGTTGCCCCATTTGTCTCTCTTTTTCTGTGGGGTCTGACAAGGCTGGTTGGCCATGAAAGGGTTGACAACTGCACTGCTGGGGCGCGCTTGCCGTATCTTTCTGGAGCGGGCGTATCCTCAAGGCCCGGACGCCATTCCGCCCCCGAAAAACAGCTTCTTCTTCCTCGACGCCGCCGTGCCCCTCGAATCGGTGCTGGTCCCTCCCGTGTGTCAACCGTTGCGGGGGCGCGATGGCGGTTTGCGTGGCTATGCCTTACGCCTGGGAAGCGCGGTGCATCCGCATTGTAAGTTGCAAATTGTGGAACAGGATGAGGTCGGCTGTATTTTCAGCGTTGATACCCACGATCGTTTTCCTATCGATCCATCGCATTCCGATGCGGTCCGCTGGAGAGAATTGCAAACAGCCAATCGTCAACTCAAGGAAGAGATCGAACATGCTTGGGAAGAAGCTGGATTGTTAACGTTCAACGCGCTGCTGCGCCGTGAATTGACACGAAAAGAGTGAACGGGAGGTATTCAGCCCCTGATTCAAAGCATCCGGGCGCTTACACAACCTCGCTCGCCCTCGGGGCGCTGACGCAATCCCGCTCGCCTACATCCCGAAACACATCCCAGGATTGTTTATTCACCACGCTTGCCAAAAGTTTCGCGGAAGCCGCGCAAATGCTCGGCCAGCAAGTCCTTCAAGCGCTTCGCCTGCTCCGGGTCGATTTTTTGGAAGTGTAATGATAACACATCGCCGTCTTTGCGTTGTGTACCGATGTTGGGCGCGATGCCGAGGTCTTCGATCTGACTAAGATTAAATTGCCCCTTTTTCCCTAGAAAATGGCACTCCAGAGCAACCGCCTTTTTGGTGCGCCACTGCGCCCAGGCCCGGCTGACGCCCGGCACGCGCAGCATGATGGCGTCGCGCGCGTCCCAACGCACCTGCACTCCGGGTTCGACTTCGCGCACCAGTTGCAGCAAGCGCGTCAACAACGAGCGTTCCCAGCACACTTTCTTGCCGGGGGAAAAACCTTTGTCGCCCAAGTGCCAGCGCTCGCCGTTGATTTTCCACGGCATCACGTCTTCGGGCTTGGTGCGCAGACGCTTGAGATTGTTGTGGAACGACGCCGCTGCTTCGGCAAGAAATTTGCGAAAGGCCGGCGTATCGATTTCGCTGAGGCGATGCACCAACACCGTCACCGATTGCCACGGGCCTTTGTGAGCAGTGGTCCAGACGCGCTCGTCGCTGCCGTATACCTCTAGCCCCGGCGTCTCGTTGAGTGGCCGGATGCCAAGCCGGCGCACCAGGTCGGCGTCCTTAAAGCGATTTTTCTCGACGCGGAAGACCAGCCGCAGCAGCCATTCTTGCCCCGTCATGGCGTGCAGGAACCAACCTTGCGTCCGCACCGGCGCGGCAATTTCGACGATGGAACGCTGGCCCCAATCCGTATCACTGAACTCGCCCAACTCGTGGATGCGCTCGTCGAGCCAATCGAGGATGTGTCCCTCCCAGCGGCAGGGCTTGCCCTCGTTGGTGACGCGCTCAACGGTGTGCCAACGGCGGCCATCGGTCTCCCACGGCATGGCCGCATCCTTGCCAACCGCTTCCAGTTCCATGTCCCCGGCGCGCGGCGTCTCGACGGCGTTCGGATCGTAGCGTGGCCGTTCGACGTAAGGTCCGGCCTTGAGCACCGGGGCCAAGGCTGCACCCGTGTGGCTGATAGCGGCGGCCTGGGCCACCTCCTCCGGCGTGCCTTCGACGACGATGCGACCGCCTACAGGACCGGCCTCCGGGCCGAGGTCGATGATCCAATCGGCCGTCTTGATTACGTCTAGATTGTGCTCGACGACAATCACAGTGTTGCCCAGATCGACCAGGCGGTTCAGCACTTCCAGCAATTTGTGGATATCGTCGAAGTGCAGACCCGTGGTTGGTTCGTCGAGAATGTACAGGGTGCGTCCGGTGCTGGGCCGGGCCAATTCGGCTGCCAGCTTAACGCGCTGGGCCTCGCCGCCCGACAGCGTCGGCGCGGCTTGCCCCAGCGCCAGATAATCGAGACCGACATCAGCCAGGGTTTGCAGGACGCGACGGATCTTGGGCAGGTTGCCGAACAGATCGAGGGCCTCATGGACACGCATCGCCAGCACGTCCGCGATAGAATGGCCCTTATAACGTACCGCTAAAGTCTCTGGATTGTAGCGCTGGCCGTGACAAACGTCGCATTCGACCCATACATCGGGGAGAAAGTGCATCTCGATTTTCTTTTGGCCGTTGCCTTCACAGGCTTCGCAGCGGCCGCCCGGCTTGTTGAAGCTGAAACGCTGTGGCCGATAGCCGCGCACTTTCGCCTCCGGCAGCTGGGCGAACAGCTGGCGAATCAGGTCGAAAACGCCGGTATAGGTAGCCGGGTTCGACGAGGGCGTGTTGCCGATCGGGTTTTGATCGACATTGATGACCTTGTCGATCTGTTCCAGGCCGAGAATGTCGTCGTGGGCCGTCGCCGGCGTACGCGCACGGTGCAGACGGCGGGCCAAGGTTAGGTACAGCACCTCATTGACCAGCGAGCTTTTGCCGCTGCCGCTGACGCCGGTGACGGCGATGAACGCCCCTAAGGGGAAGGCGACATCGATGTTTTGCAGATTGTTCTGTCGCGCGCCTTTGATGGTGAGCAGACGGACGCCCCCCGGAGCAGCCGGCTTACCCCGCCCACTCAACCGACGATTGCTCGGCACAGGAATGGACTTCTTTCCGGAGAGATATTGTCCGGTAAGGGATGCCTTGCTGCGCAGCACTTGTTTAACACTGCCGCGGGCCGTGATGGCGCCGCCGCGGTCGCCCGCACCAGGCCCGAAATCGAGCAGATAATCAGCGGAGGCGATGACCTCACGGTCATGTTCGACAAGGATGAGCGTATTGCCGAGGTTGCGCAGATGATGCAGCGCGGCAAGCAGCCGGCGATTGTCGCGCGGATGCAAACCGATGGTCGGCTCATCGAGGACATACAATACGCCGGTCAACCCACTGCCAATCTGACTGGCCAAACGGATGCGCTGCGATTCGCCTCCGGACAAAGTCGGGGCCGGCCGCGACAGCGTCAGGTAGTCCAGGCCGACATCGACGAGGAATTGCAGGCGATTGCGCACCTCGCGGAGCAACTCGCCGGCTATTTGCTGCTGTGCCGTTGTCAGTTGCATCTTTTGGAAGAGGGCCAGTGTCTCGCCCAGGGGCAGGGCGCACAGTTCGCCCAGCGTCAGGGCAGGGCGGTCGGCGCCGAAGGCCAAACGGCAGGCGGCTGCATCTTCGCGCAAGCGCGAGCCGTGGCACGCTGAGCAAGCTACCTCGCTGACCAGATGATCGAGCCGTTGCCGATAGGCAGGACTGACCCTCGCTGCTTCGTCAATGGCCGGGAACAGCCCTTTGTACTGGAAACGCACACCCGGCGAGCGGGGAATGTCAGCCCCCGAATGCTCCTCTTTATCAAGGGGCTGACGCTCCCCGCTCGCCGGTAAATCCAAGTCAATCCATGCATCGCCGGCGCCGTGCAAGATGACGTGTTGCTGCGGCGCAGTCAACTCCTCGAACGGCGTATCCAGCGAGAAGCCTTCGTGTCGGGCCAATGCCTCGGCGAAACGGAGAAAGGTAGGGTTTTCCTTCAGATCGGGCCAGGCGGCAAGGGCACCGTCGCGCAGCGAGCGACGGGCATCACGGATGAGCAGGGCAGGGGAGGCGCCTTGCTGGGTCCCCAAACCTTCACAAGACGGACACCAACCCAACGGACTGTTGAAGGAAAAATGATGGGGATTCAACGGCTCGAAGCTGCGGCCGCAACGATCGCAAGCGAAATGCTGGCTGTAGCGCTCGACGCGCCAGTCCGGCTCCGGTTTGCCGTCCTCGACATGGGCGACATGCATCACACCGCGGCCCAGATCGAGACACGCTTCCACTGCATCGGCGATGCGTGTCCGTTGATTGTTCCGTACCACGACGCGATCGACAATCACTTCGACTCGGTGCTTGCGGCGGTGATCGATACTCGGCGGTTCTTCGACGTTGTACGACCGGCCATCCACGCGCATCCGCACAAAGCCGTTGCGGCGGACCTCCTCGAAGAGGGCCTCATATTTCTCTTGACCGCGCCGCTCCAGCGGCGCCATCAAGTACAATTTGCTGCCTTCCGGCAGAGACAGAATGCGTTCGATGATTTCATCAGCGGTTTGCGTGCCGATGGGGACCTGGCAAGCCGGACAGTAGGGTTGTCCCAGGCGAGCGTAGAGGATGCGCAGGTAATCGTAAACTTCGGTGACGGTGCCGACGGTGGAACGCGGGCTTTTGCTGGTGGTCTTTTGCTCGATGCTAATGGCCGGCGACAAGCCGCTGACGTGTTCGACCTTGGGTTTCTGCATCTGGCCGAGGAACTGCCGGGCATAGGCTGACAGCGATTCGATGTAGCGCCGCTGTCCCTCAGCGTAGATGGTGTCCAGGGCCAGCGAGCTTTTGCCCGATCCGCTTGGCCCGCAGCAAACCGTCATTTTTTCGCGGGGCAGCTCAACCGTCAGGTTGCGGAGATTGTGCTGTTGGGCGCCTTGCACCGTCAGGCGGCGGATAGCCGGCTGACGCTGATGAATGCGGTCTCTGCCGGCCGGTGGACGCCGACCGTTGGTCTTTACCGAACGCGGCGCGAGGACGGAACGCAGGGCTTGCCCCGTATACGAAGCGTCCCATTGGGCAACTTGCTCCGGCGTTCCGGTGACGACGATCTCACCGCCGCCGCTGCCGCCCTCCGGGCCAAGATCGATGATCCAATCCGCCGTCTTAATTACGTCCAGGTTATGTTCAATGACGACGACGGTGTTGCCGGCATCGACGAAGCCGTGCAGCACGTGCAGCAATTTCTGAATGTCGTCGAAGTGCAAGCCGGTAGTCGGTTCATCAAGAATATAGAGCGTGCGCCCTGTGGCACGGCGGCACAGTTCACGGGCCAGTTTAATGCGCTGGGCCTCGCCGCCGGACAGCGTCGGCGCCGGCTGACCGAGCTTGATGTAATCAAGCCCGACATCGTGCAGGGTTTGCAACATGCCGCGAATTTTCGGCACGTTCTGGAAATGTGCGAGGGCTTCCTGCACGTCCATCTCCAGAACCTCGTGGATCGTTTTGCCCTTAAAGCGCACTTGCAGCGTTTCACGGTTGAAGCGTCGGCCTTCGCAGACGGGACAAGTCACCCATACATCGGCGAGAAAATCCATCTCCAATCGGTTCGAGCCGTTGCCTTCGCAGGCTTCACAACGACCGCCCGGCTTGTTAAAGCTGAAGCGTCCCGGCGGATAGCCGCGCACTTTCGCTTCGGGCAACTCGGCGAACAGGGCGCGGATCTCGTCGAACACTTTGATATACGTCGCCGGATTGGACCGCGGGGTCCGTCCAATCGGCGTCTGGTCGATGTCGATGACTTTATCGATGTGCTCGGCGCCCGTGATGTAGTCGTGCTCGCCGACCGGGACCGTTTTGCCGTTAAGCCCGTCCTCGTCTTCTTCTGCATCCCTTGCTTGGGCGGCAGGTTGGTAGCGCTGCCATAAGCCTTGCTTAAGGATGTCATTGATAAGCGAGCTTTTGCCCGAACCACTGACGCCGGTGACACACACGAACAGACCGAGCGGCACCTCGACCGTGATGTTTTTTAGATTGTGATGCCGCGCGCCGACGATGCGTAAACACTTGTCCGTGCGCGGCCGGCGCTGCGGCGGGATAGCGATTTGCTTAGCGCCAGAGAGATATTGTCCAGTGAGGCTGGCGGGGTTGGCGACGATGTCGGCATAGGTGCCGGACGCCACGACCTCGCCGCCGCGCACGCCGGGGCCTGGGCCGAAATCGACAAGGTAGTCCGCCGCCCGCATCGTTTCCTCATCATGTTCGACCACGACCACGGTGTTGCCCATGTCACGCAGTCGCAGCAGGCTATTCAGCAGCCGTTCGTTGTCGCGCGGGTGTAAGCCGATGCTCGGCTCATCGAGGATGTAGAGCACGCCGACCAAACCGCAGCCGATCTGTCCGGCTAGACGAATTCGTTGTGCTTCGCCGCCGGACAGCGTAGGGGCGGCCCGATCGAGTGTGAGATAGTGCAAACCGACATTGAGGAGAAAACCGACCCGGCCGCGCAGCTCCTTGAGCACTTCGGCGGCAATGGTACGCTGCAAGGGGGTCAGGCCCCTTTCGAGAGGGCCGGTCTCTGGATCGAGCCAGGCCGCCAGGTCGCTGATCGGCCAAGCGCAGACCTCGACCACCGTTTTGCCGCCGACGCGCACGGCCCGCGCCTGGGCGTTGAGCCGCTGTCCTTGACAAGCAGTACAGCGAACGACCCGCATGTATTTTTCCAGCTGCCAACGTCGCGGCCCCGCGGCGGTCTTCTTGAAGCTGCTAAGCAGTTGCGGGATGATGCCTTCCCACTTGCCGCCATGTTTCCAGACGCCGCCGCCGCGCTGCTTCCATTCGTAGGTGATGTGCTTGTCGCCGCTGCCGTACAGCAGCAATTCTTGGTGTTCGCGCGGCAGGCGCTGCCAGGGGGTCTTCAAATCGATGCCCAGCGATTGGGCCACTCCTTCGTAAATGTGTCGCCGCCACCGGCCCATGCCGCGCATCTTGCCCACGAGCGGGATCGCCCCCTCGTAAAAACTGAGCGACGGATCCGGAATGAGCAACTCTGGATCGAAGGTGAAGCACGTGCCCAGGCCGTCGCATTCGGGACACATGCCGTGTGGGCTGTTAAAGCTGAATAATTGCGGGCTGGGCGGTTCATAACTGCGATTGCAATGCGTGCAAGCATAGTGGGCGGAGAAGAGAATGTCTTCGCCTCCGTCGGCGAGTGGGGTCGCATCCGCGCCCTCAGAAGAAGCCCTCGAGGCGCTGACGCGATCCCGTTCGCCAGCCTCCACCGAGACGATGAGCGATCCTTCCGCCAGCGCCAGCGCTTGCTCGACAGCTTCGGCCAAGCGTGGACGTACCCCCGCATCGTTTTTCAGGCGATCGATGACAATCTCGATGTTGTGCTTGATACGGCGGTCGAGCTTCAGATCGTCGCTAAGACGGACGATCTGGCCATCGACACGGGCGCGGACAAAGCCACGCCGGAGCATGTCGGCGAATAGGTCCTTGTATTCGCCCTTTTGGCCGCGTACTACCGGCGCCAGGACGAGGAAGCGCGCGCCTTCGGGCAGGGCAAGAATGCGCGACAAGATTTGCTCGCGCGTCTGGGCCGTGATGGGCCGACCGCATTCCGGGCAGTGCCCCTGACCGATGCGCGCATAAAGAACGCGGAGATAATCGTAAATTTCTGTGATGGTGCCGACGGTCGAGCGCGGATTGCGCCCCGCCGCTTTTTGTTGAATGCTGATGGCTGGCGACAGGCCGGCCAGATAATCGACGTCCGGCTTTTGCAGTTGTCCCAGGAATTGGCGAGCGTAGCTGGACAGCGACTCGACGTAACGTCGTTGCCCTTCCGCATAAAGCGTATCGAAAGCCAAGGAGCTTTTACCAGAGCCGCTCACCCCGGTGAAGACGATGAGTCGATTGCGCGGCAGGTCGAGGTTGATGTTGCGGAGGTTGTGTTCGCGGGCGCCTCGAATGACGATGGTGCTGTTATCCATAACCAGGGCCGCTCTTCCTGTGGCAAAGGACAATCCGAATTCTTAGTATACGGATGTTGCGTAGCCGTCACAAGAGCGCGGCGGCGCAGGTAAGAGCATAAGCCCCAACTGCCCAGGGCGGTCGCTTGAATCGGCCAGAACAAAGGGACCATGCCGCCCCTCCACGGCCCTTCGCGCATCAACACGACGAGGAGCCCTCCCCAGCTGCTCAGGAGCAGCAAATCGAGGCGGTAACGGGGGTAATGCCGCAACAGCAACGCCAGGACGAAATAAGCCGGGGCCAACAGTGGCACAAACCAGCGGATGGTGCAACATTGTCCCGATGAATTATTCGACGTAGCGGCGTACACTAGCCAGGTGCCGGCGCAACAGCCGAGCGCCCACAACACCTCGCCTCGCCTTTCTCGATGACGCCGCAATAGGACGAACAGAGCGGGTAGGATCAGAAACAAGGGCAAATTGTGGCCGAGGAAACCGCGTTTGCCTCCCAACATGCTCGCGGCGTAGAGCAGAAATGATCCGATGTTGGGATGAATGCACCTGCCCGTCAGGTTCTCTGGAGTGAAGGGCGAACCCGGCCAACGAAAATACTCGGGATGGGCGTTGGCCGGCTTGAACGAACCGCCGATGGCGTAGTTGAGGGCATGATGCAAAACCAACCAGGGCATGGCCGCCAATCCGAAAAGAACAATTCGTTTAGCCGCGAGCCGGAGGCGAGCGCTCGTCTCCAGCTCGCGGCCAAACGAATTGCGCAGGACCAGAAAAAAGGTGCAACACAAGATCACCGGGCCGACTCCCAGATCAATCGTGTAACCCAGCCCGGAGAGAAAACCCAGGACGGCGAAGCGCCGCCAAGGACAGCGGCCGGCTCGCGCCTCCTCGCCCAGTCCTGCCACTTCCTGGGCCAATGCCGCAGTGACGGCCAGGAGGAGAATGTGATTGTTGACTTGGCGCGTATAGGGCAGGGCGACGGTAGCCAGGGCAAAACTGGCCGTCAGGAGCAGCCGCGAGGAGAACGGCAGACCCAACCGCCGCCCCAGACGGTACAGACACCAAACGGCCCCAACATAGGCTGTCCCAGAGAAAGCGATTGTCATAGTTCGGCAAAAGCAATCGGGATGACTACGGGCCGTCTTGCCGGTTATCCCTTGCCAGAGCTGATAGCAGCCGGCCATCACCACAGCAGGCAGCGGTGATTTATCGGAATAATAATGCCCATCGATGAAGAGCTTGTCCTGCGTACCATGTGCCAGTAAATTGCTGTCCTGCGAAGAGTAGGGTAGGGGGGTGGCCGAGCCTTCGGCGCGCGGAACTTGCACGAAGATCGAATGGTCGATGCTCCAGGTATGTCGATCGACCAGCGACTCGACCGTCGCCAAGCGACTACCATCGTTCCAGCTGCCGGCGTAAGGTCGGGCCACAACGACGGCAAGCACCCCCGCGACAGCCACAATCAAACCTTCCCTAAGCTTCTCCCCAAAAATCATTACATCCTCCCGAGAGGGCCCCTAGCGCTCACTTTGCCGGGAGACGCGCTCCCAGCAAGCCGGGAGCTATATATCAGCTCCTCTTTGACAGGTCGATGCAGATGTGCCATCATAACGTCACCAGCCCACAGCGCCGGCGAGCGGGGTTGCGTGAGCGCCCCGAGAGCAAGCCGGCACCGCGGACCGCTGATCGTGGTTTGGGGAACTTCTGTAGCGCCGCTCACGTCCAAGAATACGGTAGAGAACCGTGAGTGCCGACGACCAACGCCTCATTGCTGAGTGTCTGCAAGGCAACACGGCGGCCTTTGGAGTGTTGGTGCGCCGTTATCAGGAGCGTCTCTACCATAGCGTCTATCGCTTGGTCGAAAACGCTGAGGATGCTCAAGATGTGGTCCAGGAGGCGTTCCTCAACGCTTATCAATCGCTCGACGGTTTCAAGGGGGACTCGCAGTTTTTCACTTGGCTGTATCGCATCGCCGTCAATACCGCCATTAGTTTCAAGCGCAAACACCGCACCCTGGCGCGTATGGAAACACAAAATAACGGCGAATACATTCGGGAGCCGCTCGATTCCTCCGCGGCAAGCCGGCCGGAATACGCCCTGGAGCAGGCCGAGCAACAAACACGGGTCCGCCAAGCCCTGGCTCGCTTGTCGCCGGAACATCGAGCGGTTTTGGTCCTTAAGGACATAGAAGGGCAGAAGTACGAGACGATGGCCGAGATCTTGCAAGTGCCCATCGGGACCATTCGCAGCCGCCTGCACCGGGCACGGTTGGAATTGCGCGAATTGCTGGAGAAGAGTGAGCAGGAGAAGTGAGGCCTTCATGCTCCTGGATCGAGAGCGCCGACTGTTGACGGCCTACGTGGATGGCGAATTGAGCAGCCGCCAGCGCCGGTACGTGGTCCGCTTGCTGCACCGCTCTGCGGAGGCCCGGCAACTGCTCCAGCAATTGAAAGCAGATGCCCGGGCTTTGCGGCAATTACCCCGCCCCTCTCTGCCGATTGACTTTACAGAACCTGTGCTACGTACCATTGCTGAGCGCAACCTGAGCGCGGGCCAATGTCGTATTGTCAAGGCCGCCTCGGTAACCGTGTGGATAGGCCCCCTCGTCTCCTGGGCTGCTGCGGCAGCCGTCCTCCTCGCTCTCGGTGTTGCCTCGTACTTTTATTTTGCTGCATCTTTGGAACAGCCGGCACAAACGGAAATAGCGCAACAGCAATCGGGGCCGCCTCCCTTGACGCCGCAATCGCAGGAACTGGGGCCGCCCATCATCAAGGAAGACGAAACTCAGACGGCATCCCGCGAACGTCCGGCGCCAAAGAACGATCCCTCTGCGCCTGCCGAGCCGCCGAAAGTCGTCCAGCATCGCCGCAATCAGCCCAAATCAAGCCCTGCGGAAAAGCCGTCTCCACCCAAGGAAGAGACCGTCCTGGCCGAGCGCTCGGAGATGTTCTCGCTCGAACGCGTGCCGGACCTTTTGCCGGTGGTGGTCAAGGTCAGCGACCTCGTACACCCGCCTTCGCGCAAAAAGCTCATCGACGAGCTGCGCAAAGACGACGCTTTTCATCTGGAATTGCCGTGTCTGAATGGTTCAAAAGCGTTTGACCGCGTCCAGAACGCCGCCCGAACATTGCACATCGGCCTCCTCATTGACAAGCAAGCCCAGGAGCGAATCAAGCTGAGATGGAGGGCGAATTATGGCCTTTACATCGAGAACATAACGCCGGAGGAGCTAACCCAGTTCGTCCAGCAAATCGGCATGGAAGACCGCAAGAGTGCTGCGGGCAAAAAAAACGCCGAAACGCAGATTGATTATCTGGTACTAACGCGCCTGACAGCGGGACAGCGTAAGGAACTGGCTACGCTGCTGGGTATGGATCCCCCTACGGCCTCTAAAACCACGGAGCCGTTGGGCGCCGATCCACACCACCCCCTCTCGGATACGACCGCACGTCAGGTCGGACGGGCTTTAGCAGGGCAGGGGGGGGCGCTACGGCCCGAGTCTGGCAAACCGGAAGGGCAACCTCCTCAACCGATCGCTCTTGTCTTGACCTACAATCCCATTCGGCCCTCTCCCGGCTCCGAAGAAATCAAACAATTTCTGGAGGGCCGAAGACCCATTCGCACCGGCGCCCTTCGCGTCCTTTTGGTATTGCGCAGCAGTTAGGTCAAACAATCTTACGGCGGCGGAGTTCGTCTAATAAATGGGTCCGAAACTGGTGTCTTTTTCGGAAAGGATTTACTATGCGCCGCTTCCTCTTAGTTATGGCCGGGCTGCTATACAGCAGCGCCATCGCCGACGCCCAAGGGCTGCTAGTCCCCGAAGACAAGAGCTTGCCGCCCTTGGCCCTGCGCAACCACACAGTCCACATCACCCTCGACGATCCATTTGCCGTCACCAACGTCGAACAAACCTTCCACAATCCCACCAATCGCAATCTGGAGGCCGTCTACGTTTTCCCGGTGCCCACGGGCGCTTCCGTCAACCGCTTCTCCATGTGGGTCAACGGCAAAGAAACGAAAGGGGAATTAGTCGAAGCCAACAAGGCCCGCGACATCTACACCTCCATCGTCCGCAGAACGCAAGACCCCGCCTTGCTCGAATATCTGGGCAACAACTTGCTGCGTTTGCGCGTCTTTCCCATCCCGCCGCAGGCTGATCAAAAAATCGCCCTCCGCTTTACCTCCGTCGCCTCTAAGGAGGGCAATCTGGTGGAGTATGTTTATCCCCTAAAGACTAACCGCAACCTCACCGGTACGCTCGAAGAGTTCTCCCTTACTGCGACCATCAAGAGCGAGCATCATGTCACCAACGTTTACAGCCCTACGCACTCCATTTCCCTCCAGCGCACCAGCGATAAGGAAGTCGTTGTCACATTCGATCAGAAGCAGGCGCTTCTGGACAAGGACTTCCAGCTCTTTTACGCCACCGGCGACAAGGACGTGGGCTTGACCGCGCTGATGCATCGTCCGCCGAACCGTGACAAGGGCCATTTCGCTTTGCTCATCGCACCGCGCATCGATCTATCTAAGCGTTATCAGGTGCCGCGCGATCTGGTCTTGGTGCTGGACACCTCCGGCAGCATGCGTGGCACCAAAATGGAGCAAGCCCGCAATGCGCTGAAATATTGCCTGGACAACCTCGGCGCCAACGATCGTTTTGGCCTCGTCAACTTCGCCACCACGGTCAACCGCTACGAAGATAAACTGTTGCCGGCCGACGCCGAGCAGATTGCCAAAGCCAAGAAATGGGTTGAAGGACTGGAAGCCACCGGCGGCACCGCTATCAATGACGCGCTCACTTCTGCACTGGAGTTGCGAAGCTCCGACTCCGGGCGTTCGTTCACTGTGATCTTTTTCACCGATGGTCAGCCGACCATTGGCGAGATCAACACCAACAAAATCCTCAAAAACATCTTGGCCAAAAACACGGCGAACACCCGCATCTTCACGTTCGGCGTGGGCGATGATGTCAACGCCGTCCTGCTCGATCAACTCGCGGACAAAACGCGCGCCGTCAGCACTTACGTCCGTCCAGCAGAGGACATCGAGAACAAAGTCAGCAGTTTGTACAGCAAAATCAGCAATCCGGTCTTGACCAATCTCCGGCTGACGACGACCCACGGCATCCAATTCAACGAAGTCTATCCGCCGGAGTTGCCGGACCTGTTCCACGGTGGCCAACTCCTCGTCCTGGGCCGCTATTCGGGCCAGGGCAGGGCAGCGGTGAAGCTGTCAGGACGGGTGGGCACGGAGGAAAAAGAGTTCGTCTACGAGTTGACCTTCCCAGAGAAAACCGGGGAGGAGCGCGCGTTCGTCGAGCATCTGTGGGCGCGCCGCAAGGTCGGCTACTTGCTCGATCAAATTCGTGAAAACGGCGAGAAGCCGGAACTGGTTCAGGAAGTAGTGAATTTGGCCAAAAAGTATGGCATCACCACGCCGTATACCAGCTACCTCATCGTGCCGGACATGCCCTTGCCCGTAGCGGGGCATATCCGAAAAGGGGGACGAGGCCCCGCCGATCCTGCGCTCCATACGCCCGTGCTGGAATTCGCCAAGCGGAACCAGGCCAAACCCGGCGACCTGGCCCGCAATCGAGGCGAACAAGCCGAGAAGGCCCTGCGCAACGCCGACGGCAAAGGAGAGGCGGCAGCGGCGCTCAAGCAAGTCCGTGAGCAAAAGGAAACCTACGATCGCGCTCGCCAATATCTGCAAGCCAGGACGCTGGGCGCCGTGCAGGCCGGCAAGCTGGGCGTCGATCTGTCGGTGCAGATGCAAAATCTGCGTAACCAGACGCGCCTGGAACCGACGGCTGTGCGAACCGTTTTCGGCCGCAATTGTCTAGAAATCGACGGCGTCTGGATCGATGAAGGTTTCGATCCGCAGATGCCCGCTCTGGTGGTCAAGGCGCAGAGCGATGCTTATTTCAAGCTGCTCGAACGCCAACCCAAATTGCGGGAAGTCTTTCAGCTCGGCAACCATCTCGTCTGGGTCGCGCCCAACGGCGCCGCGCTGGTGATCGACCCCCACACCGGCAAAGAAAAGCTCGACGACGATGCAATTGCCCAGCTGTTTGTCGCCAAAAAGTAAGCTCCAACGCTGTAGCTTGCGATTGCTTCCCCCACGCCGGCGCGCCCAACCGGCGTGGGGCTTTTTTTATCGGTCACTCCGCAGCATCAGGCAAAGCTAATTCGCGGCCGAGAAAAAGATTTGCGGATGCATTAATGACGTGGTATTCTCTGGGAGCTAATCTAATTCTCATGGATTAGTAGCGGCCCTTTGTACGGCATGGGGCTGCCAGAAAAACGGAACGTCCTTGTCTAGACTAAAACTTTTGCAGTTCAGCTGGCCGTTTCCCTGCGCGGGAGCTCTCTAACCCCCCATTTGCATTCCCTTGACGCTTGCCTGTCGGCGTGATAACCCAACATCTCAGCGCACGCTTACACCGTTCCTCTTCGTAGGAGTACACTACCATGATCGCTGATCGCTTTTCGTTCGATCGTCGCCGCTTTCTTCATGCGGGAGTCGCCGCCGTTGGCTTATCGTCGATGTCGAATTTCCTCCGGGCCGAGGAGAAAAAAGGGGACGCCTTTGGCGGATTCAAACTCGGCGCTCAGAGCTACACCTTCCGCGAGTTCGATCTGGAAGCCGCCCTCAAACGGATGAAAGACCTCGATTTGCATTACGTCGAACTGTTCCAGAAACACGCCCCGCTCAACAGTTCGCCGGCACAGATCGCCGCCCTGTTGAAGCTGTGCAAAGAGTACGAGGTTACGCCGCTGGCCTGGGGTGTGCAGCACTTCACCAAAAACACCGACACCAACCGCAAGATCTTCGAGTTCGGCAAAGCGCTGGGCGTCAAGATGTTCAGCGCCGACCCGGATCCGGACAGCTTCGACAGTCTGGATAAGCTCTGTGAGGAGTACAAAATTGCCATCGGTATTCACCCCCACGGGCCGCAAGGAAAGAAAGAACATCGCTGGTATTCCGCCCAGGTGATTCTCCATGCCGTCAAGGACCACCATCCGCTCATCGGTTCCTGCCTGGACACCGGCCATCTGATCCGTGCTGCTCAGCTGGGCGATAAACTCGATCCGGCCGAACAAATCCGCCTTATGGGGCCGCGCAACTTCGGCATCCACTTGAAGGACCACGATAACCTGCGGCACACCGACGTAATCTTTGGCAAAGGCGTTCTCGATGTGCCGGGCGTCCTCAAGGCCCTGCGCGAAGTCAAGTTCACCGGGCTAATCAGCATCGAGTACGAGGCCAATCCCAAAGATCCGGTCCAAGACGTGCTTGCATGTGTGCAGGTAGTCAAGGAATCGATCAAGAAAATCGGTTGAGAAACCGTTTCCCACTCACCCGCAGCGTCGGGAAGAGGCGCCCTTGCCGGCGCTGCGGGCGAACAAGCGCGTTCCCTATAATAAATCCACGACAGTCGCCCTCGGTTAACGGATCGAGACGAGCATGACACCCGAACAGATCGCGGACCTGCGTCGGCAGAAATACAATGCCACTGTCACTCGATTAATCAAGGTCCACAGCGACCTGCTCATCCTGCGCGTCCGTCCGGACAAGCCTTTGCAACCTCACAAGCCCGGCCAGTACACCGCTCTGGGCCTGGGTTACTGGGAGCCGCGCATTCCCGGCAGCGCCGACGAAGAGCTTTCGCCGGCAGATCAGATGAAGCTGGCCCGGCGTTCATACTCCATTAGCTGCCCGATTCTTGACGACCAAGGACGACTGCTGGATTACCATGCGACAGGTTGGTTAGAATTTTACATTGTCCTTGTCCGCGAAAGCGGCAAACAGATGCCGCCGGCCCTGACGCCGCGGCTGTTTCTGTTGCAAGAAGGCGATCGCCTGTTCATGGGTGAAAAGATCACCGGCCATTTCACGCTCGATCCGGTCCAGCCCGAAGACACCGTGCTTTTCCTGGCCACCGGCACCGGCGAGGCGCCGCACAATTACATGTTGTGGGACCTGCTGCGCCGCGGCCATCCCAGTCGCATCCTTTCGGTTTGCTGCGTTCGCTACCGCAAAGATCTCGGCTATCTCGCCGTCCACACCGAGCTAATGCGCCGCTATCCCCACTACACCTATCTCCCCCTGACGACGCGCGAGGCGGAGAGCAAAGGGCACAAAGTTTACATTCAAGACCTCATAACAAGCGGACAATTGGAGGAGCGCCTGGGCCAGGCACTCGATCCCCGACACACGCACGTGTTTTTGTGCGGCAATCCCAAGATGATCGGCGTGCCGGAAAAGGACCGCGTCACCGGAGCACGTATCTATCCGCAGCCGCCGGGAGTCATCGAGATCCTGGAAAAACGCGGTTTCCAAGCTGATTTGCCAAGTCAAAAGATCAAAGGCAACATCCACTATGAAGAATATTGGTAGCTTTGCCAGTTGTCCGTTGTCTGGTGTTCGTGAAGAGCTGCACAAGCCCTTCGCGGACACCGGACAACGGAGAACGGGAGGTGGACATGGCGGAAGAGATGATCGGCGGTTATAAACTGCTCCGGCATATGTGGACAGGGCAGACGAGCCAACTCTGGGAGGTTGTCGAGCCTTCCAGCGGCCGGCACTTCGCCATGAAATTGTTGCTGCCGGAGAGAGTGCATGATCCCATCCATCGCAATTTTCTCTTTCATGAAGCCGAAGTTGGCAAGGAACTCACTCATCCCAACATTATCCGCATCGTCAAAGTTGATCGTAGTCAAAATAATCCCTTCATCGTGATGGAATATTTTCCCGCTGGCAATCTGAGGCTGCGCATCATGCATAAAGAATTCGATTTTCTGCGCGAAAAAGCCCACGACATCCTCAAGCAAGCGGCTACAGGTTTCGCCTTTATGCATGCCAAGGGCTGGGTACACCGTGACGTGAAGGCGGACAACATCTTGGTCGCCAGCAACGGCGACGTTCGCATCATCGATTTCGCGCTGGCTCAACGCATCCCTACCGGCCTAGCGAAAATCTTCCGACGCAAGGAAAAACCGGCCGGGACGCGCAGTTACATGTCACCCGAGCAGATCCGCGGGCAACCGCTCGATGGCCGCTCTGATATGTACAGTTTCGGCGCCATGTGTTACGAATTAGTGACGGGCCGGCCGCCATTCCGGGCCGCCTCGTCGCAGGAATTGCTTGCCAAGCACCTTACCGAAAAACCGGTCTCACCGAAGGTTTATAATCCAGACGTTACCGATCAATTTGCTGAGCTAGTTTTGCACATGTTGGCCAAGAAGAAAGAAGACCGGCCGCGTGATTTCCACGAAGTCCTTATGAAATTACGCGCCATTCAAGTCTTTAGCCCCAAAAAAGAGTGAAAAACACTCAGGCAGCCCGAAACGCCGAGCCGGCGCGCGGGGCAGGGCAGGGCAGGGGCCTGCCGACGCCCGTTTGCTTGCGCCGATAGACGAAAAGACATCCTGCCAGCAACAGCAGCGCCTGTCCTGTCACAACGCCATACCACAGACTGAGCGTGTACAGTCTCTCGCCGAGGGGATCTTTATTGCAAAGCAAGCCGAGCACGACGGCGGCGATCAGCATTCCTTTGAAGGTCCGGGAGGCCCCATGTCGCGCCGTTTCCTGTCCCCATGCCGCCCGCGCCAGGCAAAAGCCAGGCAAAACCAGCGTCCCGAAATGGGCCTTGCTGGACATCGGCGACAGCAACACCATAAGCAGCAAGACCATGCTGCATTCAAGGGCGTGCCATCCGAGGAGGCCGGCGCCTTGCACATTTACCTCGTCGCGGAGGCGGCGGAAGGGCCGGCCGCAGGTTCCCAAGACCGCGGCCACTATCCCCAACTCTCCCCCATACACCCAGAGGCGCAGCGTTTGCGGGCGCAGCAGAGGGGCGCGCGGCCCGATAGTGCAGTCGGTCGGCGTCCAGGTCCATTCGGTTGTACACCAGCGCTGTCCCAGGCCCGTGAGCGATTGATTGTAGACGGCGTCGCTGCCCCAGGTGCCGACGTAATGGTCCGAGGCGGTCAACGGTCTGAGAAAACGGACGACGTATTCCTCCAACCAGCACCGGCCTTCCGGCGCTGGACGGACGAGGTCGGGCAACAAGTTGGCCCCGACAGCGACGACCACCAGCCAGACGGCAGCCAAGGGCCGGCCCCGCCAGAGCAGATAGGGCGCCCACAACAGGGCCGTACATTTACAGGCCGCCGCCGTGCCGAATGCGGCGGCCGCCGCCAAGGGCCGACCGCGCCCCAGAAGCAGACAGCCGCCTATTAACATGGCCCCGATCACAATGTCCGTTTGCTGGTGAGCCAGGCCATTTTCCAGATACGAAAGGCCACAAAGACAACCGAGCACAGCTGCCAGGCGCTCACGTCCCTTGCCGTTTTCGCTCCCTTCCAACTGTCCGCCTCCGGCCAAGCGCCAACTCCAGCGAAGTAAGGCGATCAGGCAAACCGCATTGACCGCAAACCAGAGTAGCCGCGACAACGACGCGGGCAAAACTACAAAGGGCAGGGCGGTCAAGGCCATGAAAGGAGGATACAGATAGCCCTCCCCCTTGCGATACATGTCCTCGCCCTTCCATAAATGAGCAGCTGCCGACACATAAACTTGCTCCCATTCCGAATCATGGCGACGGCAAAAGCAAATCCCCAGCACCAAAAGCAGCACGCCACTCAGGGCCGTCAATGGATGCGTCTTAAGCCAAGCGGCCACGCAAGCAAAGGGTTTGGATGAAAAGAATGTAGCCATCCCCATCTCCAAGGTTTTGGGACCGAGCGTGGCCGCTAGGGATAGCATGGTCTGGACAAACGAGACAAGATCAGTTGGCTCCCGCACGCCGCTTCGCTATCCTGTACTCCACCGCACACGTGGGGATTGAATGTCCAAAGCCGAGGAATGGACCATGCCTCCGCGCAATCGCTTGCCCTTTGAATCAGACATATACGAGCTGGAGGACCTGCTGGAGCGCCTCGAAGCGGGAGCAAACGGCCCGCTCGGCAGCAGCGAAGAGATCCGCCGCATTCGCCGCGAGTTGGTCAACCTCAAACGCAAAATCTACAGCAACCTGACGCCCTGGCAAACCGTCCTCGTTTCCCGGCACAGCGATCGGCCGCAGACGATGGATTATGTGAAGCTCATCTTCGAGGACTTTGTCGAATTGCACGGCGACCGCGCCATTGGCGACGACCGTGCCATTCGCTGTGGTTTCGCCCGTCTGGGTGATTATCGTGTCATGCTGATCGGTCACCAGAAAGGCCATACCCTGCAAGAACGCACCGAATGTTTCTACGGCTGTGCCCATCCCGAGGGCTATCGCAAGGCGCTCAAGAACATGCGCTTGGCCGCCAAGTTCCGCTTACCCATCATTTGCCTGATCGACACGCCTGGTGCTTTCCCTGGCATCGGCGCCGAAGAGCGTGGCCAAGCCCAGCTCATCGCCACCAACCTCCTCGAGATGTCTCGCCTGGAGGCGCCGATCATTTGTGTGGTCATTGGCGAGGGCGGTTCCGGCGGCGCCTTGGGCATTGGTGTCGGCGACCGTGTCAGTATGTTGGAACACAGTTATTATTCCGTCATCAGTCCGGAGGGCTGCGCCGGCATTCTGTGGAAAGTGGCCACCGAAACGACTAAGCCGCTTGCTGCCGAGGCACTGCGAATGACGGCGCGCGACCTGAAACATTTGGGCGTCATCGACGACATCATTCCCGAGCCGCTCGGAGGCGCTCACCGCGACCATCGCGAAATGGCCAATACTTTGAAGTCTTATCTGGTTCGTTACATCCGCGAATTGCGCCCTCTGAGCATGGACGATTTGCTTGAAATACGCTACCAGAAATTCCGCAAGATCGGATGTTATCTGTGTGGGCCGGAAGTAAGCGCGGCCGCAGGAGTGTCTTGAGGCTTTGCCCCACAAACGGCCCTTTGCCGGTCCTTCTCAGCGGCGGCCATCTTCTCATCAGGCGGCAAGCGGTAGATGAAAAACGTCATCGTCCGATCGACAGGTTCGATCTTGCGCAGTGCTTTGGCCAGCGCTTTCAGATCGGGAAAAATTTCGCTGACGCTGCCGTAGACGATCGAGGCGCCCACGGCAAGCGTGTGGCCCCGAGCCGGTGCGGGCAGGTCGTCGTCGTCTAATTGCAAAGCACCCGGAATGTACGCTTTCATGGGCAAGCTCAGGAGCTTCGTATCGGTGCCATAATACATGACGTGCAAATCACGCACGTGATGCGTTTCTTGCCATTGGGCCAACTCGGTCAAGCCCTGTCCCCAATCGTAATTGGAATCACTCAGACAGCGATAGCCGTTCGCAGTCCCGCCCCACAATTCATTGGTGTAACACAGACCATGAGGCCAGACAGAGAGGGAAGCCCATAACAGCCAGGCCGCGCTGAAGGCAGCGCCCGCGGTCAACAAAGGACGCCAACGACTCCGGGCCAATTGTTGGCGTGCGGTAGCCAGGGCCGCTGCCAGGCCCAGAACAGCGATGCACAGCAGCGGCAGCACCAAGCGGATGCCGGTCTGTACCCGGCAGGCCAAGCTGAATAGCAAAAAAGCCAGGGCCGTAAAGCAAGCCCAATTGCCCAGGGCGCGGCGGCACACCACCGCCAGAAATAGGGGCAGAGCAAGCACTGGTATGGGAGATTTGATGCTCAAAGCCAGCGGGAAATAATACCAGATCGCTCGTTTGGCCACCTGTTCGAGCAGAAAGACACCGTGGCCTTGCACGTTATGTCGTACCTGGCGGACGAGGGCCACGCCCGCGTTGCTGAAAATGCACAAGTGCTCGGCCAACCATGTCATGCTGGAACGCAGGAGACCTTCCGGCAGCTGTCTGGCCCATTCGATGAAGGAAGGCGAGGGCAGCCCTTCCGAACCACAAAAGCAAAAGACAGCCAGCAAGCCGAGGCCGCCGATCTGCATCAGATCTTGGCGAAACGATTTGCGAAGCAGCCCTCCCATTACTTGGCGAAGCCGTGTCCGCCTGTCCGCCGTCTCCGCCGCCATCATCCCTTGATATTCCAGTTCGACCGTCACCAGGCCAAGGAGGCCGAAAACGAGACCAGATGCCTTGGCCAGCACGGCCAGGGCGAACCAGATAGCCGGCGTCAAGACGCGCTGCCTCCACTGCCTGTCCCTTCCCCTCCGAAAGTGATAGAGCAAGGCGACCAGGCAGGCGGTCACAGCGACATCGGTAGTAGCCAGACTGGCATGGGCGAGCAAATTCGGCTCACAGGCGAGGAAGACCACAGACAAGCGGCCACCCCAAATGCCGGCCATCTGCCGACCTGCCAGCCAGCCGTACAGTAGCAACAGCCACCAGAACGGCAGCGTGCCCAGCCGCGCGATCGGCAGCAAGCGGTTGAGGTCGCGCGCGGTATCGAAGCTCTCCCCGCGCCAACGCTCCCAGAGATGAAGCGGGAGCGTCTGCATTAAAGGGGGCAGGGGCATGGTGCCCAGATCGAGCAGCGGTTTATAGCTGCCCGTTCGCCAGCTTTCCAGGCCCAGCGAGATATAGGTCGGTTCATCAAAGGTAGCGCTCAGACGCGCGGACGCCGACACGCACCAGGCCGAGCTGGCAATAAGCCAAAACAGGAGCCAGCCACTCTCCTCGAGTCGCCCCTTGCACCAACCCATCACGCCGCCTCCGCTTGCCTCAGCGTCCGCTGCGCCTGTATCCTCTGGCGTCGCCTGGCCGTCAAGATCAAAACCGTTAGCCGGAAGCGAGCGGCTTTGAGTAAGCTGGTGCGATTACAGAGTTTATGGCGACGGCGGATTGCAGGAATAATTAAACATAATAACCATTATCGGACGCAA
>JAJPIY010000090.1 GCA_021324515.1 Planctomycetota bacterium
CCGCTGGGAACACGGCGCCTTCACCGGACGGGTGCAAGGCGAGCCGCCGATTGTTGTGCATCTCCAAGGGGAACGCTTGCGCGGTGTTTTGCGTCTGGAACAGATCGAAGGCGATGCTTGGCGCGCAAGTATGGAAGCACCCGAGCCGGAAGCGTAAGGGACGATCAGAAGGGCAGGGGGGTCATTCCGCTATGAGCCGGAGATTGGCGAGTGGATCAGCCAGGAAAGCACGCAGCGACGCCGGATCCTTGGTGCGACCTTTGATGTGGATAGCGCCGGGTTCCAGCTTAATCATCTCCAGCTCCAGCGTCGGATGCGGCTGCTCTGCTTGAAAACGCAGCAGGGCTACCGGAGCGCCTTCGTCGCGATACCAATCGACGCCGATGCCGTTGTCCTGACACGTTTTGGTAATGCTCTCCAGCAGCGATTGCGCCGAGATGGGCAAAGCACCTGCGTGAAAGCCGACTAGTTTCAAAGCGACTACGTTCGGTTCGCCTTTAACCAGCCAGATGCGCAGGTCGATGGTAACGATGGTGCTCCACAGGCCGCTGCCGTAGCGGAAGGCGACGCGGACCTTATCCGGCGAGAGGAGCAGGCGCGGCTCGCTGACGCCCTCCGGCAATATATGTTCGTTGAGATGGCTCTGCACGAAATGTTCGGCCAGATAACTGTTGATCTCACTGTCGGTAAATCGATGGGACCATTCTTCTTCGTCCCCGTTGGAGTTGGCGACGGAGTGATATAGTTCCCAAAGCTCGCGCCAGCATTTCTCTGACAGCTGATGTCTCTGTTCGCCGGGCGGTACGGCGGCTTGCAAATAGACGTTCGGCTCATAGCGGACGAGTAGCCATAGGATCGCGCCCACCCCGCACATCAGGCACAAGAAGATCGCCACGGCTAGCACAAGAGATCGACGGCTCATCCGTGAGGCCCCATAAAGGCGAGGAGAAGGCCGTGCTCCATCCCATCGGAGCAACCCAACAAACGGCGATACTCCTTTACGTGCAAAAGATCAATGCCGACATGAGCCGAAGGTGGCAGTGGGAGCGTCTGCCACCGGTAGGCATTCTGCGCGCACCAGCAAGGGCAGGGCAGGGGGGTAGTCTGAGTCGAGTGCTACGCACATTGAGGAACGGGCACTTCCTTAACAGATCCTTGGCGGCCCATGGCTATTTGGACTTACGCCACGACGTTGAGGCTGCTTGCCTCTGTTCTTTAGCCACCGACAGCGGGAGGAGCACTTGCTGGCGCGGCGTGCTCGTATTACCACCACCACGCTCCGAGCACGCCGCGCCAGCAAGTGCTCCCCCCTCACCATAATCACGATCACGAGCACGCCGCTTGGAAGAAGCAGGCCGAGCCCGTGGTTTAACGTGTACTTCCTAACGAAAGGAGCATCACTATGGGGGGACCTCCCGACCAGGGCCAGATCGGGCCAACCGTAGCGATGCCAAATCGTGCAGCAAGCAAAATTAACTGCATGAGCGAAGTCATCTTGTCGGGCTGGATCGCGGGAGATCATGTACGAATCCATGCCGCACGGGGTTTCCGAGCGTTCTTCGCAGAGCGCCAGAAAATCATGAATCAATCCCGGATTGTCTTCATTCTCATAGTCGTAGGCAAAGAAGTGGACCAAGCCGAGTTTGATGGCAGCGACATCCGTAGGACAGGAAGCAGTAGATGAGCCGGTCTACCGTCGTGTATCGGCTACACTCGTTGCTAGAGGGGCCAACAAGCGAAACAAAAGGGTCATGGCCTCACGCGCCTGGGTTTCACTGATGACCAATGGCGGCGCGATGCGCAGGACTTTGCGGGCCAACGGCCCCAGCAGGTGAATACCGTCGCCGTTGTTTCCCTCCCCCTGGTAGCAGGCCAGGACGGCAGCGTTAGCCCATTCGGCGGCGCTGCGGCCAGCGTAGTCGCGGAACTCGACGCCCCATACCATGCCGCCCTCTTCGCCACGGACATGAGCGATGAAGGGCAGCTTCTTCAAACGCACAAGTCCTTCCTCGATGACGGCCGAGCTGCGGCGGCGGTGCGCCAGCACATCGCCCGCTGCGAACTCTTCCAAGGTGGCGAGGACGGCGGCACAGGCCAACGGATTAGCGCTCCAGGTATCGGAACCTTCCCCGTAATCCAGACTGGCCAATACATCGGCGCGGCCGACGGCAGCGGCGACAGGCACACCGTTGCCCAGACCTTTGCCCAGCACAACGATGTCTGGCTCCAGACCGTAGCGCTCATAAGCGAACAGTTCGCCAGTTCGCCCGAAGTTGGACTGGATTTCATCAAGAATGAAAACGACATCATGTTCGCGGCAGAATGTTTGCAGCAGATGCAAATAATCCGCAGGGGGATGATAAGAGCCGCCGCCGCCCAGGTACGGCTCGGTGATGAGGACACTCAGGCGCCGGCCGAATTGCTGGAGCAGGGCGTTGAGTTCGCGGCGATAGGGGGCGGCGTCGAATGGTTGGCCGCGCTGGCTGAGGTCGGCGCATTCGGCCATCGGGAAACTGATGAAACGCACACGCGGATCGCGCTCGCGGTCGTTCTCACAGCCGGTGACAGCGCCCGCCAAGCCTTTCTTGCCGTGAAAGCCATAGCGTGTGGCCACGATCAGGTCGCGCGTCCGATCGCGGGCCAACGCCGCCCACAAAGCTTTCTGAATCGCCTCGGAGCCGGACGCCGCCCAAAGGACTTGTTGCAGGCGTTGCCCCCCGCGGCAAGACTGAAGCAGCTCAATCAAACGCCGCGCCGCCTCGATCTCCACCGGCGTGACGGCATTGTATGCCGTCAAGGGCAGGGCAGGGGAGTAGTCGCCGGGGGTATTGAACTCGGACCAGTTCATGTGCTGCATGAAGCGCCGCATCCACGACTGCGGATTGTGGCCGAGATTGGCAACGAGGACCCCCGACGTGAAGTCGTAGAGCCGCCGTCCCTCCGGCGTCCAGTGAAATATCCCGGCGCTGCGCGCCAACACCGCCTGCGTCGGCGTGTAGGTGCGCAGGCTGCGCGGCTCATAGCGCATGATGCCGTCGCGGATGGTGTTGGATGTGGGTTCATGCGGATGATGCAGCGCGGTTGTCATGGGTTTTTTCGTTTCGTCAATGCGGTCATGGCCAATTCTCTGGTGGCGGCTTTTGATGTCTGGCTATCCTACATCTGCACTTCGCCTATGGCCATGTAGAACGAGGGGTATCCTGGCCCTCCGCATCACACACTTCCAGGATAAAGAACTTCGACTTCAGCTGGCCCCGGCGCCCGGAGTACAAGCCCGCCCAGCGGCTCATTAACACTGACGACGCAGCCTGGTTGTCCGGCGGCGTGGCGTTGCAAAATCGCCTCCATTGCTTGCACCGTCGCCACGGTCGGACGATCGGCAGACAAGTCATTATAGGTCAGGGCGCGCATCTGCCGTAAGCGCTCTTCGCGTTCGTCGGCTGGGCCGCCAAATTCAACGTAGGCCGCCTCTTCAAAGAAACGATGTAACACCTCGATCCCGTAGCCGCGCTGGCTGCGCTCGCCCCACGGTTCGAGGAACGTTGCATTATAGTGATGATTGGGGGTATTTTTTATCGCATGAGGGGTTTGTCCCTCGACGGTGACTTCGACGCCGCGCTTGCGCTGATGGGCGTTCCAGACGCCGTTGTCGAACCGAAATTGTACTTCCTGCTCGACATAGCCGGGGAAATTGTCGGGCGTCACCCAACTGGTGTGAATGTCGAACGCCGCTTCGCGGCCATCGGGATAGCTGTAGATCATCTGCAACTGCACCGAATCCCAAGTGGGACCGTTGGCCGGCCCAACCAGACCGCGCTGCCCTGTAGCGTGGATACGCGCTAAGCGCGCGCCGTCGGGCAGGGCAGGGCCAAAAGTGAAGTCAATCAGCTTGATGTAATGGACAGCGACATAGGTGCCCGGATTGCGCCCGGTGATCCACTCAGCGAATTGTTGGCCGCTGATCTGTTTGGGTTCCAGCAGGGAGCAATAGCCGTTGTTGACATGACGCAGCACGCCCTCGACAACATGCGTGCGCAGCTTTTTGTGATCGGGATCGGCCAGTTTGTGATACACCACTTTGGCTAGTACATGCTGCTTTTGAGCCAAGGCTTGCAGTTCGTCCAGTTCTTGCAAGCGCAGTACTGAGGGTTTCTCAATGAGGACGTGCTTGCCAGCCTGGAGGGCGCGGCGAGCAGCGTCGAAGTGGCGGTCGTCCGGCGTAGCGACGCAGACGACATCGACCGGCTGCGCTAACAATTGCTCAATGGCTTTGTCGCCGCTGCAATTGACGAACGGTCCCAGACGACTGCCGGCGCTCTGCCGCAAACGCTCACCGCGAACCCCCGTCCGGCTGGCTACCGCCGTCAGTTCCACGCTTACGAAGCCGAAACCGCGGCGATACAATCCTTCTCGATGCAACTGCTCGAAGAGAGGGCGGTAGGTCTCGTCGAAGATCATGCCCAGGCCGACCATTCCGGCACGGAGGCGATGAGCGTTCAGGTTCACGGACGTTTGCATGGTGATGCCCTTTCGAATGTCCAGTCAGCATATGCTCGAATGTCCAGTCAACATATGGTCCAATCGGCAGATGGCATCGATTACGGTGGACGCTACACGATGGATGCGGCGAGATAATTAAACATAAGAACTCTTATCGGACGCAA
>JAJPIY010000124.1 GCA_021324515.1 Planctomycetota bacterium
ACCTTTGATCCGATCCACTATGGGCACCTGGATGTCATCCGCCGCGGCAGCCGTATTTTCGACCAACTTATCGTCGGCGTCGGCATTAATCCGGACAAGCAGCCGTTCTTCGACCAGGACGAACGCGTGGAGTTGGTGCGTGCAGTCATCAAGCCCTATGCCAACGTGTCCGTGCGTCCGTTCACCAGCTTGGCCGTGACGTTTGTGCGTGAGGTCGGGGCGCGAATCATGCTCCGCGGCCTACGCACTACCAGCGACATGGAGAATGAATTCACCATGTCACTGATGAACTTGAACCTCGATCCGGAAATTGAAACCGTTTTCCTGATGGCCAAGGAAGAATACTCGCATCTGAGCAGCACACTGTTGCGTCAAATAGCCACTTTTGGCAGCGGCAATCTAGAGAAATTCTTGCCGCGCGAAGTCAAGGAGGCCTTGCAAGCGCGTGTGCGCGAACGCCAAGCCCGCGCGACTTAGCGAGGCTTCGCTGGGGCCTCGTTAACCGAAATGCAGGGCGTGGGCGATTGCCTCCGCACGGAATCCTCGTTAGGATGGGAACAATGTCCCCTGCGCCGAATGGCTGGGATGATGGGATAAAGGTGCTTCATGGTTCTCGCGCCGCAAACGGTTGCGCTGTTGCGCGCGGCCCGGCAGCTGGTGCAAACGCTGCCGGCCGATGCGGTCCTCCTGTTGGCGGAATCGGACCTCGACTGGGAGACCGTCCTGCAACATCTGGATGGCTGCCGACTGTTGGTCGCCGCCGAGGACGTCGCACTGACGGCGCGCCTTAAGACGCATCCCAAGCTAACCGTGCTCGACATTAATCCCGGCCCAACGCCGACGCAAGAACGCATGAGCCTTGCCTTGCTTGAAGCGGTGCGCTGCGATCAGCTCCGTCAAGGCGCCGATGTGATTGCTTTGTACAACGGCATCGACACTGGCGAAGATGGGGTCGAGCCGCTCGACACCCTCAGCGTTATCCATCTGGGCGAGCACATCGAACGGCTTAGCGCTCAGGATCTGCGCAAGCTCGATACGCAGGTACCGTTGGAAACCCTGCGGGCGGTAGTCGATTTGGCCGTGGAGATCGGCCGGGAAGGCCGCGAGGGGCGTCCGGTGGGTACCATGTTCGTCGTCGGCGACACGCGCAAGGTGTTGACCATGGCGCGCCCCATGAACTTTAATCCGTTCCGCGGCTACAGCCCCGCAGAGCGCGACATCCGCGACGCCAATGTCCGCGAGCAGATTAAGGACATCGCCCAGTTGGAAGGGGCCATCATCATTCGCCGCGACGGCGTAGCAGTGGCGGCGGCCATGCGCATCGAAGCCCCCGACAGGGGCTTCACGCTGAGCAAAGGGTTGGGCACCCGCCACGCCGCCGCCGCTGCCATTAGCAAAAGCACCAAGGCCATCGCCGTCACCGTCAGTCAATCGTCCGGCACGGTTCGCCTGTTCCAGAACGGCGAGGTGATGTTACATATCGAGCCGTTGGCCCGGCCGGTCATCTGGAGTCGGTTTCACATGGAGTCCGGCGATCCTAATGGGACCAGCCGCGCCGTCACCGTCGCCGCCCGGTCCTTGCCCGTCGCCGAACGGACGAATTCCCCCTGAGTGTTTAGCCGCTCGCCACGGGCAAACGCGGCCGCGCTTACCTACGGCGAGGGGCTAAACCCTAGTCCTGAAGGAGTGTTTCATTATGAATCGCTTGCGTTTTCTCGTACTGGCCGCGGGGTGCCTGATCGGGCCGGCGAGCACAGTTTGGTCGGCACCGGTCCCGGCGGCGCGATCCGGACTCGAACAGATACCGGATACAGCTCCTCTCGTTATCCACGTTCGTGGCATCCAGGGGACGCGCGAACGCTTCATGGCCCTGATGGCAGCCGCCCTGCCGGACGTGAAGACAAAGTACCAAGAGGCGATCGACAGCTTCTTCGAGAACGGCCCGGACAACATACTTAAGGGCCGCAAACTAAGCGGTTTGGCCAAGGATGGGCCTCTCTTCTTTGCCTTCCTCGATTTGCCCAAGCTCGGCGATCCTGGCGAACCGAAGATGGCCTTCATCCTCGCCGTCAGCAATTACAAGGAATTCCGCGAAAACATCCTGACGAAAGAGGAAAACCAAAACGTCAAGGACGAAGGCAAAGGCATCGAGTCGGTCTCCATCAACAACAAACCAACCTACTTCGTCGATCGTAAGGGCTACGCCATCGTCACACCCGACAAAGACGTGGCCGAATCGTTCACCAAGAAGAGCACCGGCCTGCATACCAAGATAAACAAGGAGTTAGCCGCCAAGCTGCTTGCCTCCGATGTCGGCGTCTACGTTGACATGAAGGCTATCAACCGGGAATATGGCGAGCTGATCAAGCAAGCCAGGCAAGGCCTCGAACAGGCTGTGGCCTTCGGCGCTGCAGCCGGCGATGAAACGCAGAAAAAATACACGGAGATGGCCAAAAATGCCATCCCTCACATCTTCCAGACGCTTGATGATATGCAGGCCCTTGTTTTGACGTTCGAGCTGCGGCCCGGCGGTCTGGCCCTGCACCTGCAAGGCGAAGTAAAAGAAAATTCGCCCACGGCCAACCTTCTCCAGGACACCCGGCCGGTCCCCTTCACAGAGTTGGAACGCCTGCCGCGCGACCGGGCTTACTATCTCGGCATGAAGTCCAGCGCCGCCCTGTACAAAAACCTGGGCAGCCTGATAACGGCCCTTCCGACAGGAGAAACCAAGGACACGGAGAAATTGATAGCAGAGTTGGCCAAGGCCGGGCCGGGTATTCAACTCAGCAGCGGCTCCTTTCCGTCAGCCGGGCTGGATGTCTATCACTACGACGATCCAACCAAGGCCGTCGCCGCCACTCTTAAGATGTTTCAAAACATGGATATCGAGGCGGCCAAGCTCAAGGAGAAGCCGGTCGTCAAAACCGACGCGGAGAAATTCGGCGCCTTCAAACTGCACTCTGTCCAGTTGACCTTTGATCTCGACAAGATAGTGGAACAGGCGGCTGGCAGGGGTTATGCCAAGGGAGGCGAGGACGCCAAGAAGCAACTCTTCGAAGCCATGAAAGGTCTTATCGGCGAGAAGAGGACCGTCTGGTTCGGCACCGACGGCAAAACGTTCGTACAGATTACGGCGCCGGACTGGAAGGCCGCGAGTAAGCTGCTTGAGCAATACAGCAAAGGCGCCGGTACGGCCGGCGAGGTCAAGGCTTTCCGTGACGTACGCAAGGAACTGCCGGTCAACACGTCCTTGCTGGTGCTGGTGGACGCGGTACGGCTTTTTGGAAGGATCTTCGAGACGGTCAAGCCACTGGTTCCCGCAGGCCAGTTGCCACCGGGTTGGCCGAACACCCCGGGCAAGGGTACGTTGTCCTATCTCGGTCTGGCCGTGACGTTGCAACCGCAGCGCGGTGGCCTTGATCTATTCATCTCCGCCGCCGCTGCTCAAGAGTTTTACAAAGCCGTCATCCAACCCTTACTGGGGGAGTGAGGGCTTCGGCGCGTTTTCTCCTCTCCTCCCTTGGAGAAAGGAGAAAACGCGCCCTAATCTACCTGTGCAGAGTATAATCCTCCTGGTTTTGGTAGACCGCACTTCGGCAAAATGGGCGGAGAACACGCCGGTGCCGGTCCAGCTATCCGGGCCCAGCGATGGACGAAAAATGCGGAGCAACAGATGAATCGGCGAACCTTGTTCCGATGCTTCGTTTTGCTCGTCATGGTCTCACCTGCGCCCCTCGCCTTGGCTGAGCAATCGACCGACTGGCGCAAGCAACTTAAAGATCCTTCGCCTCTGGTGCGCAGACAAGCAGCGTTAATGCTGGCCGAGGCCAACGACGCCGAAGCAATTCCTGTCCTTATCGATTTGCTCGCGGAGTTGCCTACCGAGGAGCGCCGCTCCGTAGAAGAGTTCTTGACCCAGCTGGCCGGCGAGTGGGCCCCAGTAGGCGCGCTAAAGAGCGAGGACAAGATCGCACGCAGGATCTACCGCGATGTCTGGAGGGCATGGTGGCAAAATTCCGATGGGGCGACATTGCTCGCCCTCCTCGGTGAACATACGCTGACTCCGGAGCTTCGCCGAAAAATTAAAGAGCAGATTAGCAAACTCGGCGATGACGAATTCTCCCAACGCGAAGCCGCCGCTAAGGCATTACACGCTCTCGGCCGCGTTGCTCTCCCGCAACTGCGCGAAGCGAGCAAGGACCGCGATCCGGAGATCGCATGGCGTGCTCGTGACCTGATCGAGTGTATCGAACGAGAGCCATCACGCAACTTGCCTGGCGCTGCGCTGCGCTTGCTGGCGCTGCGCAAGCCGCCTGGCGCTGTCGAGGCGCTGTTGGCTTATCTGCCCTTTGCCGAAGAGGAACAACGTACAGATGAGGTCAAAAAAGCCCTTGCTCTTCTGGCGCGGCGCGACGACAGCCTTGATGATGCCCTGATGCATGCCTTGACCAATGAGCTGTGGCTACTCCGCGCCGTCGCCGCCGAGGCGTTACTCGAGGGCGGCGGCCAGAAAGGACGGGCCGCTGTCCTTCCTTTGCTCAAAGATAAAGAGCCGATGGTGCGCCTGCGTGTCGCCTTTGCTTTGGTCATGGTCGGTGAGCGCGCGGCCGTCCCCGTACTGATCGATCTTCTCCCGGTGGCCTCAGACGAACAGATCGGGCAAATCGAGATAGTCCTGACCCAGCTGGCCGGCGACTCGGCGCCCGAGACGCCCTGGGGCACAACGCAGGCCGATAAGCAGAAACGCTACGAGGTCTGGATGGCATGGTGGAAACGCTGTGGCGAGCGCCTCGATCGGGCCCAGCTGACCCCGCAGCCGTGGTACGGTTATACACTTTTGTGCGACAGTGGTCGAAACCGTGTTTTTGAAATTGATCGCCACGGCAAAGAGCGCTGGGCCATCGAGGGCGTGCTGTTCCCGGTTGATGCCTGGGTAGTGGGCGGCAATCGCGTCCTCATCGCGGAGTACATGGGTAGAAAAATCAGCGAACGCAACTTTCAGGGCAAAATCCTTTGGTCCAAAGGGTTGGTAAGTCAGCCCGTCAATGTACAGCGGCTGGCCAACGGCCACACGTTCATCGCTACAATGAATCAGATCCTGGAAGTGGACCGCGCAGGTAAGGAGGTGTACTCGTTCCACGTGGGTGGAAACATCACGGCTGCTTACCGGGCGCGCGATGGTTGCATTGTCTGTCTGGCACGCAACGGCAGCCGGTGCATCCTTATGGATACGAGCGGCCAAAGCCTCAAAGAGTTTCCTTCCAACCGCGACGGCTCGTGGACCAGCGGCATCGACCTGTTGGTCAACGGTCATATTCTGATTACGCAACCCAATCGGCATAAGGTGACGGAATACGACCGCAACGGTAAACTTATTGCCGAAGTGGATGCGCCGATGGCGACGACGGCGACAGGTCTACCCAACGGTCATTTTCTCATCGCCAGCAGCAGTCAGCACCGCGCCTACGAAGTGGACCGCAACGGTAAGATAGTCTGGGAACACAAAACCAACGGCAACATTTTCCGGGCGCGGCGGCGATGAGACGCATAGGGAGCAGGGGTTGGAAAGGGCCTAAACCAACCCGAACTCCTAAATTTCGGCATCCCATTTGCTCATTATGGGGCGGTGAGGAATCGACCTCACTCAACAAGGACGATAGCCACAGCGCTGAGAGAGCGAACCGCGATGAGTACAAGTGCAATGGAACAATCTCGCCCCCTTGTCTCGTTTCCTTCTGCTGAACCTATCCCCGCCAACTGGCATTCGGACAGCCGCGACTGCATTCGCGGCGAATCGTGGTGCGGCTTTGAGACGCTGGCGCGACAAGCTCGGCTGCTGGCCAACGCCTGTCGGACAGCCGAACGTACCACCAGCGAAGGGCCTTTGTTGCAGCAGCTGGAGCGTAACGGCCGGTTGCTCTGGAATGCCTATCGCCGCATCACGGCGGCCGCTGCTGCTGTAGCCGCCCAGACACAAAGAGCGCGCTTGACGCCGGACGCCGAATGGCTGCTCGATAATTTCTACATCGTCCAGGACGTGCTGCGCGAAGTACGTCGCGATTTGCCCCACGGCTACTATAAAAAGCTGCCCAAACTGGCAACTTCGGTCCTGGCTGGCTATCCGCGCGTCTATGCCTTGGCCCTGGCCCTAATCGCTCATACCGATAGCAATCTCGATGAAGCGCACATTACCCAATTCGTCCAGGCTTTCCAGACCGTTGCCCCGCTGACCATCGGCGAATTGTGGGCGGTGCCAACCATGCTACGTCTGGGCCTGCTGGAGAACCTGGGCCGTTTGTCCGAACAGATGCTGCACGTATGGGACGAACGCCGCCGTGCGGAAGAGTGGGTGCGGTCCTCTTGCCGGCCCGACGTGCAAGTCTGGGAACCGGTGCCAAACCCTCTCAGCGACGCCTTTATTGTCCACGCCCTGGAAGTGTTGCGGCAGGAAGGCCGGCCCGCCCTCCTCGCTCAGGTCGAGGGCCAGTTCTCACGGCGCGGCCTGAGTGTTCCGGACATCGTCCGTCGCGAGAACCAACGGCAGGCAGTCAATCAAGTCACGGTCGCCAATTGCATGACCAGCCTGCGCTTGTTGTCGGCCCTGGATTGGAACGTTTTCTTCGAGCGCACCAACCTCGTTGAACCGATGCTGCGGCAAGACCCGGCCGGCGCCTACGTTAAACAAGACTTTGCCACGCGCGACCGCTATCGGCGCGTCGTCGAGAAGTTGGCCCGAGGCACGGGCCTTGAGGAAGTCGAGATCGCACGACGGGTGGTGCAGCGAGCACGCGGCCAAGACGCGCCGCGCAATCACGTCGGCTATTACCTCATTGGCCCGGGCCGCATTGCTTTCCAAAATGAGGTAGGCTATCGCGCGAACATCGGCGAACGTTTGCTCAACATCATCCTTAGTCATCCTCATAGCGTCTACTTCGGCACGATCGTCCTGTTGCTGATCTTGTTATTGGGGGGAGTGTTCTTGACCGGGTGGACGCCTCCTGCGGGCATGACTGTTCCCGTTCGCCTGGGACTGGGGGTGCTGGGGGTCTTGGCCGCGCTGTTGCCGGTCAGCGAATTGGCGGTAAGTCTGACCAATTATCTGCTTACCTTGGTGTTACCGCCGCGGACGTTGCCGCGCCTGGAATTCAAAGACGGCATCCCCGAAGAATACGCTACTTTCGTCGTGGTGCCGAGCATGCTCGCCGGTCCCGACAGTGCGGCTGCGCTGGCGGCGAAATTGGAGATCCACTATCTCTCCGACCCTGACCCGCAATTGCGCTTTGCCTTGTTGACCGATTTCGCCGACGCACCGGTGGAACATCAACCCGAGGACGACCTCTACGTCCGCGACGCCCTGGAGCGCATCGCCGAGCTCAATCGCCGCTACGCACCCGACGGCCCGCCGCGTTTCTTTTTGTTCCATCGCAAGCGGATATGGAATGCCTCGGAAGGCTGCTGGATGGGCTGGGAACGCAAGCGTGGCAAACTCGCCGAATTCAATCGCCTGCTTCGCGGCGACCGCAATACCAGTTATACGGTGTGCAGCAGTCCTCCTTGCCCTCCCCAAAAGGGGACAGGCGAGGGAGGATCGCCACGGATTCGCTATGTCATCACGCTGGATTTCGATACCGAAATGCCTCACGAATCGGCCCGCCGTCTCATTGGCACGTTGGCGCATCCCCTCAATCAGCCGCGCTTCGATGCCAGTCAGGGACGGGTCGTGGAAGGCTACGGCGTCTTGCAACCACGCATTAGCTTTCACCTGCCGGCGTCGCTGCGTTCGCGCTTCACGCGCATTTGGGTCGGTTCCGCAGGCGTCGATCCCTACTCGGCGGCTGTCTCGGACATTTATCAAGACCTGTTTGGGACGGGTTCTTTCACGGGTAAGGGGATCTACGAAGTGGAGGCGTTTGCCTCGGCCACCGGGGCCACCTTTCCGGACAACCACATCCTTAGCCACGATCTCATCGAGGGAAACTACGCGCGCTGCGGGCTGGTGACAGACATCGAGTTGTACGACGACTTCCCGGTGCGCTACCACGTTTATGCACGGCGCCAGCATCGCTGGGTCCGCGGCGACTGGCAGCTGTTGCCCTGGCTGCGGCGCGAAGTCCCGGCGCCTGGCGCCCCCCGCCCCAATCCCCTGCCGCTTTTGGAGCGCTGGAAAATCTTGGACAACCTGCGCCGCAGTCTGGTGCCGCCGGCGCTGGTGCTGTGGCTGGTCCTGAGTTGGACGCTGCTGCCGCTGTCCTGGGGAACGGCGTCGGCTTTGGTGCTGCTGGTTCTGGCGCTGCCGCTGCTCCTGCAACTCGGCAGCGCCCTGTTTCATACCGTCAAAGACCGTTCGCTGGGTGCGCTGTACGATCTGGGGCGCAACGGCTGGACCACTGCCGTCCAGGCAGCACTCAATGTCGCTTTGGTGCTCTATGAAGCGTATCTGAACGTCGATGCCATCGTCCGTACCCTGGTGCGGTTGACCGTGACGCGGCGACGGATGCTCGAATGGGAGACAGCCGCCTCCGCCCATCAGCGGCTCGGCGCTGGCGTGAAAAATTTCGCCGCCGTGATGTGGCCTGCGTCTACAGGGGCCGCCGCCCTCGCCGCCTGGGTGTCTTGGGTCCGCCCAGACGCCCTGGCCGCAGCGAGCGGTTTTCTTATCGTCTGGTTCCTTTCACCTTTGATCGCCTGGTGGATCAGCCAGGAGCGTCGCGTGCGTCAAAAGCCGCTCGCCGCCGAAGAGCGCCGCGACCTAGGCGTTATTGCCCGCAAGACCTGGGGGTTTTTCGAGTCGTTCGTCGGTGCAGAGGACCACTGGCTGCCGCCAGACAATTTCCAGGAGCAGCCACGCCATAAGGTGGCCCATCGCACTTCGCCGACCAACCAGGGCTTGTTGCTGGTTTCGACCCTGGCCGCTCACGACCTTGGCTACCTCCCTCTCAGCTCGCTTTTGGAACGCCTGGAAAAAACATTTGCAACGCTGGAGCAACTCGAACGCTATCGTGGTCATTTCTATAACTGGTACGACACACGCACTCTGGAGCCGCTCAAACCGATGTACGTTTCTACGGTCGATAGCGGCAATTTGTTGGGCTGTCTGGTCACGCTCAAACAAGGTTTGCTGGAGAAGACGACCGAACCATTGCTGGGTCCGGCGGTATGGAGCGGCTTGTCCGATACGCTCCAGGTGATGCGTGAAACCTGGCGCAGTCTCGGCGCCTTCAGCAGCGACGCAGCTGTACCACAGCGGGCCAAGCTGGAAGCCGGCTTGTGCGCACTGGAAGCACTGGCGCGAGAAAGGCCGGCTGATATATTGGCCTGGAGCGCATGGATGGCTCAAGGCAAAGCGTGTGCAGCGGCCCTGGCAGCTGACATTCAGAGGTTTGTTGAGTCTGCCTACCCACAATGGGGTGAATTGGAATTGTGGGCGCGCCGCTTGACCAATCATTTCGACAAACGCTGGGTCGAATTACACGAGGCGGCTCCCTGGATCGAGCTATGGACTAGTCCGCGCGCGGAGCAAGCCGAGCAACTGTTGGTCCGAAACACCCATGCGGAACAAAAGCAGCGCTGGCGCACCGTGCGCACGGCACTCACGCAGGTGTTCAGCTTGGCAGACTTCGAGTCCCAGCGCAAGGCGATCTTGGACGACCTCGATGTGCTGGCGGAAGCGACGGCGAACGTCAAGCCGGTGCAAGAGTGGTTGCGTGAGCTACACGAAGTGGTTGCAGGCGCGGCGGCGGTGCGGCAGATGCTGGCACGCTGCCGTGCTCTGGCGGCACGGGCCGAGCAGCTGGCCGCCGCTATGGATTTCCGCTTCCTCTACAAAACGGATCGCCATTTGTTTTCGATTGGCTACAACGTGGCCCAGGAGAAACTAGACGCGGCTTGCTATGACCTGCTGGCCTCCGAAGCACGGCTGGCGAGCTTTCTGGCCATCGCGCGGGGTGACGCGCCGACCCGCCATTGGTTCTATCTCCGTCGGGCTGTCGTCCGTGCGGCTGGGCGGTCGTGTCTGGTGTCCTGGGCCGGCACTATGTTCGAGTATCTGATGCCGCAATTGTTCCTGCGCCGCTATGCCGGCACTCTGCTGTACGCCAGCTGCGAAGCAGCGGTCGAAGAACAGATGGCTTACGCTCGCAAGCATCATGTACCTTGGGGCATCTCGGAATCGGCGTTCAGCAGCCACACGGCCAGCGCCGATTATCAGTATCAAGCCTTTGGCGTGCCGACGCTGGGACTTAAACGCGGCCTGGCGGAAGACTTGGTCATCGCTCCCTATGCCACGGCGCTGGCGGCGATTCTCCGTCCGCACGACGCCCTACGCAACTTCCGCCGCCTGGCGGCAGAGGGAGCGCTGGGCAAATATGGCTTTTATGAAGCCATCGATTACACGCGCAGCCGGCTGCCGGAGGGACATCGTTCGATGGTAGTGCGCTGCTTCATGGCTCATCATCAAGGCATGAGCCTGGTGGCCCTGACCAATTGCTTGCGGGGCGACATCATGGTACGGCGCTTCCATGCCGAGCCGATGGTCCGCGCTACCGAGCTGCTGTTGCAGGAGCGCATGCCCAGCCTCCCCGTTCCGGTGGATACGCCTGAGGAGGACATCACACCGCCCCCGACCGGTCCGGGGGGACCGGATCTGTTGTGCCGACAGCTGACCACTCCCAACACACCGGGGCCGCGCATCCATCTGCTGTCCGGCGGTCCCTACCTCGTTATGGTCACCAATGCCGGCTCCAGTTTCTCGCGTTGCGGCGGCCTCGATGTTACGCGCTGGCGCGAAGACTACACCTGCGATTCTTATGGCCAATTTTGTTATATACGCGATCTTACGAGTGGCTTATTATGGTCGGCGGGCCATCAGCCGGTGTGCCGCCCAACCAAACAATATGAAGTCATCTACTCGGCCGATAAGGCCGACTTCCGCCGCACCGACGGCGCCATTGCCACGCACCTGGAGATCACCGTAGCGACGGAGCATTGTACCGAGGTACGGCGTCTGACTTTGACCAATCATGATCGCCGGCCCCACGACCTGGAAGTAACTAGTTATGCCGAGGTCGTGTTGGCACCCCACGCGGCGGACTTGGGACACCCGGCCTTTGGCAAACTATTTTTGGAGACGGAATGGGTGCCTTCGCACGGCGCCCTTTTGTGCTGTCGCCGGCCGCGCGCAGGGGGACAAGATCCGATCTGGGCCGTCCACGTCGTCAGCATCGATGGCGCTATACCCTCGGAGATAGAGCATGAGACCGATCGCGCCCGCTTCTTGGGACGTGGACGAACGCCTGCGGCGCCCGCGGCGTTGGAGCCGGGCGCGCGTTTGTCGGGAACGACGGGGCCGGTGCTCGATCCCATTTTCAGCATCCGCCACCGCTTCCGCCTGGAGGCGGGGGGCATGGTTTCGTTGCTCCTCTGTACAGGCGTGGCCCAAAGCCGTGCAGAAGCCCTAGCTTTGGCCGACCACTACCGCGACGGCCAGGCCGTGGCCCGCGTCTTCGACCTCGCCTGGGCGCACAGCCAGATCGAGCTGCGCCATTTACAAATTTCTACTGCGGAGGTGCATTTATTTCAGCGCCTGGCGACCCACCTGATTTATGCGGCCCCGGCGTTGCGCGCCCGCCCCGAAGTGCTGGCCGCCAATCGCCAGGGTCAGGCAGGGTTATGGCGTTACGGCATTTCCGGCGACAATCCGATCCTGCTGGTCCGTGTGGCCTCTAGCAACGATTTGCCCCTGGTCCGCCATCTGCTCTTGGCCCATTCCTATTGGCACATGAAGCAGTTCGCCGTTGATCTCGTCATCCTGTGCGAAGAGCCGGCCAGTTATGCCGAGGATTTGTTCCATCAAATGCAAGAGGCGGTGCGTTCCAGCCATTCCAGCGCCTTGGCGGATAAGCCGGGCGGCGTATTTGTGCGCAAGGCGTCGCAGATGCCGGAGGAAGACCAAATTCTCTTCCAAGCAGCGGCGCGGGTCGTACTGGAAGGCCGACGCGGTTCGCTGTCGGCACAGCTGGCTGAGTTGGTTGATCGCACCACCCCGACAGTGCCGCTGCCAGAGTTGTTCACACGGAAACAACGGCAGCGGAAGACCAAAGGAACGTCTGAACCGGGCGTCACGTTGCCACCGGGGCTTTTGTTTGCCAACGGCTTCGGCGGCTTCACACCAGACGGCCGCGAATATTGCATTGGGGTAAAGAAGGAGGAGCGAGGAGTGAGAGACGAGAAAGAACCCTTCTCGTCCCTCGCCATGCGTCCCTTTTCCCTCGCCTCTCCCGCGGCGTTGCCGCCTCTGCCGTGGATCAATGTCGTTGCTAATCCGCACTGCGGCTTCCTGGTTTCGGAAAGCGGGCTGGGCTGCACCTGGACGGGTAATAGTCAGCAATTCCGCCTGACGCCCTGGAGCAACGATCCAGTCAGCGATCCGCCGTCCGAAGTAGTGTACCTGCGCGACGAGGAAAACGGCGACGTGTGGACGCCGACACCGCGGCCCCTCGGACTCGATGCGGCGACGCTGGTGCGACACGGTCAGGGCTACACCTGCTTCGAGCAGCGCAGTCATGGATTGGTGCAGGAAATGCGCGTCTTTGTGGCGGCCGACGATCCTATCAAAATCATCGCCGTGCGCGTATGGAACCCTAGCCGTCGACTGCGGCGGCTGTCGGCGATCTATTACGCCGAGTGGGTACTCGGCGTCTCGCGCGATCAGGCGCCCATGAACGTGCGCACTCAAATCGATGAGATAAGCGGGGCCTTGTTGGCAAGCAATCCCTTCGCGGCAGACTTCGCCGAGCAGGTGGCGTTCGTCGATGTAAACATCCGACCGCGCACCCTGACGGGCGATCGCACAGAGTTTTTGGGCCGCAACGGCTCCGTCGAAGCGCCGGCGGCATTGGGACATGCTGAGCTATCGGGGCGCGTCGGGCCAGGATTGGACCCCTGCGCCGCTGTGCAGGCGACCATCGAACTGCCGCCCGGAGAGGAGCGTGAGTTCATCTTCTTCCTCGGCTCCGCTGCCAATGTCTCTGCTGTCCGTGACTTGCTGCGCCGCTACAAAAAAACTGGTCAGGTCCGGGCTGCCTGGGATGAAGTACGCCGGCGCTGGGACCGCCTCTTGACGGCGGTGCAAGTGCAGACGCCAGACCCAGCCGTGGACGTACTCATCAATCGCTGGTTAGTTTATCAAGTCCTGAGCTGTCGCCTCTGGGGCCGGTCGGCGTTTTATCAATCGAGCGGCGCCTACGGTTTCCGCGATCAACTGCAAGACGTGATGGCCTTGGTCTACGGCGCCCCCGAGGAGACGCGCGCCCATATCCTGCGGGCGGCGAGTCGGCAGTTTGTCGAGGGCGACGTGCAACATTGGTGGCATCCCCCGTCCGGCAAAGGCGTCCGCACGCGCATCACCGATGATTATCTTTTCCTCCCCTTCGTCGTCTGCCATTACGTCACTGTCACCGGGGACATGGCGTTGCTCGACGAGAAAGTCCCTTTCCTGTCCGCGCCGCTCTTGAAGCCGGATCAGGAGGAAGATTACGGCCAACCGGAATCATCCAGCGAACCAGGTACGGTCTACGAGCATTGCGTGCGGGCGCTGAAAAACGGCCTGCGCTTCGGGGCGCATGGTCTGCCGCTGATGGGTGCCGGCGACTGGAACGACGGCATGAACAAGGTCGGGATCAAGGGCAAGGGCGAGAGTGTGTGGAACGGCTGGTTCCTTTTGGCCTGCCTGCGCCGCTTTGCCGAATTGGCCGATGCCCGCGGCGATACGGCCTGGGCCGAAACCTGCCGCGAGCAAGCCGAGCGCTTGCGTATCGCCATCGAGGAACACGCCTGGGACGGCGGCTGGTATCGCCGCGCCTATTTCGATGACGGCACACCGCTCGGTTCGGCGCAAAACGACGAGTGTCAAATTGATTCGATCGTCCAGTCCTGGGCCGTTATCTCTGGCGCGGCCGATCCCGAGCGCGCGCGGCGCGCGATGGCGGCGGTGGAGGAAAAACTGGTGCGGCGCGATCCGGGACTGATCCTTTTGCTCACACCGCCTTTCGACAAAGGGAGACTGCAACCCGGCTACATTAAGGGCTACGTCCCCGGCATCCGTGAGAACGGCGGACAATACACGCACGCTTCCACCTGGACGATCGAGGCCGCCGCCCGGCTCGGCCAAGGCAGTCGTGCCAAAGAGTATTTCGATCTTCTAAGCCCAATAAAACACACACGGACGCCGGAACAAGTGGAGCGCTACAAAGTCGAACCGTATGTGGTTGTCGCCGACATTTACAGCGAGCCGCCGCACACCGGCCGCGGCGGCTGGACCTGGTACACCGGCTCGGCCGGCTGGCTCTATCGCGTCATGCTCGAATGGGTACTCGGCTTTCACCTGCGCGGCGACTACCTCCGCATCGAGCCGTGCATCCCCCAAGCGTGGCCGTCGTTCACGGTCACGTACCGCTATCGCTCGGCGACCTATCGCATCCACGTCGAGAACCCACAAGGAGTTGAGCACGGCGTGGCGGAAGTCCATGTTGATGGGCAACGGCAAGAAGGCCACGAAGTTGCTTTGCGGGATGATGGGCAACCGCATGAGGTGCGAGTCGTGTTGGGCCCGCCAGGGGAGTGAGCCGTCGGGATAAACCCGGCGGCGCGCCAGGGGAGGAAAAAGACTACTCGCACGTAAGCCTTCCTCCGCGCCCCAATCGAAGAGCACACTTCCCTTCAGGTTCCGGTTGATCGATTTGCAGCCGGCGCTGTATAACTCGCATTGACGGTCGATCGGCCTATACGGAAAATGGGCCGCCGAGCGTGCTTTTCGTGGGCAAGGAGGCCGATCCATGCATAGCCGCATTCGCGCTGTCCTACTGTTGGTTCTCGCTGGAAGCATGGCGCTCTCGCTCATTCGCGGCCAGGAACGCGTTTCGACCAACCCGCAAAGTGTCGGCCCCCCTGCGCCCTCGTCCGTTGCGGAGGTTTCCGGTTCGTTTCCTCCGCCTCTTTCGCCGCCGTCGTCTCCCCAGGCCCCGAAAGGAGTTCGTTCTTTTGCCAAGCTTGATGGCTTCGCCAAAGAGATGCTCATAAGCTGCCAGCGCGGCGGCGAGTGGCTATGGCGGATCAACGATACCAAGGGGCACTTTTTGCACGGCTACGTGCCGGCCCTTAATAACGTACTGGAAGGCGATAACTATCTTCGTCAAGCCGGCGCTGCTTTGGCACTGGCCCGTGTTTCCCGCGTGCTCGGCGAAGAACGGTATGCCGCCCGCGCCACCCAGGCCATCCTGACCCTGCTCGACGATACCGTCGCGGAGGACACGGACGCTCGGCATACGTTGCTGCCTTCGACAATCCTCAATCGTCTCGGCGCAGCGGGCCTTTTGGTGTTGGCAATCCATGAATTGCCCGCACCACAGCCGGACCTGCTGGACAAATCCGAACAGATGTGCAACTGGATTCGACGACAGGCCCGCGCGGACGGCTCGTTACGTTGCAACGATGCCAGCGATAATCCCGATGCTAAAAGGGAAAGTCCTGACGACGCTGACAGTGTCAATGAATATCCGGGCCTCGCTTTGTATGCCGTCCTCCGCAGCCAGAAGCACCGGCCCGCTGCGTGGAAGACGGAGTTGGTCCGCAAGGCGCTCGTTTATTACCGGGCATGGTGGAAGGAGCACCGCAGTATGGCCTTTGTGCCATGGCAAACCGCGGCTTATGCCGAAGCTTACGTGCAAACCAAGGAGCCGGCTTTCGCCGAGTTCGTCTATGAGATGAACGATTGGCTGTGCAGCTTGCAGTATGAACAATTGGATCCGCGCCGTCCGCTTTGGGTCGGCGGTTTCATGAGGTGGGTGGACGGCAAGGCGCTTGATGTGCTGCCAACCATTGAATCCGCTGCCTATGCCGAGGGATTGGCCCAGGCCCGGCGAGCAGCGCGCGCGGGAAGCGATGCGACACGCTATCAGCATTACACCGAGGTGTTGCACCGCTGTTTACAATTCCTGGTGCGCTTGCAGTACACCGACGCCAACACCCAGCACTTTGAGGAATGGTATCGCCCGCGCTTGCTTGGCGGCTTCCACGCTTCGACGCAGGACGGGAATCTCCGCATAGACTACAGCCAGCACGCCTTGTCGGCCCTGGCGACGTACTTGGAGGACTTTGGAAATTAGCTATCGAGCGAGCCAGAAGCGTAAGCGGTGGGAAAGTTCGGCCGCTTATGCCGGCGGCTGGTTCGCTAACAAACTAGCCAAAAGCAACGGACCGGGGTATAGTACGACAAGGACGTACCCTACGCGGCGGCGCGGTCGCAGGAACGGGTTTCTTCACTGCGACTGGCAGTACCCACGGCGGCAACGCGGTGGATTTCTTGAAGTGATTTTCATGAACGAAGAACGCATTCCCCTCCCGCGCCCGCGCTGTCGTAGTCTGATGGGGGTACGGGTCGTGGGGACCGGCAGTTACGTGCCCGACGCTGTCGTCAGCAACGACCACTTGCACCAGCGTTTCGGCTTCGATTCCGAGTGGATCGTCAAGCGCACCGGTATCCTGGAGCGACGGCACGCTCTGCCCCATCAGGCCACTAGCGACCTGTGCTATGAGGCCGCCGTCCGCTGTCTGGACAACGCGGATGTCCCTGCCCGGGATATCGACTTGATCGTTCTGGCCACTTTCACGCCGGACATGTCGTTTCCTTCGACGGCTTGTCTGTTGCAAGATCGCTTAAAAGTTAGTGCGGCCGCCTTGGAAGTACAAGCCGCTTGCGCCGGGTTCATGTACGCGCTCATTACCGGGGCCGCCTACGTCGCTTCGGGAGCCAGCAGCATGGCCCTGATCGTCGGTGGCGACTGCAATTCGCGCATCCTCAATCCGCGCGACATCAAAACATATCCCCTATTTGGCGATGGCGCCGGCGCGGTGTTACTGACGCGGGGCCGGCCGGACCAGGGATTGCTCAGTTTCAGTCTCGGTTCGGACGGCTCCGGCGGCGACATGCTGAGCCGCCCGGCCTGCGGCAGTCGGCTGCCGCCGACCCCGGAGTTGATTAACAAGGGACTGCACTATATGCATATGGACGGCCGGGCCGTCTTCCGCTGGGCCGTGGCCATCCTCTCGGACACCATCCTCGATGTGCTGCAAGCCAGCAATCTGCGGCCGCAGGATGTCGATCTGTATATTCCCCACCAAGCCAATATCCGTATCATCAACGCTGCTATCGACGTGCTGCACATCCCCCGGGGGAAAGTGTTTTACAACCTTGACCGCTACGGCAATACCTCGGCCGGCTCGGTGCCCTTGGCTCTCGACGAAGCCGTTGCCGAAGGACGCCTGAAGCCAAATCAGCTCGTGGTGCTTAGCGGCTTCGGCGCCGGCCTGGCCTGGGGCACGGCTGTGATGCGCTGGTAAAAGGGCCTATAGCAGCGCCTTTCCAGACCAAAAATGTAACGCTTCTTGGTTGGTCGCGCCCCGCAGGAAAGCGGGAACGCACTCCCCCGCGGGCACGACCAATCAACTTGCAGACTACTCTTCGTGGAGGCGGCGCGACGCTTTGAGTGCGGAGCGCCGTTTTTTTGCTGCCAACCGTTGCTCATGTGCTGCGCGCGACGGTTTCGTCTTACGCCGCACCTTCGGCGGCGTCGCAGCGGCGCGAAGCATCTCGGCCAATTTCTCCAAGCAGTCGAGACGATTGCGTTCTTGATCGCGGAAGCGCTGAGAATAGAGCAGCAGATCGCCGTCGCCGGTGATACGGCGGCGCTGCTGCTGTTGCAGACGGGCTTTGATATCGTCGGGGAGACTGGGACTGGCGACGACGTTCCAGCGCAGCACTGCTTTGGAGGCGACCTTGTTGACGTTCTGTCCCCCCGGCCCGCCAGAGCGGACGAAGGTCCAGGAAAATTCCTCCTCAGAAATGCGGAGACGATCATTGATTTCGAGCATAGTCGGTCGTGGGAATGGTCTTAACAGCTCACTTAGCTGATTGTATCGCCTCAACGCGGCAAAACACAGCCTTCAAGTACCGCCCTTCTGGCACGTGTAACAAAAAGGGATGATCGGCCCCGGCGCCGGCGATGCTTAACACTTGCACAATGCGGCCGGCTTGCCAGGCCGCGCGGCGAATGGTATCGAGAAAATCGGCTTCGCTCACCAGGCCGGTACAGGAGCAGGTCAGCAAGATGCCGCCCGGCGCTACCGCCTGCAAGGCCAGACGGTTCATGTCGAGATAGCGTCGCATCGCGTGGCTAATCTCTTCGCGGTCGCGCGTTTGCTTAGAGGGATCAAGGACCACCACGTCAAAGCGCTGTCCGGCGGCGATGATGTCGCGCAGCCAGGGAAACAGATCGGCTTGCACAAAACGCACACGCACCTGATTCAGTCCGGCATTCTGCCGGGCCAAAGCCAGTGCTTGTTCATCGAGATCGACGCCGACTACCTCGTCGGCTTCGCCCAGCGCTTTGGCGTAGACGGCGAAACCGCCGGTATTGCAGCACAGATCGAGCACACGCTTGCCTTTGCAGAACGAAGCCAGGCGGCGGCGATTATCGCGCTGATCGAGGAAGAAACCGGTCTTATGTTTGCTGCCGGGAGCAACACGGAAGCGCACCCCCTGTTCCGTGATGATCTCCGGCGGGGGCGGCTCCGGCGCATGGCAATCGAACGATTCCTGTTTTTGAATGTGTTCCTCGGCGAACCAGTAGAACCGGCTGTCCGGGAAATGGGTCACCAACGCCGATTCGATAGCCGAACGAAAGCGATACATACCTGCGGAGAAAAACTCCAACACGATCAACGGCCCGAAGCGATCGACGACCAATCCGCTTAGGCCGTCGCCTTCGGAATGGACGATCCGATAGGCGTTGCTGAGCGCATCCAGACCGAGCCAATCGCGGCGCAGGGCGACGGCCTGAGCGATACGGCGAACAAAAAACGCCTCATCGATAGACTCGGCTGGGTCGCGGGTCATTACGCGCAGGGCGATGCGCGAATGGCCGTTGTAGAAACCGCGGCCGACCCATTGGCCATCGCGGTCGAGAATGTCCACGATGCTGCCCGGCGCTAGGCGCGTGGCCGGCTTCTCGACCATCTTCTGGAAAATCCACGGATGAACGGAGCGGCGAGCGATTTTCAGATGTATCGTAGGCAGAATGTTTTCGGTCATCGACTCTCGCTTTTGGGCATGGGGCGATGGTTCTTTTATCATCCTAGCGGATGGCCGCAAGCGGTAGAGATTGACACAAACAGAGGCAAGCGGGGGGTGTCAACCCCCCGGTACTCAAGGCGAGCGGGGGGTGTCAACCCCCCGGTTGTTCTACCGGGGTTAACACCCCCCGCTCGCTCTCGGAGCGCTGACGCAACTCGCCTTTTTGCCGATCGTCCTTAGCGCGCCGTGGTTGAGGCGGCCTGATTCGCTTCCTGCGTCGCCCGGTAGGTAACCCGTGCGAACCATTCCGATGCGTTCATGCGTTGACCAACTGGCACAGCCGGAGGACACGGCGGTGGGCACTCTGGTACGCAAATCGGTACTTGTCGGCACACCTTGTAAGTGACGCAATACGGCTGCATCTCACAGATGACGTGCGGGACCAGATTCACCTTCTCTTCGGCAACCATTTTACAGGTGACATAAGGAACCAGACACGTCCGCTGCTCTGTCACCAGACGGCAACGCGTGCAGGGGACCACTCGGCACCGCTCTTCTGGGACCAGCTTGCAGATAGTGTAGGGGATGCATACTTCTTTCGTCTGCGGCGTTAAGTAGCAGCGGCGGCAGGTAATCATGCGGCAATGCTGCTGCGCCACCAGGTGACATGTCGTGTACGGAATGCATACCTCCTTGACCTGCGGTACCAGATACGAACGCCGGCAGGTAATCATGCGGCAATGCTGCTGCGCCACCAGGTGACATGTCGTGTACGGAATGCACACCTCCTTGACCTGCGGCACCACGTAGCAGCGTTGGCAGGTAATCATGCGGCAATGCTGCTGCGCCACCAAGTGACATGTCGTGTACGGAATGCATACCTCTTTCACTTCTGGCACCATATAGCAACGCCGGCAAGTAATCATGCGGCAATGCTGCTGCGCCACCAGGTGACATGTCGTGTACGGAATGCATACCTCCTTGACCTGCGGCACCACGTAGCAGCGTTGGCAGGTAATCATGCGGCAATGCTGCTGCGCCACCAAGTGACATGTCGTGTACGGAATGCACACCTCCTTCACTTCTGGCACCATATAGCAACGCCGGCAAGTAATCATGCGACAATGCTGTTTGGTAATCATGTGGCAAGTCGTGTAGGGGATGCACACTTCCTTGACCTCGGGAACCAGATAGCACTTTCGACATGGGAGCATGCGGCAGTGCTCTTCACGAACCCATTTGCAGGTGGTGTAGCAGTACGACTTCATGACCGTATAGGGTACGAGTTTGCAGACTGTATAGTTGACAGTCTGGCAATGTTCGCGCTGCACGAGATGGCAGCAGCGAATGGTCCGCACCTCTGTGCGCGGCACCCAGACGCGCTCGCATACCCAATGGCCGGGGCATTGCACTGTGTAATGGACGACCTGGCCCGGACAGTAACGAGCGCAGCAGGTGCAAGGATCAAAGACCCATTTGCCCGGCATCTGACAGCACTTTTGCACGACAGGGCCTGGGCAATAGCGCTGTTTCACCTCCCAGCAGCCGGTGCAGACCGTGATGGGCTTTTCAGTCCATACCGGTTCATAGGTACAGTAGGTACAGACCTTCTGCCGTACTTCCGTCTCGGTGCGATAGCAAGTGACAGGCACTTGACAAGTGTGTTCTTCATACACAGGACGATACGTGCAATAGTGCTGTGGCACTTGATATTCCTGCCACACCGGCTTATACACGGTATAGCAGCATTTGCGGACATGCTGCTGGTAGACAGGGTGATAGGTGCAGTAATACTGCGGCACCTGGTA
>JAJPIY010000079.1 GCA_021324515.1 Planctomycetota bacterium
GAGGGAGAACACTTCCCCCCACCCCAACCCTCCCCCACAAGGGGGGAGGGAGAACACTTCCCCCCACCCCAACCCTCCCCCACAAGGGGGGAGGGAGCCTGGTTTCTCCCTCCCCCCTTGTGGGGGAGGGTTGGGGTGGGGGGGGAATTGTGCCCAATTCAACTGTGCCCAGTATAACGACCCCATTGTCCCGAACCTCGATTGCTCCGAGCGGGTCTCGCTCCTAAGATCAACTTTGTGGCCCTGTGGTTTGGGGAGACGATCGGCAATGCGACACGTTTTGTCGGCGCTGGTGCAGAACCAACCCGGCGTCCTGGCTCACATCTCTGGCATGCTCGCTTCGCGCGGCTTCAACATCGACAGTTTGGCTGTCGGCGAGACCGAACAGCCTGACCTGTCGCGCATGACTTTCGTGGTTCACGGCGACGATGCCGAACTGGAACAGGTGCGCAAACAACTGGACAAAATCGTCACCGTCGTCAAAGTGCAGGACATCAGCAGCGAGAACTTCGTCGAGCGCGATCTGATGCTCATCAAAGTCAATGCCACGCCGCAGCAGCGCGTGGAGATCAGCTTGCTCGTCGAGATGTTCCGCGGCCGAGTCGTTGATATTAGTCCCACGAACCTTATGGTCGAAATCAGCGGTCAAGAGAGCAAGATCGAAGCCTTCATCGAGTTAATGCGTCCCTACGGCATCTTGGAACTGGCGCGCACCGGGCGCATCGCCCTGGTCCGCGGTACGCCTAGCCAAGGAGATATTCTGTGAGTCCTTCTAGTACTTACGCCTTCCGCTCGGAATTGCCGTCCGCCACGCGGCCGGTGCGCGCGGAGTTGGCCAACCTGCTACGCAGTTTGCAGCCTGGACAGCGCATCCGCATCACGCAGACCGTGGCCATCAACATGCGCCGCCGCTGGACGACCACGGTTGAAGGCGTCTTCCGCGGCGTCCATTTCCTGGTCACCGGCCTGGCCACCGAACGTGTGCCGGAAGATGACATTGTCGTTGTCACCGTCCACTTCACCAAGGACAATGGCGAGCTGTCGAGCATCACGCTGGATGACAACAGCCAAGTGGAAGCGATTTCTGCAACGAGATGAGGAATCATTTCCGCCGCCAAAGCAGGGCCTCACACAGCCCGAGTTTTGCAAGCGCAGGACGAATGGCCCGGAGGAAACGGGCGGCGTCGCCGGGATAACCGGCCGTCGGCTTCAGGTCGGACACATGCTCTTGCCAAAAGCGATTGAATTCCAGCATCAACACTTCGCGCAGATATTTACTGGTCATCGAAGCCAGGGCGACGCAGAAATACTCGCCCTCGGCGTGCGGCTGAAAAAGGAGTCGCATACTGCGCCCCAGCCCATGAATGCGGTAGGCACTGCACGCCCTGCTCTCTTGTTCAATAGTGAGAATGCCTTCGGGCAAGGCATGTTGGAGCATGGCTGCATAGGTATTGCGGCCGCCATGCTTATCGATGAAAAATACCCGATCATCTTCACTCGGCAGATTGCGCCGCTGCCAGCGCAACAAGGACGCCAAGGCGTGAGCCAAGACATGTCCCTTCGTCCCCCCCTCTTCCACCAAGGCATTGAAGCGCGGCGGACAGACAACGACACTGCGTACTTGCCAGCCTGTAACGCCGGCGCCGGCGCAGGCGTCCCGGAAACGAGCCGCCTCTGTTTGCCAAGCCACAGGGTCCGCGAGAGAAGCTGGCAACGGCTGAACGCCGCGATACCATACCTCGCGCCGCAACTCCTCTTGAGCATCGGGGCAGAGCCAATCGATCAGGGCGGCCAGCGACCCTAAAGAGCAATCCGCCGTGCCCGCAAGAGAAGCCAGGACGCCGCGCTCCAGGCCAGCCAAGCCGTGCGCGGTGTACACATGCTTGGAATCGTCGATGAGCAATCGCCCTTCGTCGGCGTCTTGGCTGCGTCGGACTATTGGATGCAGCAGGCCCCAGAGGTCGGCCTTTCCGCTTGGCCGTCCCTTGCGGAGGCCGTCAGAAGAGATGGGCACGCGGCAAGCTGCGGCGGTCATGACAAAGGGACCGAGGTTCGGCCCATAGCCTGCTTCATCAATGCCGATGATCCACGTCATGTGATTTTCGATGTTCCCCTCTCGGTTTTCGGAATAGGATACGGGGACGGGAGACGTTTGGCCCTTTGTCGAAGATCGCAAATTGCGGAGGCTGCCCCATGCTGAGTGAGAATATTTTCCAGAAAATCGCAGAGAAACAAATTCCTGCCCGTATTGTCTACGAGGACGAACATTGCGTCGCCTTCCACGACATCAATCCGCAGGCGCCCGTCCATGTGCTCCTTATCCCACGCAAGGTCATTCCGACCCACGCCGACATCAAGGCGGAGGACCGCGAGATCTTGGGCCATCTGCATTGGGTGGCTGCCCAGCTGGCGGAGAAACTCGGCATCAGTGACGGGTATCGATTGGTAATCAATTGCAAGGAGCGTGCTGGCCAAACTGTGCCGCACTTGCACTTGCACCTGCTCGGCGGCCGCAACTTCGCTTGGCCGCCCGGATAAAGGTATCTCTTCTCACGAAGGAATACCCCCGGAGCATCCGATGAACCCGCGCCCTACATATACGGGGCACGGTTGAATTGGGCACAATTCCCCCCCCCATCCAAACCTTTCGTCACAAGGGAAGGGGAAAGTCTGCTAACTCTAGTTTAAAATGGGTATCTTTGGAACCAAGCCGATGTCTGGTGGTTCGCTGGCATTGTAAGTCGTTTTATGTCGAGAAATCCCAGTGACCCCGAGGGGATTCGAACCCCTGTTGCGGCCTTGAAAGGGCCGTGTCCTAACCATTAGACGACGGGGCCGCGTCGCCGTTGTGCGGCAACTACCGTATCGTAGGAAGATGGTTCAGGGCCGTCAAGTTGAGTAAGGCCATTACGGTGGGCGTCCGTTTCTTACAATAGGTCGGAGACATCCCGAAGGTTGCTTTTTTTGAGGACCATCCATGACTGCCGGAGAATTGCGGACGCTTCTCGAACAAGTTTACGCTGGGCAACTGAATGTGGAGTCGGCGTTGCAACGGCTCCAGGAGCCGCCGGTGGCCGATCTCGGCTTCGCTCAGGTTGATCTACACCGCCGACAGCGTTGCGGCTTTCCGGAAGTGATCTTTTGTGAAGGGAAAACGCCGCAATGGGTCGAAGGCGTCGTCCGTCAATTGGTCGAGGCCAACCAGGACTGCCTGGCCACGCGCGTCAATGCCGAACAGGCTGCCCATCTCGCCACCCTCTTTCCGCAGGCTGAACAGGATCGCCTCGCCCGTACCTTCTGGTTGCCGGCGCCGTCGTCGGCGCCGCGACAGGCCGTCGGCCGAGTCGTCATTCTGACGGCTGGCACCAGTGATTTGCCCGTGGCCCAGGAAGCCGTCGTCACGGCCCGTGCTCTAGGCTGCGACGTGAAATTGTTGGCCGATGTCGGGGTAGCGGGCATTCATCGCTTGCTGCGGCACCGCGAGCAGTTCTCCAGCGCCGATGCCATCGTAGTGGTGGCCGGCATGGATGGGGCCTTGCCCAGTGTCGTCGGCGGACTGGTCGATTGTCCTGTCATTGCCGTGCCGACCAGCATCGGTTATGGTGCTGCTTTCGCCGGCTTAGCGCCGTTGTTGACTATGCTCAACGCCTGTTCCGCCAATGTCGTCGCTGTCAACATCGACAGCGGTTTCAAAGGCGGCTACGTTGCCGCCCTCATTGCGCGGCGGGCGGCCCGGTCTGCCTGATCCCTTGCTCCAATTCGAGCGACGGTGCAATAATTTTCGTGCGGCAAACATCCGAGTGCTAGGATGGGAGCCACAAGTAAGGCGGTTGGCCTTACCGTAGTACGTCACTCCCTTGCAACCGCAGCCTCGAGGAGCCGAAGATTTGCTCATCTTCTGCCCACGTTCGTAGCAAAGTGCCCAGGTGCTTTTTCGCGCCGGCGCAAAAAAGAGATCGCTAGATTGGGAAAGCCCGGAAGCGGGACTTTACAAGATAAAGCGACACAAGATATTGATATAAAATAATTTATAGCTGGCATAGCTACATCGAAGAGCATAGGTGCTCTGCAAGGCGCGGCAAAGGTTTACCTCGTTCGCAAATTGGCACAACGATTGCACAAGAGGTCGGGAGAGAAGAGGGCAAACTTGGCTAGGAAAAAACGGAGATTATTTGGTAATCTTTAGGAGAAGGCTGCGTTTGTCCACTACAAACGGACCTTCAAAGGGGGAAATGGAGCGAGAAGGACTCTCGCTGGTTCGATGCGAAAGGATTCCTGAGCTACGGTTAACAGAGAGAGGTTGCTGCTCCGAATGACCCAATGTTCGGGTCCCCTTCCAGGAAGCACCCTCAGCGCACGACCCGCCGTTTCCGTCCTTCGCCCAGCAACCTGACACCCGCGACAGCCTCTCGGATTGCGAGGTCTGTCGGCGCATTTGCGCCGCCAGTCCGGCGGCCGCGGGAACGTTTCGCGCCCCTGGGAAGGGGAGGAGGGTAAAGTATGTTCCCGCTGAACTGTGCCCTGGCTGTGGCCCTGTTGACGACCCCATCCGATCCCGTCGAAGCGGTCGCTGCGGAGGAGGTTGCCATGCTCCGGCCGATCTTACAAACGGTCGCTATTTCCTGGGAAATCCTCGATCCACGGGAGGTCCGTTATGTGCTCACCCGGCCGGAAGATTTCGCTGCCGACTTAAAACTCTTGCGGCGGCGCTATCAAGACCTGCGCGATGCTCCGCCTTTATGTGACTGCATTCGCTTTCCCGACCGCAGCTTAATAAATGACATGTTGTCCTTCAACCGGGCCTATCGCCAGCATCTGGACAGCCGCCAAGCCCTAGATCCAACCGGACGCTGGGAACTGCACGAAGCGCTGCAAGAAGCGGATCGGCTTTATCAGATATGGGACACGGTGCGCGATGCGCGTTGCGATTACTACTACGTGACGGTGCGGCGACAGGCGCTCAAGAAGCTGCGCGAGGCGATCGGCCCGCAGGCGTACTATTCGGGTTGCTTGCCTCCCCACGTGCCGGTCTGGCGCTTTGCGCGCATCGACTAAAAAAGTTGGGGCCTGCCTCCATGCTCAGGTGGTATATTCTGCATTGAGGCGGACGTATTCTTGGGTTAAATCACACGTCCAGAAGGTGCAGCGTCCTGGACCTAAGGGAAAGCTCAGGCGGATCTGGATGTGACGTTGACGCTGGAGATAAGCCGAGGCGGCGCCAACATCGAACGGTTGGGGCAGGCCGCCACGATACAATAGCAGATCGCCTAGCCACAACGAAAGATGCTCCTCCTCGAACTCGACCCCGGCATAACCCGCCGCCGAGACGATGCGGCCCCAATTGGGGTCGGCCCCGTGGATGGCTGTCTTTACCAGGGGGCTTTCGGCAACTGTCTTGGCCACACGATAGGCCTCGCGGTCGTCGCGCAACCCTTCCACTTCAATGGTAATCAGGTGCGTGGCTCCCTCGGCGTCGGCAGCGATGGCGCGGGCCAGTTCGCCGCATACCTCGGTCACGGCAGCGGCGAACCGCATCTTGGCAGAAGAAGCGAGGGGCCGAAGGCCAGGAGCGAGAGAAAAAGAGTGTCTCGCCTCACGGCCCTCGCCTTGTGCTCTTTCCGCTAAACCGTTGGCCAACAGTATCAACGTATCGTTGGTGCTGGTGTGCCCTTCGACGCTGATGCAGTTGAATGTCTGATCGGCGGCGCGACGAGCGATCTCGGCCAGGTCCGCCGCGGATACTGCGGCGTCGCTGCACACGAACGCTAACATGGTCGCCAAGTTCGGCCCGATCATCGCCGCGCCTTTGGCCAAGCCGGTTAGCCGTACAGTTACCCCATCACAATCGATCTGCCGTGTTGCCGTCTTGATGCATGTATCGGTGGTGAGGATGGCATGAGCGACCTCCTCGAAGGCGGCAAGCGTATCGGCAAGTCGAGTAGCGGCGGTACGGATGCCGCTTTCAATTTGCGGCATAGGCAAAGGGCGGCCAATAACGCCTGTGGAACAGACGAGCATCTGCTCAGGCCGACAGCCGATGGCTTGGGCTGCCACGGTTGTCATGGTGCGAGCGTCTTCCAGGCCGCGCGGTCCCGTGCAGGCGTTGGCGTTGCCCGAACAGATGACGATGCCACGCACTTCGTCCGACGGCAAACGTTGCTGACAGACGCGCACTGGCGCGGCCCGCACGCGGTTCTGGGTGAAGACGCCTGCTGCGGCTGCGGGGACATCACTGACGATCAAGGCCAAATCACGACGCTGCGGATCAGGACGGAGACCGCAGTGCAGGCCGGCGTAGCGGAAGCCCTTGGCGAGATAAGGGATCGTCATAGGAGTATTAGGTCGTGTCACAGCGAATGCGCCATCTCGGCGCTGGACTCCATCTGCCATTCCGTGGTGAAGGCCATGTCGTTGACAGAAGTCGTCTCCTGCGGTACACGGCGGCGGTCGCGCTCAATGAGCTTTTGCATCAAGTTCGTCAGGGCGTCGAAGTCCTGGACGAGCCGCTGAAGGTTCGGATCGCGGATGAGAGAGGGTTCGTTCATGGCTGCCTCCGAGTTATCCAGGGACGGAGCTAGTGCCGGAGATGTTGAAGGTTGCGTCTCCAATGTAGAGGAATTGTAACCCCTCCAGAGAAAGAAGCAATCATTTTTTAAACTTTTTCGTTCAAGAAAAAAGCGCCGCGCTAGCAAAAACCGTTCCTTGTCTGGGCCCTTCCTTACTCCGTTGTTGGACAGCGGTAGCTATGCTTCGTTTTCTTCCTCTTTCGTTTGGGCCACTCCGTTGGCCTTCTCTGCCGGACGCGGTAGGATTGGGCAGATAGTGGGAGTGTAAACTTCTGGAATCAATACTTGTCTCCGCTGTTAACGATCGTTAACAGCCTGTCCCGGTTTCCCTGGTAGTTCGTTTTTGCCCATCTTCAGTAGCTTTTTTCGCAAGTTCTTTACATGAAATAACTTGCATCGCGCTCCTGTAGGCTGCTCCATCTGGACCTCGGTTTCTGGCACGTCAAATGCATTAAACTCGGCGCACTCGTTGAGAGAGGTACCCCCACCATGACACCTACCATCCGACCTACCCTGCAATCGTTACGAAATCGGCCGACTTTGCACCAGGTCTGTGAACCTTGGGGCCGCCTGGAACTCAAACTGGAGACCGAGGACACGCGCTACTGGATCACCACCGAAGGCGTATCCAAGAAGACGAGCGGTACTCCCATCAATTACGTCATTGATTACGTCACTGTCGAGAAGCTGTCCGAAGACGGCAGCTGGGACCTCAAGGCCGTCTACAGCCCCGAAGCCTGGAAGCTGTCCCAGGCCTTCGATTATTGCCAGATCCTGCACCAGGATCTTAATCGCATCAACGCCGCCCTGGAAACCCACTTTAGTTGGGACTTGGTGCGCGAACGCGACAGCGTGCAGGCGGAGCTGGACGCGGTCAACAAAATCATCTTCGTGCTGTCCGACCGAGTGCGTTCGCGTTCCTGAAGGCTTCCTCCTCCTCTGGCCCGCCTCGCCTCTGGCCCCGACCGCGCCTTGCCAAAGGACGGTTCCGCACGCGTCCAGGCCGCCTAGCCTGTACGGGCGGCGTTTCGGTTTGTATACTGCAAGCCGCCACGGCCAAGCGCCGGGGTGGTGTAACTGGCAGCCACGTAGGATTTAGGATCCTATGGTCGAAAGACCGTGCGGGTTCGAGTCCCGCCCCCGGCATTAGCGATCTGCTAAGTGTCTTTATGTCGTCCTATCTCATGCCGTCTTCATCGGTTTTGCTTTCCGTCCCGCTGCCGTTGCTGATCACCGGCGTTTCCGGCGTCACCGGTTACAACGCGCTGCCGTATTTTCAGCGCCGCTATCCCGGCCAAGTCCTCGGCATTCGACCGACGCAGACCTGGCAACTGATTGGTCCAGGCATCTGCGCCGTGGACACGCAGGACCGCGCCGCCTTGTTCGCTCTGTTTCGTACCTATCGTTTCCGCGCCGTGCTCAATTGCACCGGCAACTGTGCTCTCAAATCATGCGAACTCGATCCGGCAATGGCATGGCGGATCAATGTCGTCAGCGCCGTCAACGTCGCCGCTGCGGCCCGTGCGTTCGGGGCGCGGCTGGTCCATCTGTCGTCAGACCTGGTTTTTTCCGGCACAGGCGCAGGCAACTACGTGGAGACGGATCCCGTCGATCCGGTGACGGTGTACGGGCGAACGATGGCAGAGGGAGAGCAGGTGGTGCTGAACACCGACCCGCAAGCAGCGGTATTGCGCATTTCGCTGCCCATGGGGCCGAGTTTGAATCGCCACGCCGGCGCCATTGATTGGATTCAATCGCGTTTTCGCAAGGGTCGGCCCGCCACGCTGTACTTCGACGAAGTACGTTCCTGCACCTACACCGACGACCTCAACCGCGTCTTCGAGCTGTTCTTGGCCAGTCGACAAGCGGGCCTGTTTCATGCGGGCGGCCCCCGCGCATTGGCCCTTTATCAGATCGCTCAAATCGTCAATCGGGTCGGCGGCTATGATCCGCATCTGCTCCACGGATGTCTGCGCCGCGACGCCGGCCCGATCCCCCCTCGCGCCGGCAACGTGAGCATGAACAGCGCCAAGCTGATCGCCGCCCTCGGCCACAATCCATTTCACCCCTGGCCCGTCGGCGACGAGTTGGTGCCGAGCCATCGCCGCTGGCACTTCGAACGCCCCGCTGAGGAGCCCAGGTCGCCGGCTTGGCTAGCGGCGCGCTTGTACCGCTATCCACCGACAGACGGTCGGGGACAAGTGCAAGGGGGCCAAGGGCTCCTCCGCTCTACTTGAATCCTTGTCCACCAAGGAGGGGAGAAAAGTTTGCTGGCCCTTCTATCGATACAACTCCTCGATTTGGCGTGCATATTTCGCCAATATGACGTTGCGGCGCAATTTCAGGCTCACGGTCAACTCGTCGGCAGCGACGCTGAAGGGCTGAGGCACGATCAAGAACTTCTTGACCTGCTCTGCGCTGGAGAGATCGGCCAGCGCCGCTTGGATGCGGTGCTGCAACAATTCCATCACCGCTGGAGACGCCGTTTCCTCAATGCTGTCTTGAGAAGCTGCCGCTCCTCGCTCTGAGGCCAGCGCGGCGCGGACGTTGCTCCAATTCGGCACAATCAATGCCGTCAGGAAATTGCGTCCCTCGCCGCATACCAGGGCCTGATCGATGCAGGGATCGGCTTGCAACAGCCCTTCGATGAAAGTCGGTACTACTTTCTTGCCGTTGGAGAGCACGAGTAATTCCTTCTTGCGTCCGGTGATTTTGAGAAAGCCGTCGCTGTCCAGCTCGCCCAGATCGCCCGTATGAAACCAACCGTCGCGGAGGGCTTCGGCGGTGGCTTGCGGGTTTTTCCAGTAGCCTTTCATGACGTGCGGGCCGCGCGTCAATACTTCGCCGTCGGCAGCGATCTTCACTTCGACGCCTGGCAACGGTCGGCCCACCGTTTCCAGCTTGTACGCATCTTTCGAGTTGAAGGAGATGACCGGCGAAGTTTCGGTCAGGCCGTAGCCTTGCAGCACCAGTACGCCGGCCTCGGCATAGGTGCGGGCCACCGAATAGGGCAGCGGCGCGCCCCCCGAAGACAACCAGTCGATCCGTGGGCCGAACAGCTCGCGCAGCCGCCGCCTGACCACTTGCGGGTCGGCGTCCGCAACCCGAGTCAGCACTTTTTCGTAGAAGCGCGGCACCGAAGCCATGTGCGTCGGTTGCACCTCGGCGAGATCGGTGAGCAGCGTATCAGCAGACTCGGCCAGGCACAGCAGTACACCGCTGGCCAAGGTGCTGTAGTGATCGACGGTGCGGGCGTAGATGTGGGTGTACGGCAACCAACTGAGGACGACATCGCTCGGCTGTTGGCCGGAGCGCTGCCGTAAGGCGCAGACGTTGCTTAGCAGATTGCCGTGCGTCAACATGACGCCCTTGGGATTGCCGGTCGTGCCGGAAGTGTACAGGATCGTTGCCAGGTCGTCAGGGCCTAGGGCCGCCTCGCGGCGAGCCAGCTCCGCCGCCACGCGCGGCAGTGCCCGCCGGCCTCGCTGGCGGAACGCTTCCCACGATAGCCCCTCTAGAGAGGCGTGGGCTGCCCCCTCGAAAACAACCAAGCCGCGCAAAGGGGGGAGCTGGGCGTGGATTTGCCGTATCTTGTCCAGTTGGACACGATTGGAGACGAACAGAAAATTGATCGCGGTGTCGGCAAGCTGAAAGTGAATTTGCCGTGCCGTCAGGGGAGCGTGCGGCGGCACATTAACGGCGCCGGCAGCGAGAATGGCCAGATCAGCGATCAACCACTCGACGCTGTTCTCGGCCACCAAACCGACTCGATCGCCCGGCGCGATCCCGCATTCGACAAGCGCGGCAGCGACGGCAAGCACCTCGGCCCGATATTGCTCCCAGGTCAAATCGTGCCACACTCCGTGCCGCTTGTAGCGCAGGGCCGGACGCGGGCCGAGCCGTTCTGCTTGATAACGATGCAGTTCCACAAGATTGCGCTCGTTCATTTTGCAGCCCTTCGGGTGCTTGACCGGCCGTCGCTAAACCCTATAAGATCCACAATGTTTGGGTAGGGGTACACATCTTTTCTCGGAGGGATCGCGATGCGAACTTTGCCGCACGTTCTGTTTGGTCCGTTGGCCGCTCTTTCTCTGCTCTTGTTTGCCATCTCCCGACCTCTACCTGCCGCGGATGACATCCAGTCCAAGCGAGTCAACTTCACGACTTTCGATGAAGTTGAGCTAAGCGGTACATTTTATCGCAGCGCCCCTGCTGGCGGGAAGAAAGATAAGGACGCCGTCGTCCTGTTGTTGCACGACTTCCGGCACCTCAAAGGTGGCAGCAGTCAAGAAGACGGCTGGCACCAGTTGGCGGGACAACTCCAGAAAGAAGGCTATGCAGTCCTCAGCTTCGACTTCCGCGGTTTTGGCAATAGTAAGTCGGTCAGTCCGAGGTTCTGGGCATTCCCTCACAACAACTCCCCCAGGGCCATTAAAGGGGCCAACAAGAAAAACCCACCTGCTTCGATTGATGAAAAAGATTTCCACCCGACCTATTTCATCAACCTCGTCAACGACATCGCTGCGGCGCGGGCTTATCTCAATGTCCTCAACGACGCGGGCGAAGTCAATGCCTCGAACATCGTGCTGATCGGCGCCGGTCAGGGTGCGACGCTGGGGGCCTTATGGTTGGCCAGCGAGTGCCGACGGCAAAAAGACAGTCAGTCCGACAAACTGTTTCCCGGCATGTCGCCGCAGTTTAGCCGCCTGGACGACCCCGAAGGCAACGACGTGGCGGCGGCCGTTTGGCTGACCATCTATCCGACCCTGGAAGGCAAGCTCCTCGGCTCGTCTCTCACCAAAGCTTTAGTAGACGAAGCCAAGAAGGCCCGAATCCCCACTCTCTTCCTTTATGCCAAGAACGATGCCAAAGCCAGCGATTTCCTGAATAAGAACAACGAGCTGAAAACTCTTATCGCGGAGAACAGTAAGAAAAAAGGAGGAGTCAAGGAGAAAGCCATCCCCGGTGCTGGAGAGTTGGCCGGCTCCAAACTTCTCAGCAGTCGGCTCAAGACGGCGGATTACATTCTCGACTATCTCAATGACGTTGTCGAAGTACGAGGCACCCGCGTCCGCAAGGACCGTCAGGACAAGAATTTTGCCTTCTGCTGGTCGTTGCCTTGGCCGGGGCCCAACGCTAATCAACGCATCGTGGCCAAGCTGCCCGGTGAACCCGTACCCCATATCATTCCGCTCAACGTCTTCGGTGTGCGCTGAACGACAGGTAGAAACCGGCGAGCGGGGCGTGTTAACGCCCCGGTTCGTGTTCACCGGGGCGTTAACACGCCCCGCTCGCCGGTGTTTCCCGCCGCCGTGCGGTGAACCGGGGCGTTAACACGCCCCGCTCGCCGGTCTCCCGCCACCGCGTGGATGAAATTGCCGATGAATGGCTCGAAGCCGCTCACGATCGACATGAGTGTATTGTTGGGTCGTGCGGATATTGGCGTGGCCGAGCAACTCTTGCACTGTACGCAAGTCAGCGCCGCCGGCCAGTAGATGCGTGGCGAAACTGTGACGCAGCGTGTGGGGGCTGACTTTGCCGGTCAGTCCGGCCCGCCGCGCATACTTCCGTACCAAGATCCAAAGCATTTCGCGTGTCAGGCCCTTGCCCCCACGACTGACGAATACCCACGGCGCATCCGGCGCAGTCCGCACCAAGTGCGGCCGCAGTTCTGTCAGGTAAGCACGCAAGGCATTGAGGGCGGCCCGGCCCAAAGGCACGATGCGCTGTTTGTGGCCCTTGCCGAAACATTTGCAAAACGCCGAATCGAGATGGAGGTCTTCCATTTTCAGGCCGGCTACCTCCGAGACGCGGCAACCGGTAGCGTAGAGGGTCTCCAGAATGGCCCGGTCGCGGAGAAAGAAGCGGTCGGACGGCTGCGGTGCGTCTAGCAGTTTGGTCACGCTTTCGGGGCTGAGCACGTGCGGAATGCGTTCCCATAGGATCGGTGAACTGAGCAGATCGACGGTGCTCTCATTGGTGCGTTCCTCCAGGCGGAGGAAGCGATAAAACATTTTCAGGGCGACGAGATGACGGGCGATGCTCGGCGGGGCCAGCTTCTCGGCCCGGAGAAATTCGAGATAATGGCTCAAGTCGCGCAGGCTGGGATGGAGATAGTCCGTCAAACCGCCGCCGGCAACCCATTGGGCAAAGCGGTGAAGGTCGCGGCTATAGGCCAACAGTGTATTGCTGGCCAGGCCACGCTCGGCGCGGATATAGTTGCGAAAGGCGTGAATGTCATCCACAAGAGCGGTGTATTGATGGAGACGTTCTGACGGCATGGAGCGGCCTCCTTGCCTGTTTTGTGTTTTCGGTTTGCCATTTTCAATATACTACAAATCCGACTATCGGGTGCGGCGAACGCAAAACTAAAAACGGAAAACGGCCAAGCGACATGAAAGCCATCGTCTGCGAGCGTTGGGGCGAGCCGGAGGAAGTATTACAAGTGCGTGAGGTGCCCAAGCCGGTCCCTGGGCGCGGCGAGGTGTGCGTGCGCATGATCGCCAGTCCCATCAACCCCTCCGACCTTTTGATGGTGCGCGGCCAATATGGGCGACAGCCCTCGCTGCCGGCGACGCCGGGCTTTGAAGGCGTCGGCATCGTCGAGGCCGGCTCCGGCTTGTTGGCCCGGCGCGTCCTGGGCCGACGTGTCGCCGTCCTCAACAGTGGCGGCGGCAACTGGAAGGAGTACGTCGTCCTTCCCGCGCGGCAGGCCATTCCGGTGCCCAAAGAACTTAGCGATGAGCAGGCAGCCACATTCTTCGTCAATCCCGCGACCGCCTTGGTGTTGACACGCTACATCTGGCAAGTGCCGGCTGGCGCCTGGTTGTTGCAGACGGCGGCTGGCAGCACCTTGGGACGCATGGTAATTCGCCTGGGCCAGCGTTTCGGCTTTCGTACTCTCAATGTGGTGCGCCGCCGCGAACAGGTCGAGGAACTGCTACGCCTGGGGGGCACAGCCGTCATCGCCACCAACGAGGAGCCGTTGGCAGAGCGCGCTACCATACTGACCGGTGGCGAAGGCGTGCGCTACGCCCTCGATGCCGTTGGTGGGGCCACGGGGTCCGAGGTAGTCCATGTCCTGGCGCGCGGGGGTCGGCTCATTGTATATGGCACTTTGGCCGGTGAGCCGCTGAGCGTCGATCCACGCACGCTGATGGTGGGCCAAAAGCGGATCGAAGGATTCTGGTTGTCCGAGTGGGTTCGCGCACAGAAGCTGTGGACGATGCTAGGGCTGTTTCGGCAAATCGGCACCCTCATGAAGGCGGGTGTTCTGATTTCCGACATCGGCAAGAGCTATGCCCTGACAGACATTCATGCCGCCGTGCGCCAGGCATCCCTGCCGGGACGACAGGGCAAAGTGTTGTTGCGCATGAGCGGGATCTAGCGTCGTCCCCCATGCCACGCCTGCAAGAAACCTCTTTGCGGATGCGAGGAACGGGCAGGATCAGGCGGGGGTAAGTGTTTCAGCGGCGCGGGCCAGCAAATCGCGGACTTCCTCATCAGTCGTTTGGGAAAAATCCTCGTACCAAGCGCCCACGGCGTAGAAAGGCTCTGGCGTCTCGGCACATACCACCTCGTCGGCTTCGCGCCGAAGTTGGGTGCAGGTCTCCGGAGCGCCGACAGGGACGGCGACGACGATACGGGCTGGCCCCTGTTGCCGCAGTGCGGCCACCGCCGCTCGCATGGTCGAGCCGGTAGCCAAGCCGTCGTCCACAAGGATGACGGTGCGCCCCCGCACGTCGGGCGGCGGGCGTCCGGCCCGGTAGTCGTGTTCGCGGCGGCTCAATTCCTGTTGTTCCTCGGCAGCGACGGCATCGATTATCTCTTCGGGAACATTCAGCTTGCGGACCACTTCCTCATTAAGCACGCGAATGCCGCCGGAGGCGATGGCCCCCATTGCCAGTTCTTCTTGACCGGGCAGGCCCAGCTTGCGGACCAGGAAAACATCCAAAGGCGCGTGCAGCGCTTGGGCCACTTCATATCCAACGGGTACGCCGCCACGTGGCAGCGCCAGCACCACTACGTCCGGACGATGGGCGTAGCGAACCAACTGATCGGCCAACACTTGACCTGCCTCTGTTCGATCGCGAAAGAGCATTCCTGATTCCCTCCTTACGTCACGTATTCCTTGGTGTGCGTTGAGGGCACTCCAAGAGAAGACAATAGAGAAGAATGCAAAATCCGCACCATTTGCAACGGCGACAACCGATGTGGTGCGCCTGCGCCCTATGGCTTATAATCTTAGCCAGAAAACCAAGGATGAGGTGATCTGTGACTGAATTGCCGGAAGTGGAAACGGTGGTCCGCGATTTGCGGCCCTGTCTAAAAGGCAGGCGGCTGACACGTGTGCGGCAGGTCAGCCGGCGAGCGCTGCGCACGCCCTGGCGTTCGGCCTGGAGCACCGCTGTAACTGGCCAACGCATCGAGAATATCAGGCGGCGCGGCAAGTGGATCCTCGTGGAGCTGGAAAACAAAAACTTCCTGGTCTTCCACTTGGGCATGACTGGCCAGTTGACAATCGTGCCTGCTGCGACGCCCTACGCTACGCATACGCACTTGATTTTCGACCTGGACGAGGGTGAGCAGCAGTTGCGTTTTCGCGACATCCGCCGTTTCGGCAGCGTCCGCTTCTTTGCTGACCGAGCGGCGCTGGAGGCTTTCTTCCAAGCCGCCCGATTGGGACCGGAGCCGTTCGATGTGTCGGCGCGCGCCTGGCGCGACTGCCTGCACAGCTCGAAACGCTGCCTCAAGGCCGTATTGCTCGATCAGCGCGTGCTTGCCGGTGTGGGTAACATTTATGCCGACGAAGCCTTGTTCGAGGCGCGACTGCACCCGGCCCGCTTGGCTTGCGATCTCACCGATGCCGAGGCTGACTGTCTGCGCCGTGCCGTCGCCAAGGTGTTGCGCCGCGCCATCCAGCGGCGTGGCGCCAGCATCCGTACTTATGTGAGTGGTTCTGGCTTGCGGGGAGAGTACCAAAAGGAGTTCCGCGTCTACGGCCGCACCGGCGAACCGTGCCCGCGCTGCGGCGCCGCCATCGAAAGCTGCCGCCTAGCCGGCCGTTCGTCGCATTTTTGTCCGAGGTGCCAACAAGCCATCAAGGGGCGGCGCGGAACGCTCAGCACATCCCAAGCTGTGCGCTCCGCGCTGCCCCCTGACCGCTGAGAGCTATTATGTCGTACCGTGCTTTTAAACGCCTGCTCGGGGAGTATCGCCTGGAGCGCAAGTGCCGATTTTTGTTCGGCTTTTTCATCGTGCTGCTATTGACCGGCAGTTTTTGGCTGTATGCTTGGCAGACTGAATCGCTGGCCTACGATCAGATCAAGACCGCCTGCCGCCTTACGGTTGTCAATGAGATCGTCAGCCGCCACCTGGCCCTGACAACCCCGCCCGGGCCCGAAGGGTTCGCCGCCCAGATGAAAACCCTCGAAGAAGCCATGAACGAATTCCGTGACGGCTGGGAACACGAATCGCCTTTGCCCTTTAAGCCCAAAATCAGCATCTTCAAACCCAACGCCACCCATTCGAAAGATATTCCCGATACAATTACTCTACAAAAGATCAAAGACTTCCAACAAGATCCCAGCAAGCACGAGGACAACTCCCTGGAATTGTCCAGCAAGCGCAACTACTACTATGGCGCCGTCCGCGCCACGGCCTCGTGCCTGGAGTGCCATCGCCAACGCCATGCCGACTTGCACGAAGGCGATCTGTTGGCCGTTGTCAAGATTGACGTGGACACGCAGCCCATTGAAGCTGGCTTTCATGTCAATCGCGCCATCCTCATTTCCATTGCTTTTGCCACCACCCTCCTCATCATGGTCGGCAGCTATTTGATCGTTCGCTACGTCATTGTCAAGCCGGTCAAGCACTTGAAAGAAGTCAGCGACGCCATCAGCGCCGGCGAGTTGAATGTGCGGAGTGAAATCCAAACCGGCGACGAGTTTGAAGATCTCAGCCATGCTTTCAACCGCATGTTGCGCAACCTCGTCAGCATGCAAGACCGCCTGCGTAAGGTCAACGCCGACCTCGACCGCAAAGTTGATGAGTTGGCCCAAGCTAACATGGCCTTGTACGAATCCAACCGCCTTAAAAGCGATTTCTTGGCCACTATGAGCCACGAACTGCGTACGCCGCTCAATTCCATTCTCGGCTTCAGCGAAGTATTATTGTCGAGCAACGGCCTAAGTGAAAAGCAGACGCGTTGGGTCGCCAATATCCAATCGAGTGGTCAGCAGCTGTTGAACCTCATCAACGACATTCTGGATTTGGCCAAGATCGAAGCGGGCAAGATGCAAGTACAGCTAGTGGAATTCAGTATCTACGATGTATGTGACGGCATGTTGGCGATGTTCCGCCCCATGGCGGAGAAAAAGAACATCGACCTGCGCGGTCAGTTCGCCCCCGACATTCCGCTGTTGCGTCAGGATGCGGTCAAGGTGCAGCAGATTTTGTCGAACCTATTGTCCAACGCCATCAAGTTTACGCCGGAGGGCGGCCGTGTGCAGCTCAAGGCCGAGGTCGATCGGCTAGGGACGCCGTCTGCCGCTGCCGCTTCGTCGCTGCGCTGGAACGGCGGCGGCTACATCGTGCTGACTGTCAGCGACACCGGCGTCGGCATCGCACGGGAAGAGCAGGAGCTGGTTTTCGAGAAGTTTCGGCAAGCAGGCAATCCGCTGACGCGGCAACACGCCGGCACCGGCCTGGGCCTATCCATCGTCCGCGAATTGTCGAAATTGTTAGGCGGCGAAGTGTCGCTGCAAAGCGAGTTGGGCCGCGGCAGCACCTTCACCGTCCGTCTGCCGCTGCAATTGAGTGAAGAGCCGCGGCTGGAATTCGATCTCACCCATGAAGGAATCGACCTTTCGAAGGCCCAGCGTGTGGATGTACGCTTATACGCCGGCGGCCCGCCGCTGCCGGTCTCGCCTGCGCCCACCGAGCCGCGATCGTGACACCCCCCCAACAACCCGTAGCCCAAGTACGGGAGCCTTTCGCCCTTATTTGCGCTGCGAAATAGCGAAAAGAGGCGATCCGTCATACATATAGCGCATTGGCCGGCGTGATGACCAGTTCGGGGATGCTGGCGCGCGGCGGCAGCGTCGCGATGAACCGTACCGCCGCAGCTACATCTTCCGGTTGTAACATGGTGTGGCGGCGTTCTTCGCTGACTGGGATAGGTCGTGCTTCCAAGATCGGCGTATTTACTTCGCCGGGATAGATGTTGCACACGCGGATGCCGTTGTCCTTCTCTTCAGCAGCTAAGCCCATCGCCAGGCCGCGCAGGCCGAATTTTGCCGCATTGTAGGCCAAGCCTCCCAGCGGGTTCGAGCGCTTGCCGGAAATCGAATTGATGTTGATGATGAGTCCGTCGCGGCGCTGGAGCATTTGCGGCAGCACGGCGCGTATGCAGTAAAACGCCCCGTGCAGGTTTGCTCCCAGCAGCAAGTGCCAACTCTCCGGCGTTAGTTCGCGGAAAGTGCGTTGCTTGATGTTCAGACCGGCGTTGTTGACCAGGATGTCGATGCGGCCCAGCCGGCGCGTCGTCTCCTGCACGAGCACTTCAACTTGCTTGCAATCGGTGATGTCGGCGGTGTGATAAAAGAGGCGTTCGCCGGCCTTCAGCTCTTCGGCGGCGCGGCGGAGTTTGTCTTCCCGGCGGCCGCTGATGGCGACATGTGCTCCTTCGTCCAGGAGCAGCCGGGCTGTCGCCAGCCCAATGCCGCTGCCGCCGCCCGTTACCAAGACGACTTTTCCTGTTAACTTGCTCATCGTTCCCTCTTTGGAATTTCTACTGCCCTCAGCGGAATGGGGCATAACGAAGTATAGGACCCAATGGGGCCGCTTCGCAAAGAAGCAGCCGGCTAACCGCTCCCGTGAGTGCGGCCCGGACAAGGGCTTTTATAAGGCAGGCGTGAACAATCGGCAGGCATTTTCCAAGGCGCGCGTGGCCAGCGAGCGTCCTTCCAACGTCTTCTGATCGAGGGGGACGGCGTCGTCGAGATCGCGTTGATACGCCGCCTCCAGCTGTGCCACCTGGTCGGCGTCGTGTAGGATGCAGCCAATCTCGAAATTTAAATGCAGACTACGGTTGTCCAGATTGGCCGAGCCGACCATGCCCCAGCAGCCGTCCACCATTATCATCTTGGCATGCATCATCCCTTTGCGATACAGATAAATGTTCACGCCGTAAGCGAGCAAATCCGCGGCGTAATACATCCCAGCGTAGTAGGAAATATAATGGTCTGGACGCAACAGCGTCAGGATGCGGACATCGACGCCGCGATAACGGGCCGCACGCAGGGCATCGAATAATCCGTTGTCCGGCACAAGGTACGGGCTGGATATCCACAAGCGGCGTCGGGCGCTGATGATGGCCAAAAAATAGATCTCTCGGATCGTGTTAAGCTCTTGGTCTGGCCCCGACTCGGCGATCTGCACGCTCACCTCGCCGGCTGCCGGCTGCGGCGGCGCGTACTTCTCTTCCGGCAAGCATTCGCCGCAAGTGAATTCCCAATCGGAACGGAAAACGCTCTGCAAATCGGCGACAGCCGGCCCTTCCAGGCGCACGAACGAATCGCGCCAGTAACCCAGGACCGGATTTTTGCCGAGGTAGTCGTCGCCGATGTTCATGCCGCCCGTGAAACCGATCCGTCCATCGACGACGGTAATCTTGCGATGGTTGCGGAGATTGATGCGGATGAGCGAGTGCAGCGGATTGAGCGGCAGGAAGGCGGCGGCCTGACCGCCCGATGCCAACAGCGGCCGCAGGCTGCGGCCCTTGAGGTGCAAGCTGCCCATCGCATCGTAGAGCAACCGGACTTCAACGCCTTCCTTGGCTTTATGAGCCAGCAGGTCCAGCAAACGGCTGCCGGCGGCATCGGAGCGGAAAATGAAATATTCCAGATGAACATAGTGCCGTGCCCCGGCGATGGCGTTGAGCAGGGCATTGTAAGCAAGCTCGGTTTCGTGAAATACGGTCAAGGCGTTGCCGCGGCGCAAGGGATAGGCGTTGACGCGCTCCGCCAATTCGGCGAGGTCGTGCTCGCCTCGGTCGGCCTGGCGAGGAGGTCCGTCCGGGTGCGGAAATGGCTTGCTGCGTCCGCTGCGTTCGCTGCGCTGGCGACGAACGCGATGCAACAAGTAGTTGTAACCAAAGCCCCAAAAGAGGAACGCCCCCAACAGCGGCACAAAGAGGACCAGCAGGCACCAGGCCACTGCGGCCGTCGCATCTTTTTTGCTCAGCAACACCCAGGGAAGAAACACCACAATCAGGGCGATGTTGAGCACAGAAAACACCGCGGCAAGATGGGGCCAGTATTCGGATAGCACGGCGCTCATGGGGATTTGCGGCACGGAGAGTGTATCCCCCTGCCTATATCACCATTTGTATTCATCTTCAAAGGGGTGGATCGGCCGCGGCGCCTTCGGCTTGGGCCGCGCTTTCAGGACCGCCTCCGCCAACGTCAGGTCTTCGCGCGTGGTGATTTTGACGTTGGTGGTCGATCCCTGGACGAGATGGACCGGATGGCCCAGCGCCTCAACCAACTGCGCATCGTCGGTGATGTCTTGGCCTAGTTGGGCTCGTTTGGCATAGGCTTCGATCAGCCAATCGCGGCGGAACACTTGCGGCGTCTGGGCCAGCCACAAGCCCTGGCGCGATACCGTCTCCTGGACCCGTCCCTTATCGTCGGCGCGCTTGAGAGTATCCGTCACCGGCACGGCCAACATGGCCGCTCCCGTCTTGGCCGCGCTGGCAAAGACGCTCTCGATCAGCTCCGCCGTCAGGCAGGGACGAGCCGCGTCATGGATAGCGACAAAGTCGGCTTCCTCCTGGACCTTGGCCAAGGCGTTGGCCACGGAATCGAAACGCTCTTTGCCGCCGTCTACGAGTTGCACATTCATGAAGGCCAAGTTGGCCTGATAACGGCGGCGAAACGTCTCTTGGTCCTCCGGAGCGACGACGATGAGACACTGGCACACATCGTCGCGGGTGACGAACAATTCGGCGCAGCGCATCCAGACCGCACGGCCGTCGAGGTTGGCGAAGGGTTTCTTTTCCCGATCGCGGAAGCGCGACGATTTGCCGGCGGCCGGCAAGATGACAGCAAAACGTGGCATGGCGAAGCTCCCCCTTGGCCCGCCCGAAACGTAAGCAAAGGCTGGAAACGTAAGCAAAGGCTGGCCTTCCGGCCTTTGCCTGCGCTCCGGGCCGGTATGGAATCCGGTATGGAATATTGTATCAGCCGGAACACCCAGGCGGAGGGCTTCTTTCTTGTCCGCTGCCTTCTAGAATACATTAGCTACGCTGCTCGGAAGAGGCGCTGGGCGCCCCGTGCAGCGATCCGGGTTTTAAGGTAGGACATCATGACGGACGAAAAAACTTCTCCAGACACCGCCCAGCCAGAGCGTGGCGAGGTTACGGCCACTGCGGAGGCGCCGGTCAAGCTCCAGCAATATGTTGAGATCCGGGACGTTGGTCCGTGCAAAAAGCACATCAAGGTCACCATCGAACGCAAGGACATCGACGAGCGTTTCCAGGAAAAAATCAACGAGTTGGCCATCGATGCCAACGTGTCGGGTTTTCGGCCTGGCAAAGCGCCGCGCCGCATTGTCGAACGCCGCTTTCACAAAGAAGTGGCCGATCAGGTCAAGAGCGAGGTGTTGCTGGCTAGCTTGCAGCAACTCGCCGAGGATTACGACCTTGCGCCGTTGAGCGCTCCCAACATTGACCCCTTTAACATCGAGTTGCCCCGCCAGGGACCGCTGGTCTACGAGTTCGAGGTCGAGGTTCGGCCGCACTTCGAACTCCCCAATTACAAGGGGCTGAAGATCCGCCGGCCTGTCCACACCTTCACGGACGAAGAAGTGATTCAGGAAGAACGCCGGCTGCTGACCCCCTATGGGCAGATCGTGCCCAAGCCGGAGGGAGACGCCCAGATCGGCGATTTAGTGGTCGCCGATGCCGTCATCAAGGCGGGCGAGCGCGAGATTGGCAAGCTGCACGAGGCAACCCTGCGCGTCAACAAGCAACTCGCCTTCAAAGACGGCCTCGCTGTCCATTTTGCCGAGCAGATCAAGGGCGCCAAGGTCGGCGACGTGCGTGAAGTGGACATCAAGCTGTCCAGCGCCGCGGCCGATCCCTCGCTGCGTGGCCAATTGGTCAAAGCTATACTTACTATAAAGGATGTTAAAACGGTTATATTGCCCGAATTGACACCCGAGTTCCTGCGCACAACATTCGGCGTCCGATCGCCGGAGCAGCTGCGCGAATTGGTCCGGTTTGTCCTCCAGCGCCGTTTGGAGTATCAGCAGCGGCAGGAGGCCCGCAAGCAGGTGATGGAGTACATCACCACGGTTTCCACCTGGGAATTGCCTCCGGAACTTCTGCGCCGCCAAGCCCATCAGGCCATGGCGCGCAAGATCGTGGAGATGCGGGCCGAGGGCATCTCCGACGAAGAAATCCAGGCCCGACGCCGTTTGCTCGAACAGGACATCTTAGAGAGCACCGCCCAGGCGCTCAAGGAGCATTTCGTCCTTCAGAAAATCGCGGAAGTCGAGAAGATCGATATTACCGATGACGATCTGAATGCGGAAATCGAACGTATCGCCGAACAACAAGGCGAATCGCCACGCCGCGTCCGCGCGCGGCTGGAACGCGAGGACCTGCTCGATGCCTTGGCTGCCGAGATGATCGAACGCGCGGCACTCGACCTGATCCTCAACAATGCCGAATATGAGGATGTGCCTCTGGAGGAGGAAGCACAACCGGCGGTATCGATAGTCGAAGCGCAAGCCGTTCCGGGCGAGATCCACGATCCCACGGCGGAACCTCCGGCAGAAGAGGCCAACCCGCCGTCGGCGAACCCATAGAATAAAGTTCACAGAGCGGGAGGTGTAAGCCTTCGGAGAGCTTGCTCAGAGGGCTTACGCCTCCCGCTCAGGCGGAAATTCAGGAGTTTGCAATGTTTGATCCGTTTAATCCTTTCAACCTGCGTAATCAGCGCTATCGGGAATATACACGGCAACGGCAATATGGGACCACAGATATTCTGCTGGACAACCGTGTCATTTTTTTCGGTTGTTCCAGCGGCAATATCTATGAGCCGGTCATTACGGACATGACGGCCAATCTCGTGATCCAGCAATTGCTCTATCTGCAATATGAGAACCGTAATCAGGACATTCATTTTTATATCAACTCGCCCGGCGGCTCCGTGACGGCCACGTTGGCCATTTACGATACCATGCAGTTTCTGGAATGTCCCATCAACACCTATTGCATGGGCATTTGCGCCAGTGGAGCGGCCATCCTCTTAACGGCCGGCACCAAGGGCAAACGCTTCGCCCTGCCGCACGCCAAGGTCATGATCCATCAACCCTGGAGCCAGGGGATCGGCGGCCAGGCCTCGGACGTCGAGATCGAAATGAAAGAGATCCTCAAGGAGAAAAGACGTCTCAACGAGATCCTGGCCCATCATACGGGCCGGTCCCTCAACGAAATCGAAGCAGAAACCGAACGCAATCGCTACTTCACGGCTCAGGAAGCCAAGGATTTCGGCCTGGTCGATGAAGTGTTGGCCAAGATGACCAGTGAGAAAAAGTCCTGAATCGACCCGTCCGTCGCGCCAGCGAAGGAAGGGTAGTTCGTTTCCTGAAATTCCTTATTTTATCTCAACCCGACAGCCGATGAACAAAGGCGAGCCGGGTTGGCTTGGAGATCGGTGCTATGCCACTCGTGCCGTATGTTGTGGAGCGGAGCGGTCGTGAAGAACGGGTTTTTGATATTTACAGCCGTCTCCTTAAAGACCGGATCATCTTCCTGCAAGGAGAAATCGACGATGATAGTGCCAATTTGATTGTGGCGCAATTGTTGTACTTGCAGTTTGAAGATCCCGAAAAGGACATTCAGCTGTACATTAATTCGCCGGGCGGTTCGGTGACGGCGGGCATGGCCATCTACGATACCATGCACTACATCACCTGTGATGTGGCGACCTATTGTGTGGGCATGGCCGCCAGTATGGCTGCGACATTATTGGCCGCTGGCACCAAAGGTAAACGTCATGCCCTGCCGCATGCCGAAGTGATGATTCATCAGGTGCTTGGTGGCGCCCGGGGCCCTGCCACCGACATCGAAATCCGCACCCGCCATCTGCTCCGCACCAAAAAGCTCATGAATGAGCTGCTGCAAAAGCTCACCGGACAGTCGTTGGAACGCATCGAACGCGACACGGATCGTGACAACTACATGACAGCGCGTGAGGCCCAGGAATATGGCCTGGTTGATGTCGTTCTGGAGCGTTTGCCGCCTGGACAGGTCGTCCCGAAGCCCCAAGGTTAGCCGCGATTGTAGGCGAAACAGCGGTTATTCCAGGACACTGCATCCAAGGATTCGGCATCATGCGCTGCTTCGTGGCTTGCTGCTTAGCTCTGTCGTTGATGATAGCGGCCAGCGGGTGTCGGAGCTGCGAGCGCGTGGAAAGTGAGCTGCGCGCCCGCGAAGACGACGTTCGCCAACTGCGTGAAGAACTCGACCGTTGCGGCGTCTACAATCAGACCTTGCAGCAAGAGGTATTGGCGTTGCGCGGCCAGTTGGGGATGCCTCCTCACGGCCCTCCAGCCGCCGCTTATCCGGTGCAATCCCTGATGCTCGGCCGGCAGACCGGCGGCCGCAGCAATGACATTTGCTCCGGCGACGACGCCTTACAAGTTCAGGTCGAGCCGCGCGATCCAGACGGACACGTCATCAAAGCGCCCGGACAATTGCTTATCTTGGCCCAAGAGATCACGCCCGAAGGGACCAAGCGGCCGTTGTCGTCGTGGATGATTCCTCCAGAGCAATTGCGGAAAACGTGGGTCAATGGGCTGCTGACCACGGGCTACCTGTTGAACTTGCCGTGGAAGATTTGGCCGTCTACGGAAAAACTGCGCATCACCGCCCAGTTCCAACTCGCCGATGGCCGCGTCTTCGAGGCCGACCGCGATGTCACCGTTCGCTTAACGCCCCCTAGCCAGCGGCCCGCTGCGGCGCCAGCGCCCACTCCCGCGCCTTCGCCACCCGCAGGGGAAAAGGGGCCGATGCTGTTGCCTGCCCCACGCCTCATCGATCCTGCCCCGCCTGACACACCGGCCCCGTCTGAGCTTCCGCTGGAGCCGACCGCTGCCGAGGTCCTCCGCCCTCTGCCGATCAAATAAGATCGCTTATATCGATTATACGCCCCAAGAGTCGTGGGATTTTTTCTCCTTCCTGAGAGAAAACGGCCTCGCTATCCGCGCGGAGTGCAGACCAGGAAGCGCCAACTGTCTGCTTCGAGAATGCGCATGCCAAATTGTCGGGCCAAATCGAGGGCGGTGCGGGCTGCTTTCTTGGCCTGTTCCGCTTCGCCTTGAGCGCGCAGCCAAGCGGCGTAGCGCAAGCGGGTCAGCGCCCGCTCAAACGGCAAACCGCCGCGATCGTAGGCTTCGAGCAATTCCCGATATTCCGCTCCCAAATCGCTGTTTTGCTCTCCACCTACTACCTGCAAATAATCAGCACGCATACGGCGGCGCGCCAAATCAGCCCAGCGGTGCTCACTGCCGTGCCGCGGGCGAAAAAGAATGCTGCGGATATCGAGCGCCTTCAGTTGGCCAGCACGCAGCAGACACTCAAAGACATGCACCCATTCGTAAACATCGACCGGCACCAGCGCTTTGGCCAAGGCGACCGCTTCGTCGATGCGACCAGCGAGACAGAGGGCATGGCAGCGATACGCTTTCCACAACGTCTGCCAAGGCGGCGGGACCAGAGGTTGTTCGAGCAATGGCCCCAACCGACCCAGTGCGATCAGGGCATCACCGCGCAGGGCAGCATCTTCTTCTCGATAAGCGGCCAGAGCGTCCTCGAATTGACCGAGCATCTCAAAACAGATCGCTAAACTCCGATAACGACCAAATCCCGGCCACAAGGGCGGTTTCCTCCAGTCTCCGCTGGGGAAAAATCGCAAAAGCAGGTCGCGCTCCAGGACGGGAGCAAGAAAGCGATGCTTGGGATTGTCCAGAGCGACAAAAGTACTGTCGGCCTCGGCCCACAAGCCGGCGTCGGCGTAAGCGTGAAACAGCTCGATCTCTTCGCGCGCTTCCTCCAGTGTATCGGGACGGCGGCGATCGGGCCGTCCGCGCAAGAAGCCGGCGCGCGTCCCCGCACTCTGCCGCTGTCCGCCGGCGCCCAGTGCGTGATCGAAGGCGCGGCGCACCAGTGGATGCGTGTCGATGACCACGGCCGAACCTGCCCGACCAACGCGCTCCAGCAAGCGCAAATCGATCAACTGCTGGATCTGCTCTGGCAACCATGCTACAGGTCGCTGAGCAAGCGGCGGATACGTGCGCTGCCACGTCTGGTGCAACAAGGTCTGCACCGGCGGACTGGCCAAGTATTCGAGCAACCGTGCCTCGGTCGGTGGATCACGGAATGCCGTAGCCAGCGCGATCAGATCTTGCGTCTCCTGTGGCAAGGCTTGTTGGTACACTGCCAGGACGCGCGCGACCTGATGTTCTTCATCGCTGGTCCCTTCAGCGCGGGGCAAGTCCGGCAGGTGCCGCAGACGGCGGGCGTCGCCCTGGTGAAAGCGAACGAGAAAAGTCCCCAGCAATTCGACAGCTTTGGCATGATAACCGCCGGCCGCCGCTACTTCATCAAGGGCTGCTGCTTCGCCGCGCACGCCGAGGCTGGACAGCAAAGCGCGAGCGCTGGCGGCGTCGAGACTGCTCAGCGAAATCAAGCGCGCGTGACGGCGGCTTGTCAGCGATGGCAGTGGAAAGCGCGTCGTCAAGACTACGACGCCGGGCAGCGGTCCCGATGCCAGTTCCTCCAGCAATCGGCCTAATTCGGGATGCACAAAGCGCCCTATCCACGAGCCGCTATCGTACTGAGCCACCTCCGTGCCATCAAGGATGATGGCCCAGCGCTCTCGACGGAGGCGCGGCAGCAGATGATCGACGCAATAACTGGCGGACAACTCCGGCGGCTGGGGCAATCCCTCGGCATAAGCGTACAGGGAACGCAGGCAGAGATCGGCATCCTTGCCGCGATAAAAGCTCCACAAGAAAACGCCATCGGGACGGTCCGCCGCGCTCCGCAGCGTTTCCAGCCAATGCTGCACGATCGCGGTTTTGCCTTGCCCGCCCGGCCCGATCAGCGCCACAACGCTTTCTCGACCGCCCCTAAGCGCCGCATCTAGCAACGCCAATTCGGCAGTACGGCCGAAAAAGCGATAAGGCTCGGAAGTGCAGTGATGAATGCACGGAGGACGCGCCATGACAGTGAGAAGAAGGACCAACCCCAGGGAGATGGGCCCTTCCCTTATCCTTTGGATTTGGCGGCGCGTTCGGGGCGCAGCGAGCGGACCACGGCGCCGGCTTGCCACATTTCGCTGTCCGCCACTTCCTTCAGTTCCTTTTCCAGCTGCTGCCGATAATCGCTGCGGCTGTTCGCCTCCAGCACACGGCGTGTTTCCTCGCCCTCGGCCACCTTGCGATACAGCTCCTCGAAGACCGGCTTGGCGGCATCGCGGAAACGCTTGAACCAGTCCAACGCCCCGCGCTGCGCCGTCGTTGAGCAGTTGGCGTACATCCAATCCATGCCGTTCTCGGCGATCAAGGGATAAAGGCTTTGTGTCGCTTCCTCGACCGTTTCATTGAACGCCTCCGAGGGCGAATGGCCGTGCTCGCGCAGCACTTCGTATTGAGCGAGCCATAGGCCGTAGATGGCCCCCATCAGTACGCCGCGCTCTCCGGTCAAGTCGCTGAACACTTCCTTTTGGAAGGTCGTCTCAAACAGATAGCCCGAACCGATAGCGATGCCCAGGGCCAAGGCGCGTTCACGGGCCTTGCCGGTGGCGTCTTGATGAACGGCGAAGCTGGCGTTGATGCCCTTGCCTTCGAGGAACAATCGCCGTACGGTCGTACCCGATCCCTTCGGGGCCACGAGGATCACATCGATGTTCTCCGGCGGCACCACTCCGGTTTGATCGCTGTAGACAATGCTGAAACCGTGCGAGAAATACAGCGCCTTACCTGCGGTCAGGTGTGGCTTGAGTTTGGGCCAGAATTCTTTTTGCCCGGCGTCGGAGAGCAGATATTGCACGATGGTGCCGCGCTGGGCCGCCTCTTCCAATGGAAAAAGCGTCCGCCCAGGCGTCCAGCCGTCTTGCACGGCCAGGTCCCAGCTACGCGTCTTTTCACGCTGGCCGACAATGACATTGACGCCGTTGTCCTTCATGTTGAGCGATTGGCCGCGGCCCTGGACGCCGTAACCTAGTACGGCGACCGTTTCCGAACCGAGAATGGCCTGCAAGCGCTGCGGAGGATAATCAGCACGTTCCACGACCGTTTCCGTCACATTGCCGATCTGAATCTGTCGCATAGTCTGTAGTCCGTAGTCTGTAGTCCGTAGTTCAGGTCAGGTGATTAACTATATAGTAAGCACCAGGCGTTGACTAGCTGACTAGCTGACTGGAGGCCATAGACTATGCTGATCGTTGACGCACATCTCGACCTGGCTTGGAATGCTTTGGATTGGGACCGCAATCTGCTGCGGCCGGTGAGTGAAATCCGCAAGCGCGAAATCGAGCTGGGGATGATTGGCAAAGGCCGCGGAGAAGGCACGGTATCGTTTCCGGAGCTGCGTCGCGGCGGCGTCGGCCTGTTCATCGCTACCCTGCTGGCCCGTTTACTGCGTCCCAACTTGATGCCGGCCATTCAGCGCTACGAACATATGGAGGCAGCCTACGCAGCGGCACACGGCCAGATGGCGTATTATCGCATCTTGGAGCAGAAGGGGATATTGCGCTGGATCAAGGACGCGGCCAGTCTTGATGCCCACGTCCGCGCCTGGAACGCCGATCCGCAACAGGAGCCGCTGGGCTTCATCCTGAGCATGGAGGGAGCAGATCCGGTGTTGTCGCCGGCGCAGGTCGAAGAGTGGTTTCAAGCTGGCTTGCGCATTCTCGGCCCAGCGCACTACGGCGTCAGTCCCTACGCCCACGGCACCGGCACTGAGGGCGGTCTGTTGCCCGCGGGGCCGGCACTGCTCAAAGAGATGCAGCGCGTCGGCATGGTCCTCGACGTGACGCACCTCTCCGACCAGTGCTTTGACGAAGCCCTGGACATTTACGGCGGGCCCGTGCTGGCCAGCCATCACAATTGCCGAGCGCTAGTGCCCCACCAACGCCAGTTGACCGATGAGCAGATCAAGCGGCTGATTCAGCGCGGCGCCGTCATCGGCACAGCCCTGGATGCCTGGATGTTGGCGCCTGGTTGGGTGCGCGGTCAGACCCGGCCCGAAGAAGCGGGCGTGAAACTGGAGACGATGGTCAACCATATCGATCGCATCTGTCAGCTGGCAGGCAACGCTCATCATGCGGCCATCGGCACGGATCTGGACGGCGGCTTTGGCCGCGAGCAGTCGCCCTACGATCTCGATACCATTGCCGATTTACAACGCCTGCCGCAACTACTCCGCCGCCGGGGTTACGACGACCAAGCCATTGCCGACATCCTGCACGGCAACTGGCTGCGCTTCTTCCGCCAGGCGCTGCCCAAGAGTTAACCCCAGGGCCCCAGAGAGCATAGAGCAAAACATACAGAAGAAAGCTACGAAATGGCCTACCAGGGACACAATTTGTCCGATATTTGTTTCTTCTTTCTCTTTTCTGCGTTCTCTGGAGTTAGTCTTCTTCTGATTCCACGACATCTTCCAGTCGGGCGATGGCGACGATTTCGGTTCGGACCAACAACAGGCGGCGGCGATTGCGCTTGACACCCGTGGCCCGCGATGCCGCTACATAGTTCTCGCGCGTCGTATCGCTATCACGCAGGTCATGCATGTCGGCGTTGCGCAACTCGATAAAATGTTCATCGACGCGCTGAAGCGTCCCCAGGCAGACGTATTCACTGCGAAGATCTACTACGACACGCTGATTCAGGAACTCTTCGATCATGGCGCTCTCCTGATCCGTGCAAGGGATACCCAGCTTCATTCCCGTTTGCTATTGTAAAGGAAGGCTTTCCGGAAGACTTGCCTTAAAATGCATGCGCATTCGTGTTCCAACCATCCTTGCCGGTCGCTGAACGTTGCCATCGTGCCGCCATTGGATTCGAAAGAGGGCCTGACCATTATTTCGACTATAGGCATTCGCAGGGTCCTTGTTGGAATAGCTGCGGGCGCAAAGCAACACGACCTGCCGGTCTGTGACGTTGTCAATCGTGCCCATTGCCAACTAGCACGGCTGGCACACGTTTTGGGGAAAAAACTGATCGACATGACAGAGGCGATTCTCGATAATGGTGCTCCGGTCGGCAATTGTCTGCAGGAGCTAAAAGGATGCGCCGACAAGACGGAGGCTTTCCGCACGCTGGACAACGGTTAAGGCGTTAGAGAAGGCCAATATTCAAGGGATCGGGGAACATAATGGCTCAAGTGCGCGAAGAGATTGTCACGCGTCCGGAAGAATTAGTGGCGTGTTGTGCGGAACTGGCGAAATGTCCTTATTTAGGGTTCGATACAGAATTTGTGGGCGAGGACACCTACCATCCGAGCTTGTGCCTGGTGCAAGTGGCCACGCCGGACTGCCTTTATCTCATCGATCCGTTGACGACCGGGCCGCTCGATGCTTTCTGGCAACTTATCATTGATCCGGCGCGCCTTGTCATTGTCCACGCCGGACGCGAAGAAGTACGGCTATGCCACTTGTGGACCGGATACACGCCTGGCAATCTCTTTGACCTGCAATTAGCAGCCGGCCTGGTCGGCTGGGCCTATCCGCTTGGCTACGGGACGCTGGTCAACCAGGTTCTCGGCGTGCAAATGGCCAAGGGCGAGACGCTCACGGAATGGCGGCGGCGTCCTCTCACTGCTGCCCAAATCCGGTACGCTTTCGATGATGTTCGCTACCTATTGCCGGCGTGGCGGCGCTTAGCGGCGCGGCTGGAGGAGCAGGGCCGAACCGATTGGGCGCGCGAAGAATTTGCCCGCCTGGTGATGAACGCCGCGCCGGAGGAGTTCGTCCCCGAGCGCTGGCGGAAGCTGCGTGGCCTTGGTTCCTTGGACCGCCGCCGTCTGGCTATCGTCCGGGCTTTGTACTATTGGCGCGAAGAAACCGCCGCCCGCACCAATCGCCCCGCCCGCGCCATCGTCCGTGACGATCTGATTATCGAAATCGCTCGCCGCAATCCGAGCCGCGAGCGTGATCTGCACGTGGTCCGCGGCTTGCCGCGCCGCGACCTCGACGCCATCTTGCAAACAGTGGCCCAAGCTCGCAGTTTGCCCTTGGAGCAATGTCCAGCCGTCGGGGGCCGTGAACAGGATCCGCCGCAGGTGGCGCTGGTGACCAATGTGCTGATGGCGGTCCTCGGCGACGTTTGCGCCCGCCGCGGCCTAGCGGCAAACCTCGTCGCCAGCACCCATGATGTGAAACTGCTTGTCCGCGCACGGCTGGCCGAGCAATCGTTGCCTACGGAATCGTTGCTGACCGCTGGCTGGCGCCGCACCCACATCTTGCCCGATCTCTTGGCCGTTCTCGAAGGCCGCCGCCAGTTACGCATCGCCGACATAACGGCGGAGACGCCGTTCGACTATGCCGACTGCCCCAAAACCCTGACCGAATTCGGCGAATCGACGGCCTCCGGCTGAATTTAGCAGCAGAAGCCGTTGGAGAATTCCGATGGATCGTGAACCCTACTTTTGGTACAATTTTTTTGTCCGGCCCAGGAGATGGGCTGGGGGAATTATTCCTGTATCGGGAAATGCAATGAACGCCGAATTACGACGACGCAGTGAAGAGGTACTGAACCGTTTGACGCGGCTGCGGGACTCTCTTTGACATCTCCGGCAAGCAATCCCTACGCGAACAACTGAACGCCTGCATGGGGCAGCCCAACTTCTGGGACAATCCCGAAAAGGCCCAACAGATCATCGCTCAGCTGAAGCCGCTCAACGGCCTGCTCAAGCCCTATGAAGAGTTGGAATCGGCCGCAGGCGACGTGCAAGCATTAGTCGAATTGGCCGATGAAGATGCCAGCTTGGAGCCTGAGCTGGAGCGTGAATTGGCGCCGTTCGAGAAGCGTCTCGATGATTTCGAGATGCGCGCCATGCTCGACGGCCCGCAGGATGCCAGCAATGCTTACCTGCGCATCCAGGCCGGCACGGGCGGCACCGAGGCGTGCGATTGGGCGCAGATGCTCTTGCGCATGTACGCGCGCTGGGCCGAGAAACACGGTTACGAAGTCGAAATTGTCGATGAATTGCCCAATGAAGAGGCCGGCATCCGCAACGCTACCTTGCATATCAAGGGCGATTACGCCTATGGCCATCTCCAGGGCGAGGCAGGGGTGCATCGCCTGGTGCGCATCAGCCCTTTTGACGCCAACGCCCGGCGGCAAACCTCCTTTGCCGCTGTGGACGTGATGCCAGAGATCGAGGGCGTTATTGAGATCGCCATTCGTCCCGATGAGCTGCGGCGCGACACGTTCCGCAGCGGCGGCCCCGGTGGGCAACATCAGAACAAGACCGAAAGCGGCGTGCGCTACACCCACCTGCCGACCGGTATCTCGGCCGAGAGCCGCAGCCAACGCAGCCAGCACAAAAATGATGAAATGGCCCTGAAACTCCTCAAAGCCAAGCTCTATCAGATCGAAGAGCAGAAACGCCGTGCCGAAGTTGAAAAACTGTATGACGAGAAGGGGGAGGTAGCCTGGGGCTATCAGATCCGCAACTATGTCATGCAGCCATACACGTTGGTCAAGGACCTGCGCACCGAGGTGCAAACGCCGCAAGTGCAGAATGTACTTGACGGCGAAATCGATGAGTTCATCCAGGCCTACCTGCGTCTAAAGGCGGAGCGGCGGCATAAGAAAACCAAATGACGTCGAACAGGTTCCGAACGAGGAGCGGAATTTCGCCGCGAGCCGTAGGCGAGCACACGCGCTCGCCTACGGCTCGCGGCGAAACGGGGAACTTGTTTTGGCGCGCCGCCTAACTGTTGGGAGGGCGGATGGGTTTACATAAACTCCTCCACCAGTGCCCGCCGTTGCTCGGCCGTCAGGCCGCGCGGCTTGAGGACGAGCGGTTCGCCTTGCAGGGCCGGGTCGAGCTTATCCAACGACGGGCGCGGGTTGGGATTGCGATAGAACAAGCCAATCGGGATCTTGGCGCCCCATTCGATAGCACGGTCCATAGCAGCGTGGAAGTTGGTCGGATCGTGACCTTTGTCTTCCAGGCGGTAGACGTGATCGCGGAACCAGTGGTAGGTGTTCTGTTTGTTGAACGTCACGCACGGGCTGAACACGTCGATGAGGGCGAATCCCGGATATTGGATGCCGTCCATATACAGTTTTTGCAGGTGCTTGGGATCGCCGCTGAAGCCGCGGGCAATGTAGCCGCAGCCAGAGGCCAAGGCCAGGGCCAACGGGTTGAGCATCTGCTCCAGGTTGCCCATCGGCGTGCTCTTGGTGACCATGCCTGGCTCGCTGGTCGGCGAGACCTGCCCCGTCGTCAGGCCGTAAATCTCGTTGTTCATGACGATGTAGGTGAGGTTGATGTTGCGGCGCATGGCCTGGATGAAGTGATTCAGGCCGATGCCGTAGCCGTCGCCGTCGCCGCCGGTGACGATGACGGTGAGGCGATGGTTGGCCAGCTTGGCGCCCGTGGCGAAGGCCAGCGCGCGGCCGTGCAGGCTGTGGACGCCATAGGAGCGGAAAAAGCCCGGCAGGTTCGACGAGCAGCCGATGCCGGAGACGACCAGCAATTCATGCGGCGGAATCTCCAGTTCGGCACAGGCTTTTTGCAACACGTTCAAGACGCCGAAATCGCCGCAGCCGGGACACCAATCCGGCGGCACGTCGGCTTTAAAGTCCTTCACTTCGAGTTTGCGAGGAGTAGCAGCAGTTAGGGTCGTCATCTGGTTTATCTCCAGGGTTGGGTTTTGGGGTAAATCGGCGGCCTCTCAGCCGCCGAAGGTCACAAAGACGTTGGCCGCGGTTTCTCGCGGCGGAACACGATACACAAATGGCGCGTGTCGTCGTCGGGCGGAAACGCGGCCAGGCGATTGCCGGTGCCCGGTTCGGCCGGACACCAGATCAAATGATCGCCGTCCAGCTCGTAGATGACCAGCGATGTTTTACCTCGGTGCTTCGCCGGCCCTTCGTGGATGGTCATGTCCATCATCTTGGGCTTGGTGGTCGGATCAATCGTATAAACGCCGAGGTAAATATCACCGTTCTTGAACTTGACGGTGAAATGATCGCCCGCGATGAACATTTGCGCTTCGCGGATGCCGGAAACGAAGTTCCACGTCCCCTGCAAACGCTCTTTGTCGCGCTCGATGGCGATTTCTCGGGCCACGTCGGGATCGAGTAACAAAGTATCCATGGGTATGGCTCCCTCAAGAGTTTTGGTTTAGCCGCGAGCCGTAGGCGAGCGCTGTCACGCTCGCCTACGGCTCGCGGCTAAACCGGCTATCGTTTAGCCGCGAGCCGTAGGCGAGCGTGACAGCGCTCGCCTACGGCTCGCGGCTAAACGAACTAATGCGTAGCGGCACGGGCGATACCGGACAGACGGCCCTTCCAATCGGCACTGGTGCCGCTGGGATGGTCGGTTCGCCAACCCGGCTCCGTGGACAACACGTTGACTATCTCCGCCTTGCCGTTGAGGATGTCCTGTACGCCGGCGACAATGTGCTTCGGCTCAAACGGTTCGCCGTCGTACTTGCGGATGTGGCCATTGGCGGCGATGCCGGTCTCCGCCCGCAAGTGTCGGGCGAACTGGCCGCTCTGGTTGTTCTCGACGATGATAATGCGCCGACTGCGGCCCAGCAGCTTCTGCACCTCGCGCACCTGGAAGGGAACCAGATAGCGGACGTGCAAATGATTGGTGGTAATCCCCGCGGCGTTGAGGCGCTCGACCGCTTCGGTGAGGACGCCCCAGGTTGAGCCCCAGCCCACCAGCGTCACCTCGGCATCGGCCGGCCCGCTGAAGAGCGGCGGCGGCAAATGTTCCAGCACGGTACTCATCTTGCGGGCGCGCTTGTCCACCATCTTTTTGCGCCGCACCGGATCGGTGTAGATGTCGCTGATAAGCACCCCGTCTTCATCGTGTTCGTCCGTGGCGGCCACGTACAGATGGCCGGGCACGCCGGGCACGGCGCGCGGCGAGATGCCCGACTCCGTGTTCTTGAAACGCAAGTACGGCTCGCCGTTGGTCGCAGGCAACTCGCCATTGGCCGACGGCAGGATCGTTTCACCGCGGTCGATCTCGCGTATGTGCTCGAACACGGCGGGATCAACGGTCTCATTGCCCTCGCTGATAAGCAGATCGGAGATAACGAGTACCGGACATTGATAGCGGTCGGCAAGGAAGAAGGCGTCTTGGATGACGGCAAAACAATCGGGAATGCTGATCGGGGCCACGATGATGCGCGGATAATCGCCCTGACTGGCGCCGAAGACCTGGTTGAGATCGCCCTGCTCGGTCTTGGTGGGCACGCCGGTGGACGGCCCGGCCCGCATGACGTTGATGGCCACGACCGGGGTTTCCATGATGCCGGCCATGCCGATGGCCTCGGTCATGAGCGCGAACCCGCCGCCGGAAGTGGCGCACATGCCGCGGACGCCGGCGTGATTGGCGCCGATAGTCATGTTGATGACGGAGATTTCGTCCTCGACCTGGCGCACACAAATGCCCAGCTGCTTGGCATGGGCGGCCATCCAGTGCAGGATGGCCGAAGCCGGACTCATCGGATAGGCGCAGTAGAATTTACAATCGGCCATCGCGGCGCTCATGGCCAGCACTTCGTTGCCTGTCACCAAGGCCCATTTTTGGCTGGTCGGCTTGAGCTGGCGCGGCAGCGGTTGGAAATGCGCCCCGGCGTAGTCGAAGCCGGCCTTGGCCGCCGCCACGTTAGAGGCGACTACCTTCGGCTTCTTGGCGAACGTGGTGCTGATGACCGATTCCAGACCGGCGAAATCCAGCCCCATCAGCCGCAGCATGGCGCCGACGGCCACGGTGTTCTGCATGACCGGCAGCTCTTTCGACGAGGGGGCCAACTCCGGCACCGGCAAGGGGCAGAGCTGGACCCCTTGGGGCGGCTCGTAGCTGGGTTTGATTTTGGCGCTGTTGTACAGGGCCACCCCCCCGGACCCCAATTCTTGCAAGTGCCGATCGAGCGTATCCTGATTCAGGGCGATCAATGCGTCGATCTGGTCGCCATGATTGAGAGGCTTTTGTGCCGAGACGCGCAGACGCAACCAGGAATGTCCGCCGCGAATTACGGACTGATAAGAGTTGTAAGCATAAACGCCCTGTCCCTGCCGGGCCACAGCCAAGGCGAGCGTGTTGCCGGCCGAGGCGACGCCGTCACCCGCGGCCCCACCGATACCGACGATCAGGTTGGCATGGTCCATTGGTAAGTTCCCCCGCCAAAAGATGAACAACCCAAGCCGCTGTCCGGATGTACCGGACGGAGAACGGCCCAAATGCGAAAGGTTCTCGACTCTGTACCGTTGTTGTTGCAGGCGCCCCAAGCGCGGATGAACCTGTTCGGAAACCACCGCGCCGGTTGCAAGGAATAAGAACCTACTTTTGATGATAAACGCTTTTTCTTCGAGTGCAACGAAATAACGACGCGAAATGGAAATTTCGCGGCAGGTGTTGGCAGACGGTAAGGCCTTGTGGGGCGATTTTGCGCTTCCATTTTTGGCCGCGGCGGCTTATAAGCTCGCCACGGAGGTGGAGCATGAGGCGGATCGGCTCAGTCGCCGTGCTGGCGTTGCTGGTGGCGGCTTGCGCACCGGCAATCTCCGAGCGCGTCCGCCAGTACAACGACCTCGGCGTCCAGAATTTTCAGAAGGGCGAATTCGACCGCGCCCGCGCCGATTTCCAGGCCGCCCTGGCCCTCCAACCCAACCATTACGCCCTACTTTACAACCTCGGCCAATGCTACGATCATCTCGGCCAGCCCCAGCAAGCCGAGCAATGCTATCGTCTCTGCCTGCAACAACAGCCCAATGACGCCGACTGCCGCCACGCCCTGAACCAACTGCTGGTTCAGACTGGGCGCTTGACTGAAGCCCGGCAAATGGTGCAGGATTGGCTGGTGCGCGAACCGAAACTGTCGGCCGCCTATGCCGAGGACGGCTGGCTGTTCCAGCGCCAGGGCGATCCGATCAGCGCCATCAAACGCTATCAACAAGCCATCTATTACGATCCGCATAATACGCTGGCGCTTATCGAAATGGGCCGTATTTATGAGGAAGAACTCAACCTCCCCAGCCGCGCCCTGAAGCTCTATCTGACCGCCCTGGACTACGATCCACGCCAACCGGAGTTGGTCAAGCACGTCAATCAGCTGCGCACCCGCGGAGTCGGCCCGCCGCACCCGGAATCGTAAAACGATACGAAAAGGAGGGCGCATCATGCGACCGATTTATCATCTGACGCTTCGCCGCGTCTGGGAGGAAGACCTCGATCAGCCGTACCATCCTAATTCGCTGGCGCACGAGGGATTTATTCACTGCTCGTTTGCCGAGCAGGTGGCGTGGGCAGCAAATCGCTTCTATACCGAGGCCGAAGATCTGTTGCTGCTGCACATCGACATGGAGCGCGTCACCAGCCCCATACGCGAAGAGCCTTGCGACACGGGAGAAATCTTTCCGCACATTTACGGACCTCTGAATCGCGATGCCGTCACGGCAATAGAAGCGCTGACGCGCGGGCCGAATGGCTGGCAATATCCCACCCGCCCGCTGAGTTAACAAGGGCATCGCTTGGAGGCGATGTTGGCGGCCACTTGCAGCAGCGGGATGATCTGATCGCGGCTGGCCGACAGAGTGGTGGCCACCAGGTCCGCGCCGGCGTCGCGCAGCCGTTTCTCTAGATGTTCACTCTTCTGGCGGTCGCCCCAGCGACCCACTACGATTTTAATGCTGGGTGCCTCTCGGCGGATGCGCTTGCACAAGTAGCGGGTCTGAGACAAGCCGCCCGGTGGCAGCGAGCCGAGGCATACTACGGCCGGAGGGCTTTGCTGGAGATGAACGAGCAACTCAGCCGTCAATTTCTTCGCTGAGAAGATCTCCAAAGCGTAGCCCTGCACGCGCAGCATTTGACCGAGCATTCTCAGGGCCAGCTCGTCGCCTTCGTCACGCACCGGCCAACCGACAGCTAGCCCCTTGTTCGCTTCCGCTGTCTGCGGGAACTGCTCGGCCAAAGCGGTAGACAAGTCTTCTTCGATGTCGCGGATGCCTTGGAGGACGTATTCATAATTGTCCAGTCCTAGCTCGCTGCAATCGCGGTCTTGGCGGGCGTGCAGCAAGGCCGGTAGCAAAATTTCTTCATAAACGGACTCCGGCGGATGGTTGGCCCAATGGTCCTCGACGAGATCGGTAGCCTCATCGAGATCATGGGCCACCAAACGTTGGTAGAACATCACATCACGGCTGAGGACCGGCTCGTCGCCCAGCAGCACCTCGAAGAACTTCAGTTCCGGCACGTATTTGCCCAGGATGACAAGGATGACGGTCAAGGGAGTGGACAGAATCAGACCCAGAGGTCCCCATAGCCAGGCCCAGAACGCGGCGGACAAAAGCAGGGCCAACGGTGAGACGCCGGTGCTATGGCCGAATAGCAACGGTTCGACCACATTAGCGGTGAGCAGCTCCAGAAGGACGAAGAAAGCGAAAACGATCAGCGGCAACAGCCAGCCCGGCAGGGTAGCGATGGCAAAACTGGTAAGCAAGGCAGCGACCAGCCAAGTGCCCAAGTAAGGGACAAAACGCAGGACCAGGGCCGCAGAACCCCATAGCAAGGCATAACGCCACAGGACATGATGGCCCGTTACCCAACCCAGAGCCAGCAAGCCAGTCGTCAGCACGACGCCGAAGAACGTATTGATGAGTAGCAGCATGTACAAGTAGCGGCTGACTCGCTGGGCGCCCTCATCAACAGCCTGAGTGGTAGCGATAAGGTGCCCGTGCCCGATCAGGCGAACGAAACGGTTGCGCAAGTTCTCTCGCTGGCTGAGCATGAAGACGACCAAAACCAGAACAAGAAAAGTGTCGGCGAGTCCTTCAGCGGTTTGACTGGCGGCTTTACCCAGGTGCGACCAGGCGGCCTGTTTGACCTCTCCGAATAGCTCCTGGATTCGCTGCAAAACGTCTTCTTCTTCTCCGCCCAGCAGTGGCTTGAGTTTTTTGATTAGCTCTCCCTGGTAGCTGGGCAGATGCTCGGCAAAAGTATTGATCTGCCGCGAGATGACGTAACCGATCCCGCTCAAGAAGAGCAGGGCCAAGGTCACGACCATTAACACAGAGGGCAAACGGCCCAGGCCGCGCCGCTGCAAGGCGGATACGGCCGGCGTCAGGATAAAAGCCAGCAATATCGCCAGTGCCAGCGGAATCAATATCTGCCGCGCCCAGTACAGGCAAGCGATGACAAGGACCAAGCCGAGCAGCAGGAACAGCGGCTCGCGAGGCTTCGTCGATGAGGAATCAGCCATGCCTTCAGCCCTCCATAGCCGTTACTTATGGAGGCGGTGTTCGCTGCGTGCCACTGAGAAAAGACAGGATGGCCAACACGATGAACACGAAGAAAACAATCTTCGCGGCCAGGAAGGCCATGCCGCTGATCAGCCCGAAGCCGAACAAAGCGGCGATCAAGGCAATTACCAGAAAAAAGATGGCAAAACGCAACATGGGAAACCTCTCCTCTGTAAAATCCCGGCCTGGCCTCGGGGTGCTCCAGGCCCCCGTTCGCCTTGGACATTTGCGTTGCACATACCGTGCCAGAAGCGCCTCGGACGGGCGGCAAGGATCATTCGTTTCCGCTTGTCCGCGTTGGGACGCCGTTGCTACACTGATCCAAGGGCCGCTAGACAAATGAGATGAAAAGGCGTTGTACATGTTGTCCTTGCCGACTGTTGATCCTTCCGCTCCGGTTCGCCGCTTGCCGTCGTGGCTCAAGCGCAGGCTGCCGCGCGGCAACGGGAATTTTTTTACTCAAGAATTGCTGCGCGAACTGCGGTTGGAGACAGTCTGCGAAAACGCGCGCTGCCCGAATCGTCCCGAATGTTATTCGCGCCGCACGGCCACGTTCATGATCCTGGGCAACATTTGCACTCGCCCTTGCGGTTTCTGCTCCGTTCCCAAGGGTCGGCCCGAAGCGCTCGAAGATGACGAGCCGACCCGCGTTGCCGAGGCGGCGCATCGGCTGGGGTTGCGGCACGTCGTCATTACGTCGGTGACGCGCGACGACTTGCCCGATGGCGGGGCCGATCATTTCCGTCGCTGCATCTTGGCCGTGCGCGAACGCACTGGGGCCGTGGTCGAAGTGCTGACGCCGGATTTTCTCGGCGATTTGTCGGCGGTCGATCGGGTGTTGGAAGCGGCGCCGGAAGTCTTCAACCACAACATCGAGACAGTGCCGCGGCTGTACAAAAAGGTCCGCGGCCGCGCCTCGTATCAACGCAGCCTCGATGTGTTGGCTCATGTCAAGCGGCGCTCGCCCACGACGATCACCAAAAGCGGCTTGATGCTCGGACTCGGAGAGACAACAGAAGAACTGTTCGACGTGTTGGCCGATCTTCGCGCCCACGATTGCGACACTCTGACGCTGGGACAATATCTCGCGCCGACGTTGAAACATATTCCGGTGGCCCGCTATGTACCGCCGGCCGAGTTCGAGGAACTGGCGGCGCGAGCACGGACCTTGGGATTTCACAAAGTGGTAGCAGGGCCGTTCGTGCGCTCCAGCTACCACGCCGATGAAATGGTAGGCGAGCATGCGCACGCCGATCGTTCTGCCTGATCTGGGGGCCGCCCCGGTGCGATTGACCGTGTGGTTTTCCAGGCCGGGCGATGTCGTCTTCGAGGGAGATCGCTTGGTGGAAGTAGCCGTCGCCGGGGCCACCTTCGATGTGTCCGCGCCGGCTACGGGACGCTTGATCGAACACTATGCCTGGCCACGCGATCTGCTCACGCCCGGACAGGTGCTCGGCATGATGGAATCAGAGACCGAAACAGTTTAGCTGTGAGCCGTAGGCGAGCGCTCACCTACGGCTGCGGCCAAACAGGGAATATCCTCCTATGTCCCACCCCGCTTTCCTCTCCCTGGATGGTCTGGATGGCGCCGGCAAATCGACGCAGTGCCGCCTGTTGGCCGACTGGCTGCGCACGGGCGGACATGGCGTGACGACCTGTACCGACCCCGGCGGCACGCCGCTAGGAGCACAGCTGCGTTCGCTGGTGCTCCACTATCGCCCCGAAATCGACCGCATGTGTGAAGCGCTCTTGTTCATGGCCAGCCGAGCGCAGCTGCTTGCCGAAGTCATTCGCCCCGCCCTGGCATCGGGGAATATCGTTCTTTCTGATCGTTTTTTGCTGGCCAACATCGTTTATCAGGGCCACGCTGGCGGCTTGGATGTGGAACGGCTGTGGGAAGTCGGCCGTTTTGCCGCGGGTGGATTGGAACCAGACCTGACGATCGTCCTCGATCTGCCGCCCGAACAAGCGGCACAGCGGCGTGGCCGGCCCACCGATCGCATCGAGAAGCGGGATGTCGCGTATCATGCGCGTCTGCGGCAAGGTTTTCTCGCCGAAGCCCGGCGCCGTCCCGAACGCATTCGCGTTGTGGACGCAGGGCTGCCGATCGAAGTCGTGCAACAGGCGATTCGCCGCGAAATTACATCCGTTTTGGGCATTAAAGGAGAGTGAGCATTGGCATGGCAGCGCATTCGCGGACATGACGCCCTTGTCGAAGGTTTTCGCCGTGCCGTGCAGCAGGGACGGTTGGCTCATGCGTATCTCTTCACCGGGCCTGCCGGCGTGGGCAAACGGCTGTTCGCCCTGGAGTTGGCGAAATCTCTGCTCTGCGAGAAGGCAGCCGAAGGTAGCCTGCAAGCGTGCGATCACTGTCCCTCTTGCGTGCAGGTGGAAGCGGGTACCCATCCCGATTTCTTCCCTGCCGTCCGTCCGCCTGAAGCGCTGGAATTTCCCATCGATTTGATGCGACAATTGTGTGCCAGTTTCGCGCTGAAGTCGGCGCGCGGCCGCGGTAAAGTCGTCCTCATCGACGACGCCGACGATCTCAACGAAGAAGCGGCCAACTGTTTCCTCAAGACGCTAGAGGAGCCGCCGCCGCGTTCGGTCCTCATCCTGATTGGCAGCACGCCGGATCGGCAGCTGCAAACCATCGTCTCGCGCTGCCAGGTCATTCGCTTCGCTCCGCTCGCTCCGGAGTTGGTCGATGAACTGCTGCAAGCGCAAGGCATCGACGATACGGCCCTGCGGGCGCGGCTGGTACGCCTCAGTGGCGGCAGTCCCGGCCTGGCGAAGGAATTGGCCGATCCCGCCTTATGGGACTTCCGCCGCGCTCTCTTGGCCGGACTGACGAAAGCGCCTATCGCTTCTGTCGATTTAGCGCGTCAGTGGATGGATTTTGTCGAAGAAGCCGGCAAGGAATCCGCCGCCCAGCGCCACTGTGCTCAGCTGGTGCTGCGCCTTCTCATCGACTTCCTGGAGGACGCCCTGACCATCGCCCTGAACGGCACACCGCGCCGCACCGAGCCGGAAGAATGGCCGGGATTGGAAGCGCTCGCCCAGCGCGCTGGCCCTGATCGCTTGCTGGAGGCGCTGGAGCGCTGCTTGGAGGCGGATCGCCAAATCGACCGCCGCGTTCAGTTGGTGCTGATTCTCGAAGGATTGATGGATGCGCTGGGGCAGAAGTTTTTAGGATAATTGAGGTAGAGGGCATCGGAGTTGCATCCGCGCAGCGAGCTGCCAGGTTTAACCCAGCGGCTCCGGTGGCTCCCCCCCTGGTGGGGGAGGGAGCCTGGTTCGAAGCCTCAGCGTCTGAACTACCTAGAAGGAATACCCATGAGCACCAAGCCGTTGTCAGTTCCCTCTTCGTCTTCTTTGCTCGTCCGTGCCGCGCGGGGTGAAGTGGTGGAAAGGCCGCCGGTCTGGGCCATGCGGCAGGCAGGGCGCTGGGATCCGGAGTTCAACCGCCTTCGCAAGGGCCTGTCGTTCTACGAATTTTCGGAGAACGTCGAATTGAGCGCCCAAGCATCGCTCTTGCCGCGGCGTTTTGGTGTCGATGGCATCATTCTCTTTTACGACATCACCACGTTGCCGGTGGCGATGGGGCAGCGTTTCGTCTTATGGCCGGCGCGCGGGCCCGTGCCGGATCATCCCATCCGGACGCTCGCGGATGTGGAGCGTCTCGAAGCAACCCCCGACCCGCAGCGTTTCCAACACATCCGCGATCTGCTGCGTCTGGTGCGCGAGGAGCTGCGCGGGGAGTTGCCGGTGTTGGTTTTTGCCGGGGCGCCGTTCACCGTAGCGACGTACTGTATCAACACCGGCAAGGACATCGCCGCCACGCGCCGCTTTGCCGCTGAACAGCCGCACGTTTGGTATGCTCTGCTCGATCGGCTGACGAGTGCGACGGTTCACTTCTTACGAACCCTGATCGCCGAGAAGGCGGATGTGTACCAACTCTTCGATTCCTGGGCGGGACTTCTGGAGCGTCCTGAGTACGAAGCCTGGGCGCAGCCTTATCAGGAGATGATCTTCCGCGAAGCAGCGGGCATACCGCGCATCTTGTTCGTCAAGGAGTGCCCTTATCTACCTTTGATGGCGGCATCGGGCGCCGATGTGATTTCGCTGGGGGTACGCCACGATCTGGCGGCGGCGCGGCGTGATTATCCGCACCTGGTTTTTCAAGGCAATGTTCCTTCAGCGATCTTGCGCTCAGGCACACCGGAGCAAGTGAAGGCGGCAACGCGCGCTTGCCTCGCTGCGGGCGGCGGACGGCAGCACATCGTCAACCTCAATCACGGCGTGGATCAACGAACGCCCCTCGCTAACTTCGAGGCGTTCGTACATGCGGTGCGGGGGGATTGAGCAAGGGCCTGAGCCGAGTAGTACGAGATTGAAACCTTCGCCCCTTCGGCGAGATGGCGAGCCGCCGAGTTTAACCCGGCGGCTCCTGAGCAGGTTGGTGCCCCCCTGGCGCTGTTTCCGCCCCGTGCGGCACGGCGGTTTGCACTGCCTGCAGAAGCGGCGCGGGCCGCACGCCGATGCCCAGGGTCAGCACCGCGCACAGCCACACGGCTGCCAGCACAGGCCAAGATCGCTCGCGTTTGACGGCGGCCGAGATGCCCGGCGGCGGTTCACGCAGGTACATTCCGGCGGCAATGCGCAGGTAATACCACGCGCCGATGGCCGCGTTGATGGCCGCCAACACCGCCAAGGCGATGAACAGTTTGCGCTGCTCCAGCGATGCCGCTACCTCTATATTTGCTGGCACGTCCAGCGCCCCGGCGAACAGCAGAAATTTGCCCATGAAGCCAGCCGTCGCCGGAATACCGATGAGGCTGAACAGGAACAATACCATCAACAAGGCCATCCCCGGCCGGGTACGGCTGAGGCCAGCAAGGTCGTCGATCGTTTCCGCCGGCTGGCCGCTTGTGCCCAGATACTCCAGCACGGCGAAAGCGCCCAGCGTCATGGCGCCATAGGCCGCCAGGTAGAAAAACACGGCATCGACGCCGTCTACGAGGGCGTCAGGCGCGCTAAGCAACCGAGGCGCTACAGCCAGGCCAATGAGCATGTAACCCGCATGGGCGACGCTGGAATAGGCCAAAAGCCGCCGCAGATTGTCTTGCAACAGCCCCAGGACGTTGCCCACCGTCATGGTCACGGCGGCCATGATCCACAGGAGCACCGGCAGATGCTCGCTCAGGATGGGTAAGGCCAATGGGGCCGTGAACGCTTCCTGAGGCGACAGCGTTGGCAGCACAAAGCCGAGCACGCGGACCAGGGCAGCGAATCCGGCCACCTTGGGCACGAAAGCCAAGACGGCGGCGTTGGCCGTGGTTGTGCCCTGGTAGACGTCAGGGGCGTAGAAGTGAAAAGGGAACACCGTCAAGCGGAAACCAAGTCCGGCCACCACCATGACCAGGGCCGCCATGCTCAAGCCCAAAAGCGGCGACACGGCCGCCCATTCTTCCGGCGCGCCGGCCTGGCTAGCGCGCCGGAATGCCTCGGCCAATCCCGGCAAATTGGTTGTGCCGGCCAAGCCGTACAGGTAGCTGGACCCAAACAGCGTCAAGGCCGAGGAAAACACGCTCAGAAAGAAGTACTTCATGGCGGCTTCCTGGGCGGGTGCGTCGAGTCCGCCGTCCTCTCCCCCCCCCCTCGTTTCCGAGGAGGGCGAGGAGGAGCGGCCCTTGCCCAAATAGAGGATTAGGTAGGTCGGTATACTCGTCAATTCCAAGGCCAAAAACAGCGTGACCAACTCGTTGGCCGCTCCGCTCAAGCCCATGCCCACGACCATGAGCAACAAACAAGCGTGATAGTCAGCAGCACGCTTTTCCGGGGCAGCATTCCAGCAAAACAAGACGAGAATGATGCCGCCGACAATCGAGAAGGCCCGGAGCAAGAGCGCCAAGGAATCGAATACCACTGGAGCGGCGTAGCGCACCGTCTGAGCCGCCTGGAGCGTCCCATAATGTGGCAACGGTCTGAGCATCAGCACCAGGCCTGCTGCAAACAGCGCCGCCAAGGCCACACTCCCCCACAGATGACGATTGGCGCGCAGTGTGCCACCGAGGAACAGCACACACGCCGCCGCGCCCAGGATCATCTCCGGGACAAGATAAGGAACAAAGCCCGTTAAGGCCCTAAAGAGATCGCCATTCACGTTATTTCCTTTCTCCCCCTTTTGCCGCCAGCGATAGGCCGTTTCGTGCGAAACGATGAATCGTGCTCGTCTGCAACTCGTGGCCGAACGCGTCCTTCTCAGCGCGTTTACGTGCGGCCTCGGCGATGCGGGCCACCACCTGGATTTCCGGCCGCACCGTATCAAAGAAGGGTTTGGGGAAAATGCCCAGGGCCAGGCATAAGCCCGCGATCGGCAAAAGCGCCGCCAACTCGCGGCCGTTGAGGTCGGTGATCGGTTCGTGCCCTTGGTGAGGTGGTTCCTTGAGCGGGCCGCAGAACACCTGACGCACCATCGTCAGCATGTACCAGGCGCCCAGCACCACGCCGCTCGCCCCCAAACCAGCCAACAGCGAGCCTTGCACCTGCGAGCCAGCGAAGTCGTACATGCCGGCCAGGGCCAGCAATTCGCCCAGGAAACCGTTCAGCCCCGGCAGGCCGATGCTCGATAATGTGATGAACACCATGAACACTGCCAAGAGATGCAGGCGCGCACCCATGCCACCATAATCAGCCATCTTCCGCGTATGATAGCGCTCATACAACATACCCACCAACAAAAACAGGGCGCCCGTGGACAGACCGTGATTTATCATCTGGAGGAGGCTGCCGGTCAGGCCGACCTCATTGAGGGCGAACAAGCCGAGCATACACAGGCCGAGATGGCTGACGCTGGAATAGGCGACCAGTTTTTTGATGTCGTCCTGACCCAAGGAACAAAAGGCGCCATAGATGATGCCGACGACGGCGAGGGTGCCCAGGACAGGCACGCCGAAACGCAAACTGGCATCGGGTGCGAGCGGCACACTCAGGCGCAGGAAGCCGTAGGTGCCGAGCTTGAGGAGGATGCCGGCCAAGAGGACACTGCCAGCCGTCGGCGCTTCGACGTGGGCCAACGGCAGCCAGGTATGCAGCGGTACCATCGGCACCTTGACGGCGAAGCCGCACATCATGGCCACGAACACCCACAATTGTACATGCCGCCAATAATTGAGCTGCGCACGCGCTTGTTGGAGGTTCGCCTCCATATCTGCGGGAGCTTGCTCAAGCTGCTTCACTTCCTGGAACAACTCTCGATTGAGCGTACCGACTCGGGCGATCAATTCCGGGATGGCGAAGGTCAGTCGATGGCTTTGGCCGGGATCGTGGTCGGCCTCAACCTGCGGCAACACCAAGACCAAACCGATGACGCCCAGGAGGGTGAGGAGACTGCCGGCTAGAGTATAAATAAAGAACTTGCGGGCGGCATATTGTCGTTGCGGGCCGCCCCAAATGCCAATCACGAAAAACAACGGCACCAGCGTCAATTCAAAGAACACATAAAACAGAATGACATCGAACGATGCGAATACACCGGTCATGCCTAACTGCAAGACGAACAGCCAAGCATGAAATTCATGAACGCGCTGAGTGATCGCTGTCCACGATACCAACACGCATGTCAACATCAACACAGCTGTCAACAGAATGAGCCAGATGTTCAGCCCATCAATGCCGACATAAAATTGAATAGCACTGTCAACAGTGCCGTCGGCTGTAGTATGCAACGGCAGCAAGTTTTCACGTGTCTTATATTTGATCCAATCGGAATCAAAGGTCAGCGTACCCTTGGTGATATCGACCGCAGGCGCTTCCCAGGTGCGCGCGATGGCGAACGAAATACTGATGACCGTGGCCAAAAGGAGGCTGGCGAGTGCGCTGAAAAGGCTGACCCAGCGCACAGCCAGGGTGCGGCCAGGACCGAGCAAGGCGACAAGAAGGGCCGTCGCCAATGGCAGCGCCAACAGTAGAAGCAACAGTTGCGGCATAGGGACCTCAGTCTATTACAATTTCAACAACAAGGCGATCAAAAATACGGTAAGGCCCAACACCATCGCCAGGGCATAGAATTGTACCAGGCCGTTTTGCACGGGGCGAAAACGAAGACCCAACCAGCGGAACAGTTGACCGGTCAGATCTACCAAACTATCCAATACATACAGATCAAATATGCGTATGAAGGTGGTGAATCCAGCCAGCGGTGCGAGGAGGAACGCCTCGTACAATTCATCGATGTGAAACTTGTTCAGCGATAGCTGATATAATCCTTGCGCCGACTTCGCCAAGCGCGCGGGCAAGTCCGGCTGGCGGACATACATCCACCAAGCCGTGGCGATGCCGGCCAAGGCGACAAGCGAGCTGATGACCATCATGAAATAATTCGGTACTTCTGCTTCATACTCCGGAAGGTCAGGCGTGTGGGCAACAAAATGGCCGAATAGATGCGTCGGTCCCAGCACTAAGCCAACACCGACGGCGAAGACGGCGAGGACCATAAGAGGGACCGTCATCACCGGCGGTGATTCCAGGCGCGGAGTTCCGCCGTGTGCGGCATGGCCGTGAGGATGCTCGAACGCTTCTTGCGGAATGCGCTCTTCGCCCCAAAACGTCATGAAATAAGCGCGGAAAGTGTAAAAAGCGGTCAGGCCAGCCGTAAGGAGGCCGACAAGCCAGAGGACCAGATACCAGCCGCGATATTGTTCGGCATGGAGGCCGGCGGTCCAGGCGGCATCGAGAATTTCGTCCTTGCTCCAAAAACCCGACAACAACGGAAAACCGGCCAGGGCTGCCCCGCCGCACAAAAACGTCCAGTGCGTCTGTGGCAAGACCTTGCGCAATCCACCGAAGCGCCGCATGTCGATGACGTTGCCCATCGCATGCATGACACTACCAGCACTAAGGAACAACAGTGCTTTGAAGAACGCATGGGTAAACAGATGGAACAGCGCCGCCAATACGGCGAAGGTCACAAATGCTTCACTCCCTGAACGGACGCCGCTGCCCAGGGCTAGGAACATATAACCGAGTTGACTGATGGTCGAATAGGCTAGCACCCGCTTAAGATCGTTTTGCGTCAGGGCGATAAGCGCCGTTAGGAGAGCGCTAAGGGCGCCGAGCGAGGCCACAATGACCTGGGCGTCTGGGGCGAGCGCGAACAGTGGCGTGCAACGGGCCACAAGATAGACGCCGGCCGTCACCATCGTGGCTGCATGGATAAGGGCGCTGACCGGGGTCGGACCTTCCATCGCATCGGGCAGCCAGACATGCAAGGGAAATTGCGCCGACTTGCCGACAGCGCCGCACAACAGTAAGAGACAGGCCGTTGTCAGCAGTCCATAATCAAGCGTGCCCGCCTTATGCGCGCTTTGGACATTGTCGAAGATGTGTTGGTAATCCAGGTAATGGCCAAAACGCGACCATAACAACAGAATACCCAGCAGTAGACCCATATCGCCGATGCGCGTGACGAGGAACGCCTTGCGTGCGGCGGCAGCAGCCGCGGGTTTCGTGAACCAGAAACCAATAAGCAGATAACTACACAGGCCCACACCTTCCCATCCTAGATAGAGCAGGACGAAATTGTCCGCTAAAACAAGGGTCGTCATCATGAAGAGAAACAGCGACACCTCGGCGAAAAAGCGCGCATAACCCTCGTCATCGTGCATATAGCCGACGGAGTAGATGGCGATAAGTGTGCCAACGAACGTCACCACGAGGACCATCATGGCGCTCAGGGCATCGGCGTTAAGCCCAAAGCCCACTTCGATGCCGCGGCCGGCGCCGGGATCGCCGACCCTGATCCACTCGTAGTAGACGCGGACCTGCTGCGGCTGCGAATGCTCCGACGCGGCGATGTCCTGATATACGGCAAGGCAAGTCAGGACAGCGACGACACAAGCACCAGCGCCGGCGAGGATGCATGGCCAATGGCTGTGGCGGCGCAGCAGGCGCGGGCCGAACACGCCGGTAATAGCGGCAGCGGTCAACGGCAACGCCGGGATCAGCCACAGATAAGGTCGCACGTCAGACATGGCTCTCCTCGGGACGATGTTCCGGTTCGACGCCAGCCGGCGTCAGGTGTGGCAAAGGCGGCTCGCGCGGCGTCGGCGGCAACGGCTCTACGTCTTCGGTCGGCCCTTCGCCCGGCTCACGCAACTCTTGCCATTTGCTTACGTCCAGCGAATGGCGCCGTCGATAGAGCATCAAGATCAGGGCCAAGGCGATGGCCGCCTCACACGCCGCCACGGCGACAAGGAACAAGATGAACGCTTGCCCCTGCAAATTGCCACGGTAACGCGCAAAGGCCGCCAGGTTGACCGATACACCCTGCAACATCATTTCTACACATAAAAACATGATAATTAAATTGCGACGTGCCAAGAAACCGATCAACCCCAGGGCGAATAGAACAGCGCCGACAACCAGATAGTGATGCAGCGGCAATGCGGTCATGGGTTTCCTCAATTTCACGAACGACGGAAGGCAATGGCGATGGCCCCGACCGTGGCGGTCAACAACAATAAACCGGCCAATTCGACAGGCAGCAGAAAATCGCTGAACAGCGCCCGACCGAGATAGGCGGCGTTGTCAGCCGGCATACGCGGCCGCTTTTGTTCGTCGCGGCGAAGGTTTTCGAATGCTGCCGTCGGTGAGGGGCCGCTCAAATTGGAAAACGGTGCATCCACTGCCGTCGGCAGCCAACCGAGACGATGTTGCGCACTCTCGCCGAGGGCGACCAATTCCTTCAATTGCTCGCGCGATTTTGCCACAGCGTCGGGGGCATTGCGATCGATATTGGACCAGGCAATGGCCGCCTGCTCCGATCTCTGATGGAGATCTTTCCATGCGCGGAGCAGTTTGTTGAATTGATTGAACAGCTCTTCATCATCTCCTGGTTTGCCGATTTTTTCCTCCATGTCGGCGCGGCTGTCCTGTGCTGCGGTTTCCTGCGCTCGTGCAAGAAGCTTATCAATCTCGCGCATATTTTCCGTGCTGCGAGAGGCGTAGTACTGCAACACAAACAGTAGGGCGCCAAGCAATAGGAAACCGGCAAGTGTCGTCAGCAGCGGCTCACGCGAACGGTCGTCCGCATCGGATAAGCCGCTATGCGCGGCTAACATGATGACAAACAAAAAGGTAACGATGATGGCGCCGGCGTAAACGATAAGGGTCGCCGCCATCAGGAATGGCGCCGCCAACAACAGAAACAATCCACAGGTACACAGCACAACCATGGCGAATGCCAAGGCCGCACGGGCCGGATTGTGCTGCGTTACCAATATAGCGCCCGCAACGATCGCCAAGGCTGAGAAAAACCAAAACAAGATCGTTTCCGGTGAAAAAACGCTGCTGGGCGTCAGCAGCACCCCAGCTACTACCAACGCCGCCAAACCGAGGACCGCCCCCCACAGCACAGGATAAGGTCGCGGCCGCGGCAAAAGCATATAGATAGCAGCAGCGCCAGCCAATAACGGCAGCCCAAGCACCCACCCCTCGGCGGCAGGCCCGGTCGCAGCGCTGAACAGACAATACGCCATCTTGGTCCCCATCAACTCTGGGCCGACGATGAATTGGTCAAGCCAACGTCCACAGGCAATTCCGAAGCGACGCTGAGCCGTCCCGCGCGCGTACGGATCGGGTCCGTGCCTGCTTTCACCGTCTCATCAAACACACTGAGCAGTTTTTCCTTATCGAACATTAGTTCCTCACGGCTCAGGCCGGTCAGGTCGTACAGCGTCGTCAGCTCAATGGCATCGACCGGACACGCCTGCTCGCACATGCCGCAGTAGATGCAGCGCAATTCATCGATGACGAATGTCTCGGGATATTTCTCTCGATCCGGCCAGGGCGACGGCGCTGCAACAATATCAATACAATGGGCGGGGCAAGCTGTCGAACACATATAACAAGCGACACACTTGACGCGGCCTTGTTCATCCCGATTAAGGCGATGCACGCCGCGATAATTGGGCGGCAGCTTCGGTTCAACCTCTGGATATTGCTGAGTGACGGCGCCGTCACCGAACAGGGTTTTCGCAGTGTGCCGAACCGTTGTTTGCAAACCCTCGAAAATGGCTGGCAAATACAACTGTTCCATTAAGCCGATCTTCGGCGCCGTCACCCATTTCACATCACTGTCGGCAATAGGCATGATATTTCCTTTCTCTATTTAGTCAATGATTTCATGGTCCTGTAAGACAGCAGGCGGTCCCGATGCTACGTGAGCAGCCAAACGGATCGGCGCGCGCGGGCGTTGTCGCGGCATGTATAACGCCAATCCAGCTACAAGGAAGAGCGTGCCTAGCGACAACGGCAACAACAACCATTCGCTTAAATGAAACTGCTTGATGATAATTACACATACGATATTGACCAGGGCCAAAGGCAACAGCACTTTCCAGGTCAGACCCATCAGTTGATCGAAGCGAAAGCGCGGCAGCGTCCAGCGGATGAGCATGAAGAAGATGATAAACAACACCATTTTGGCAGCAATCACTATGAGCTTGACAAGGATGCCGCCGACGCCCGAAAGTGCATTGGTCCCAGGAAAATGCCAGCCGCCGAAAAACAGGATCGCAATGAGGAAGCTTGTGGTAATCATATGTGTGTATTCACCGAGGAAAAACAGTGCGAATTTCATGGCGCTGTATTCCGTATGGTATCCGCCGACCAGTTCTTGTTCCGCTTCGGGCAAGTCGAAAGGCAGACGATTGCACTCGGCAAAAACGCTTGTGATAAACAGTAATGCTGCCAGCGGTTGGTAAAAGACGTTCCAACCATGCTTGACCTGATAATCGATGATCGTCTCCAGATTGAGTGAGCCGGTCACCGCCAAGACGCCGAGGACCGATAAGCCCATCGGGATCTCATAGCTAATTAATTGGGCGCTAGAGCGCAGTCCGCCGAGCATACTGTATTTATCGTTTGACGACCAGCCACCCAATAAGACGCCATATACCGCCAGACTGCCGACGGCGAAATTGAAAACAATGCCGATATTGACGTGCGGAGCAATCACGAATTGAATGGTGTCATTGTATTCCTTTAGTTTCTCCTCGTAGGTTTTATCGTTTGTCCGTTTGGCATGTTCGCGATCGGCTTCGAGGACGGCCTTTTCCTCTTCGACGGTCTGCGGCCAGACAGCTTGCGGCGGTACTTGCCGATAGTCCAGCAGCACCGGCGGCGGCGTGGTTGGTCCAAAAGGCACGACGGCGAAAGCCAGCAGCGCTGTGCTGACGGCGATACAGGGCGCTAACAGGTAGAACAGCTTGTCTACATGGTCGGGAATAATGTCTTCCTTGAGCAAGAATTTGATGCCATCGGCAATGGGCTGCAACAGACCCCAGGGGCCGACGCGATTAGGCCCCAGACGGTCTTGCGCCCATGCGGAGATTTTGCGCTCAGCGAGGATCAGATAGGCACACGTTCCTTGTAACACGCCCATCATAAGAGCGATGAAGAGGAGTGTGATCCAAAAGTTAAACCCCAATTCCAGACTGGTTCCCATGTTTAATTCACCCCCGCCTCAGCCGTTTTCTTCTCCAGAAGAATGCCATACTCACCAAGATCTCTTTCGGCCAGGGGCGCAAAATACGGCACTTCGGCGGCCAATTCTTTCCGCAGCGTCGCGGCGTGAAGCAGGCCGCGCCGCTCCAAAAGATCGAGAAAGACCTGCCCGTCCGTGCGGATTTCGCCCGCCGGCACGGCGCCCCAGTAAAGCGCCTGGGCCAGTCCAGCGTGATTGATGAATGTGCCTTCTTTCTCGGCCCAACTTGCGCTCGGCAAGACGTAATGAGCAAAGTTGCTGACCGGCGAAGGGAGTAAATCGTGACAGACGACCAAAGGCACGCGCTGGATCATCTGTGCTTGCATCTCGCTGACCCAACCGCCCGGCCGTGGCGGATAGCCGGCCGCCAGATACATCGCCTGCACCCGTCCTTCGGCTGCGTCGCGCACCACATCATTAAAGGAGATAATTTCACCCTGAAAGTGGCGCAGAATTTCTTCGACGCCGCGGCGATTGGGACATTTCTCGGCGCGGATGGTGAATTTTACCGGCTGAATTGGCCGGCCGTGGCGGTCCTTCGGATACGTGTCGTCTTCGCCGACGATCGGCACCGGGCCTAGCGCCAACCGCACTTGGTTGGACAAACCTTTCAGAAATTTGGCGATCAGGTACGCTTCCTCACACGTCAAAAATGGCGACAGCACGCCGACAACGCTGGCGGCCTCCTTCTGGGCCGCGTTCTGGAACGCGCGACGGATTGCTGGCACCATCTCGGTCCACGGCAGCGGCGTCAATCTACCGTCACGCCGCGCCATCGGCCGCAAGAAACGTTCGATGGAATTGACATAATGATAGCCCAGCCGCCCATCATCACACATGAAATGGCCTTGGGCCTGCGGATTATAGCGCGGCCGCAAGCGGTAGACGATGCTTTTGTTGGCGTCGAGCCAAATACTGCATCCTGTGGAGCAATCGGCGCAAACGCTTTTTTGGGTTTTCAGGTTCCAGACCCGATGTTTATAGAGAAAATCCTTGCTGCACAAGGCACCGACGGGACACAGATCGACCACATTGCCGGCTAATTTGTTGTTGCACGGTTCGCCGGGGAATATATCAATTTCCTCATGTTCACCGCGGGCAACAAACATCAGCTCGGCCGTACCGCTAATCTCGCGCGTGAAGCGAACGCAGCGCGAACATTTAATACAACGATCGGTAAACAGCGCGATGTCGGCGCCAATATTCGGTTTATTGGGAGGAGCGAATTTATCATCGATCATTCGGCTGGTGGCCCGGCCGAAATCGTAAGTGTAATCTTGCAGCAAACACTCCCCGGCTTTATCGCAGACCGGGCAATCGAGGGGATGATTAAGGAGTAATCCTTCGAGGGTCTGCTGTTGCGCAAAGACGGCCTTGGCACTGTTGGTAACGATGATGGTACCATCCTTGGCCGGCGTCTGGCAAGCGGGTACGACCTTGGGCTGCATAGCGACGGAGCCATCGGGTTTGCGCTCGCCGACCTCCACCAAGCACATACGGCAACTGGCCACGACCGTCAGCGCCGGGTGCCAACAATAGTGAGGAATGAGCACGCCAGCCTTCTGAGCGGCCTGGATAAGATTTAATTTCTCGTTGCCGATATCAACCGGCTTGCCGTTGACGTAAACCGTAGCCATGAAATCTTCCCACTTATGTCGTTTTCACTGATTAGCGACGCTTCGGCGAAGGGTCGCGGATAACGCCCCTTCGACGAAGCGCCGTTAACCGAGTTCACTTTCCCTTCATCGCTGCGTCGAACTCTTGCTGACTTATTCGCCGCGCTTGACCATCGCCTGTAGCGACGATGCGTGTTCCCGAACTGTCGCTGTAGGTTACGTAAGCGATGATCGTCGAGGAGGAGAGGTCGCGGAGGCCCCAAATAGCGACACAAAGTCCCTCTTTAAACGCCTCAATTGTTTTGGCATCAAGCGCATCTTTGATGTCCTCAATGCGAGACGGCCCCTGGCCGTTGAGGGTCTGATACTGGTAGTAGGCCAGGGCAAAGTTCTTCATTTGGTTCAGATCTACCGTGCGGCGTGCGGCTTCGCGCACGCTCTGAATGGCGCCGCCGCTCTGGAGCTGTTGTCCAGGTCGCGGCAAAACGGGATTGCCCGGAGGTGGGCCGGGAGCAGCCTCTTTTTGGGCAGCAACATCCTCCGGTTGTTTTTTGATGGCGGCATGCTTTTTCTTACAGCTCGGCAGCAGCAGCGCCGCTCCCAACATCAGCGCGAGAACAATTCGGCCAAGCGACGGTCTCATAATATGACTCCTCATTCGCAGTTGGACACGTATCAATGTGTCTTGACCAACTCTAACGAACGGCCTTTCTTTGCTCCGCGGATATATTGCTCGAACTCGGCCCGGAACTTGCGGATGGCGTTCTTGACCGGCCAGCCAGCGCCATCGGCCAAGCCGCAAATCGTGGTGCCGGGAATGATGCCCATGTTATCGCCGACTTCTTCAAGGATTTTCAAGTCTTCCAATCGGCCCTGGCCGCGGCGCATTCGATCCATGATTTTCAGCATCCATCCTGTACCTTCGCGGCACGGCGTACATTGGCCGCATGATTCATGGGCGAAAAATCGACAAATATTATATACGACATCGACGATGCTGGTCTCTTCATCGAAAACCGTGACGGCAGCGGTGCCCAGGCCCAAACAGCCGACTTTGCCTGGTCCCGCGAAATCCAGCGGCGTATCAAACTCTGCTTCTGTCATGATACCCATACTGATGCCACCGGGGATTGCTCCCTTCGCTTTGCGTCCCTTCCACACGCCGCCGCCATGTTTGTCTACCAACTCGCGCAAGGTGACGCCGAGGGGCAATTCCACGCAACCCGGCTTATTGACGTGGCCGCTGATGCAATAAAGTTTCGGCCCATAGCTGCCGACGTCGCGAGGGTTCTTTGGGTCAGGCGGCACGCCTATCGATTTGAACCAATCGGCGCCACGATCTATGATGTGCGTGACGCATGCTACCGTCTCGATATTGTTCACGACCGTTGGTTTGCGGAAGGCCCCTTCCACAGCAGGAAAAGGCGGCTTGATGCGCGGCCAACCGCGCTTGCCTTCCAAACTTTCGATTAATCCTGTCTCCTCGCCGCAAATATAAGCACCGGCCCCGCGGTGCAAATAAATATCGAGATGAAAGTCCTTGCCGAGAATATTACGGCCGAGCAAATTATGATTGTACAACTCGTCGATGGCCTGCTGTAAAACACGATAGCTGCGGCCATATTCATAGCGCAAATATACATATGCTGTGCTGGCCCGGGTCGCATAACAGGACAAGATGATCCCTTCCAGGACTTGATGGGGGTCTTCTTCCATGAGAATGCGATTGTTGAACGTGCAAGGCTCACTCTCATCGGCGTTGATGCACATATAAATGGGGCCAGGGTGGTCCTTGGGTAAAAAGGTCCACTTCAACCCTGTGGGGAAACCGGCGCCGCCCCGGCCGCGCAGCCCCGACGCTTTGACGACCTCGACAACCTGGGCCGGCGTCATTTCATGAACGCCCTTATGCAAGGCGCGATAGCCGCCGTCGGCACGATAAGCATCCAGCCACGGACTGGCCTTGCGAACAATGCGACGCAGAAGCACTGGTTCAAACTCAGCCATTGGCAATCACTTTCTGGGTTCTGGCCTTTCAGGGAACGTACACTGTGCGATCAATCCATTCATCGGCAGTTGTGGTACTCCAATACTGGAGGATCTCTTGGACGTAGCGTGTGAGCGAAAACCCTCGCCGTATCAGCATGACACCGGCGGTGTGTCTGCCGGCGGAGTAGTGATTGATCAGATGGCTCGGCATGCTCGAGCGGTCGTTTGTTAGCAACACTCTTCCCAGGCCCTCGGCGGCAATCAACAGATCGGGATCTAAGGTCCCCCGTGACGGGGCCCCTGGGTCTCCGACTTGGATCACATCGAGGGCAGGTTCCATCTGTCGCAGCGCCGATAGCAAGGTTGCGTTGGTACATTCATCCACCAGCAACTTCAGTTTACTCATGACTGTACGCCGTCGCCTGCTTTCACTGCGGCGATCTGCGCCCGTGCCTCGTCACGGAGGAAATAAGGCCCCTTTTCCAGATATTCACGATACCATGCATCCTCCATTCGTTCGCCTTGCTCCAGATAAGCCTCGACCATCTCTTTGTTATGCAGGTAATAGAGGATGGTCGCATAGACCTCTTCCAGGGTCAAACTTGGATAAATGTCGCGCACGATCACCCCTGGTTCGAGTCCCTGTCGGAATGGCTCGAGCACGTGTTCGATAGCGATTCGGTGACCTTTGATGCGAATACGCTTTACCTCACCATGCTTGGTCTCGAACTTTTCAAACTCGAAATAATCTTCTAATTGCATGGCCCTGTCCTTTCCTCTGGGGAATGGTTATTGTCGCAGTTCTTCTAGCAATGCGTCAATCTTGTCCGGCGTGACATTTCCTCGCGCTTCATCGTCGATCAGCACGGCAGGCGCGCCTTCGCAAGCACCAATACATTCGGCGAATTCGACGGTGATTTTGCCGTCGGCGCTGGTGCCGCCGGGCTGTACGTTCAGCTTTTTGCATATGAGGTCGAGCAATTCATCGCCTCCGCGCAGACCACAGGCCAAACTGCGGCACACCCAAAGGCGTCTCTTCCCCAAGGGATGCTTTTCGTCACGGAAAAAGCCATAAAAACTCATAGTATCGCAGACTTCAGCCGGGCTGAGATCCAGCAGGTCGGCAATCTCGCGGATTGCTTCCAACGGCACACAGCGCAAGGCATCCTGGACGATGTGCAGGGCCGGCAGCGTCGCCGCTTGCTTATTGGGATAACGAGGCACATAGGCAAGGATCTTCTGCCGTAGTTCTTCGCTCAAGACGCTCATCGATCCAGCTCCGCTGCGATGATATTTAGGCTGCCCAACACGGCCACCACATCGCTAATTTGGTGGCCCACAATCAAATACGGGAAGACCGCAAAATGGATGAAAGACGGCGGCCGAGTGCGCGTGCGGTAGGCCACGCCGCTGCCGTCGGCAATCACGTAATAACCCAATTCGCCATTGGGCGATTCAATGGCCGCATATACTTCCTCAACCGGCGTATGCCATTGCCGATTGCTCATAATCAACTCGAAATGATGAATCAGCCCTTCGATACTGCGATAAACGGCGAGCTGATTAGGCATCGTCACTTTGCTATTGGCATCGACATTGACGGGACCGGGCGGCAAATTCTCGATGGCCTGGTGAATAATTTTACAGCTTTCGAGCATCTCTTCCATGCGGACGAGATAGCGCGCATAACAATCGCCCTCACGGGCACACACGACCTTGAAATCGAAATCGCGGTAGGCCAAGTATGGCTCATCTTTGCGCAGGTCGCGGACGACGCCGCTAGCGCGAGCGATAGGTCCCGTACAGCTCAAATTGATAGCGTCTTCTTTCGATAACACGCCAATATCTTTGGTACGCTCGATAAAGATGCGATTGCGATTGAGCAGACGGACAATATCATTCCATGCCTTGGGGAAATCGCGGACAAATTTTCGCACCATGTCGATCCAAATATCATCAACATCTGCCAGCAGCCCGCCCACGCGCAGATAGCTTGGATGGAAACGCTGGCCGGCGGCGCGTTCGCATATGTCGTAAATTTTTTCCTTTTGATTGAAGGCGTAGAGGAAAGCAGTGAAGCCGCCCAGATCGAGCGCCGCCGCGCCGCAGCAGAGCAAGTGATCGTGAATGCGCATCAATTCATTGAAGATGACGCGAAGATACTTGCAACGCGGCGTCAACTCAATACCCATCAATTTTTCGACTGCCGCGAACCAGGCGATCTCATTGGCAACCGGCGAAATATAGTTTTTGCGATCGACGATCGTTACATATTGGTTGTAATCAAGATGTTCGCCGAGCTTCTCGAAACCGCTGTGCAAATAGCCGATATCGGGCACAGCCTTGACGATGGTTTCGCCGTCGAGCGTCAGAATAATACGCAGCGTGGTATGCGTAGCAGGATGCTGCGGACCAAAATTGAGGGTCCACAAATATTCCCGCTCCGGCCCTTCCGGTAGGGCGATAGCATCGGCTAATTCCAGAGGCATGACAGCTCCCTCGATTCAAAGATCCAACTGACCACAGAGTCACAGAGAAGACCCTGTGGTTAGTTATCTTAGCTTTCCGGGCGCGTAATTACCGGGAAATTGTGCCGTTCGCCGCGGCCGCGCATCGGATAATCTTTGCGCAGGGGAAACGCCGTGAATTCATCTGGCAACAGAATGCGGCGCAGGTCTGGATGGCCGTCGAACACCACGCCATACATATCGTAGACCTCGCGCTCCATCCAATCGGCGCCCTTCCACAAAGCGAAGACGGACGGCAAAGTCGGTTCCGGATCGTTGGTGAACGTCTTGACGATCAACCGGACCCCTGTTGTGGTATTAACCAGCACGTACCAGACGCCGTAGCGGTCTGTGGCATGGGGATAGTGTAGATAATCGGCCCCTCCCAATTCGACGAGCATGTCGAAACCGCACTGTTCTTTCAAAAACTCCAGCACGGCATAGACGCGCTCGGCCGGCACGATAATGCGGCGATTGTCACGAAATTCGGAAGTGGTGAACGTCTCGCCGAACTTCGCATGCAGCTTGGCAAGTATCTCGTCGTGGGTCATGGTCGTCCATCTGCTTGTAAGCGGGTGGCAGAAGTAAAATCGCCGGGGGCGACTATTTCCTCAGCAGGCGGCAGTTCGATGGCTAGCGGCCTCGGTGGATGCGGCCACAAACGCTGTTCTTGGAACTCTTTGCCCATGAGGGTGCCGGTACGCTGGATTTTCTCCTGCAAATCGAGGACCGACCGCAACAATTGTTCCGGCCGCGGCGGGCAGCCGGGTACGTATACGTCCACCGGAATGAAGCGATCGATGCCCTGCACCACGGCGTAGGTATCGAAGACGCCGCCCGAAGAGGCACAGGCGCCCATTGAAATACACCATTTCGGCTCCGGCATTTGCAGCCAGATGCGCTGCAACACCGGCAGCATCTTCATGGCAATGCGGCCAGCGACGATCATCAGGTCGCACTGCCGCGGCGAGAAGCGCATGGCCTCGGCACCGAAGCGGGCGATGTCGTGGCGGGACGCGCCGGTGGCCATCAACTCGATGCCGCAGCAAGCCGTGGCGAACGGCATTGGCCACAAACTGTTCTTGCGCACCCAGTTGGCCAGCTTGTCCAGCTGCGTCACCATCACGCTCTCAGACACGCCTGCTAGCGCCATCGGAACACCCCTCTCCGCCAAGCATAAACATAGGCGACCACCACCGTCAGCAGAAACACCAGCACTTCCCAGAACACCAGCGTATGGAACTCCACGGGCAGAAACGAAGCCGGCTCCTCGGTCGTGCCGCTCCACGGATACGAGGCCGCCCACGGATACAGAAACAACAATTCCACATCAAAAACCAGAAAAAGAATGGCGATCAGATAGAACTTTACATCGAAACGCTGCCGGGCATCGCCGATCGGGTCCATGCCCGATTCGTAGGGCATCTGCTTGACCGGCGTCCGCCGCTTCGGTCCCACCCAATGCGTAATCAGCAAGACCGATACTGCGAAGGCGATAATCACCAGCAGATACAGGAAAATCGGATAATAGGTAGAGAGCGTGAAGTCCATTCGGCACCCAACTTCGTGATTTTTTTCACGATGTAGAACAAAAAGAAACCTCGACACGTTTGTCGAGGAGGGGCGGCGGGTTCCTTCCCTTTGGTTACTTATAGGAGCGGCGTCGAGGCAGGACAAGGGGAAGAGGGAAACATCGTCTGCATTCCGTTTTCCTTGACGCGCAGGCGGCGGAAACGGTATTGTCAAACCAGAGGACCTACAACCCCCAACCCAGGAAGGGCCATGATTTCGATGCTTGTGACCGGAGGTTGCGGCTTTATCGGCAGCAACTTCATCCATTACGTACTGGAACACGAACCCGATGTCTGCGTCGTCAATTTCGACGCCTTGACCTACGCCGGCAACCTGGCGAACCTGGCGGACGTGGCCCATCATCCGCGCTATCGCTTCGTGCATGGCGACATCACCGACCGCGACGCCGTGCGTGCCGTCATGCAGGGCGTCCACAGCGTCATTCATTTTGCGGCCGAGAGCCATGTCGATCGCAGCATCCTCGACTCTGGCCCGTTTGTACGTACTAATGTGTTGGGGACGCAAGTGCTGCTCGACGCCGCCCGCGCTGCGGGGGTGGAACGCTACATTCAAGTGTCCACCGACGAGGTTTACGGCAGCCTCGGCCCAAGTGGTTTTTTCACCGAAGAGACGCCGTTGGCGCCCAACAGCCCCTATGCAGCCAGCAAAGCGGCTTCGGATTTGCTCGTGCGCAGCTATGTTCATACTTTTCACTTTCCCGCCCTGATCACGCGCTGTTCCAACAACTACGGTCCCTATCAATTTCCGGAGAAGATCATTCCGCTGTTCATTAGCAATCTGCTCCGCGATGAGCCGGTGCCGGTCTACGGCGACGGCCAAAACGTCCGGGACTGGATTCATGTCCGCGACCACTGCGCCGGCATCCTCGCCGTGTGGCGATGCGGGCGGGTCGGCGAGGTTTACAACCTGGGCGGCCGTTCCGAACGCACCAACTTGCAGCTGACCCACGCTTTGCTCGATGCCCTGGGCAAGCCGAAATCGCTGATCCGCTTTGTGCCGGATCGTCCCGGCCACGATCGCCGCTATGCCATCGATTGCAGCAAAAGTGAACGGGAGTTGGGTTGGCGGCCGGTCATTGCCTTCGAGGACGGCCTGCGGCAAACCATCGAGTGGTATCGCAGCCACGCCGACTGGATCGCCGCCATTCGCACGGGTGAATATCTCCAATACTATCAGCGGCAGTACCGATCCATGTTTAGCGACGCTTCCTAGGAGCGTCGGAGAGTTGTCATGCGTATCCTGGTGACAGGGGTGACGGGTTTTGCAGGAAGCCACTTGGCCGAGGCGCTTCTGGCGCAAGGGGGGCATCGCGTCATCGGGGTAGCTCGCCAGGGAACATGGCCCGAGGCGTGCTGCCATCTGGCAGCGCAGGTGGAGTTGTATGCATGTGACCTCTGCGCCGGCGAGGCGCTGGAACAGATTTTGCGCGCCGTGCAGCCAGAGCGCATCTATCATTTGGCCGGCTACCCCCACGCCGGCCGCTCGTTCCAGGAAGCGGACGCGGCCTGGCAGGGCAATTTGACGGCAACGCGCAGCCTCTATGACGCGGTGGTGCGCTGGGGGGGACGGCCGCGCATCTTGTTTGTCGGCAGCGGCCTGGTCTACGGCGATAGTGCCACCGGCGTCCAGGGCTGTTCGGAAAACGACCTGCTGCGGCCGGACAATCCCTACGCCACCAGTAAAGCGGCCGCCGATCTGGCCAGCTACCAGTACACACGCTATCCGGGCCTGGACATTGTGCGCGTACGCCCGTTCAACCACATCGGCCCGCGGCAAGCGCCGCAGTTCGCCGTCTCGAATTTCGCTCGTCAGCTGGCGGCCATCGAAAGCGGTCGCCAGCCGCCGGTCCTTCAGACTGGCAATTTGCAATCCTACCGCGACCTTAGCGATGTCCGCGATGTCGTCGCCGCTTATATGCTAGTAATGGAACAGGGGCGTAGCGGCGAGGTGTACAATGTTGGCTCCGGTCAGAGTTACGCTGTGCAATTCGTGTTGGAGCGGTTGATCGCGTTGTCAGGCGTCAGGGTTGAGGTACGGCAATCGGCCAATCTCCTACGAGCAGCGGACGCGCCCCATGTCCGGGCCAACGCCGACAAGCTGCGGCGCGAGACCGGCTGGGCGCCGCGCTTCCGTCTCGAGCAAACTTTGGCCGACATCCTGGCTTACTGGCGCGGACAAGAGCAGGCGAACCGGCCACGTCCGTTATCGGATAAATAAAAGGGATAAATCCTATGAAGATCGCTGTCATCGGTACAGGCTACGTCGGTTTGGTGACGGGGACCTGTTTCGCAGAAAGCGGCAACGAAGTGACCTGTATTGACAAAGACGCGCGCAAGATCGAGATGCTCAAACAGGGTCAATTGCCGATCTACGAGCCGGGCTTGCTGGAGTTGGTGCAGCGCAATCGCCGCGAAGGCCGCCTGCACTTCACGACCGATCTGGCCAGCGGCGTGGGACCGGCGCAGCTTATTTTCCTGGCCGTTGGTACGCCGCAATCGGCCGATGGCTCTGCTGACCTGTCCACCATCTGGGCTGTCACCGACGCTTTGGCAGCCCTCCTCACGGGGCCGAAAATCCTCGTCATCAAGAGCACGGTACCAGTCGGCACCAATCGTGCTGTCGCCGAGCGCCTGGCCGCCCGGAACAAACATGCCATTGACGTGGCCAGCAATCCCGAATTCCTCAAGGAAGGGGCCGCCATCGACGACTGCATGAGGCCCGACCGCGTCGTCGTCGGCGTGCGCCGTCCTGAAGTGGCCGAGGTACTGCACGAGCTGTACGCACCATTCCTGCGCACCGAACGGCCGTTCCTCGTCATGTCGCCTGAAAGCGCCGAGATGACCAAGTATGTCGCCAACGCCATGCTGGCTACCAAAATCAGTTTCATCAATGAGATGGCCAATCTGTGTGAGCGCCTGGGCGCGGACATCAATGATGTACGCCGCGGCATCGGCCACGACGGCCGCATCGGCTTCCAGTTCCTCTTTCCCGGCGCCGGCTTCGGCGGAAGCTGCTTTCCCAAAGACATCCGCTCCCTTATTCATATGTCCAAACAATTAGGCGTTGCTTGCCACATGATCGAGGCCGTCGATCGCGTCAACGAAGCACAAAAGCAAGTGCTGGTGCGCAAGGTGCGCGAACACTACGGCGACAGCTTGAAAACCAAAACGCTGGCCGTTTGGGGCCTGGCTTTCAAGCCCCGCACCGACGACATCCGCGAAGCGCCGGCGCTGGTGTTCCTCGAAGCCATGTTGGCAGCCGGCGTGCGGCTGCGCGTTCACGATCCCGAGGCCATGAACAACGTCAGGGCCGTTTACGGCGATAAACTGGTTTACTGCGATCGGCCCTACGGCGCCCTGGAAGGAGCGCACGGCCTGGTGATCGTTACGGAATGGCAGGAGTTTCGCAATCCCGACTTCGAAGTGATGCGGCGCCTCTTGGCCGAACGCGTCATTTTCGACGGCCGTAATCTCTACGATCCCAAGACGCCCGCCAGCTTCGGCTTCACCTATTATTCGATTGGACGCAAGACCGTCTAAACACTTGCTCGCGCTACGTGCTCCCAAGCACGCCGCGCCAGCAAGTGCTCCTCGCCTCCGCACTTGCTCGCGCTACGTGCTCCGAGCACGCCGCGCCAGCAAGTGCTCCTCACATCATCCACACTTGCTCGCGCTACGTGCAAGCACGCCGCGCCAGCAAGTGCTCCTCGCCATCTAAACGTTTTTATC